>NZ_DLNP01000011.1:257115-285469 GCF_002478355.1 Brevundimonas sp. UBA7507 | reverse complement strand
GGGCGTTGGTCGTGCACGAGCCGTTGGAGACGACGATGTCGTCGGCCGTCAGGGTCTCATGGTTGACCTTGAAGACGATGGTCTTGTCGGCGCCGTCGGCCGGGGCCGAGACCAGCACGCGCTTGGCGCCGGCCTTCAGGTGGGCCGAGGCCTTGTCCTTGGAGGTGAAGATGCCCGTGCATTCCAGGGCGATGTCCACCTTCAGCTCGGCGTGCGGCAGGTTGGCTGGGTCGCGCTCGGCCGTGACCTTGATCTTGCCGGTGCCGACGTCGATCCAGTCCTCGCCCGTCGTGACCGTGCCGGGGAAGCGGCCGTGTACCGAGTCATAGCGGAACAGGTGGGCGTTGGTCTCGACCGGGCCCAGGTCGTTGATCGCCACGACCTCGATGTCCTTGCGGCCGTGCTCGACGATCGAGCGAAGGACGAGGCGGCCGATGCGGCCGAAGCCGTTGATGGCGACGCGAACGGTCATGGGGAGCAGTCTCCTGAACAGGGGCGGTTATGATTGGCGCCTTAGTGGGACGGAGCGCGCGCGGTTGCAACCCCGTCGCCGTAACAAGGCCCGTAACAAGATATGATCGCCTGTAACCGTCCGGGTGCGGTCAGGCCGCCTCAGCAGCAGCGGAAGCCGCCGCCTTCGCCGAACCGCCGCGCTTCATGCAGGCGGAAGAAGGCGGTGCGGTCCAGCGGCGCCTGATCCGGGTGGGTGACGGCGGCGTGGGCGACATAGGCGTCATAATCCGGCTGGCCGATCATCAGCCCGGCGGTGCGGCGGGCGTCCTTGCCCCACCGCACCAACGTGTCCCGGCAGGCGCAGAGCAGGTCCGCGCCGCCGGTCGTCGCTGAGGATGAAGAGGACTTAAGCACGGGCGATGTCCATGGCTTCGTCGGCCAGGGTCAGCTCGTGCGCCGCCGGGGTCTCGACCACGGTCGGCTGGTCGGACTTCAGCGCCTTGAAACAGGCCCCGACGCCATAGACCACGACCGTCAGCACCACGAACAGGAAGCCCGCCGTCAGCGCCGAGTTGACGTAGTCGTTGACGATGACCCGGTGCATGTCGCCGATGGTCTTGGCCGGGGCCAGGATGTCGCCGGCGGCCATGGCGTCCTGATACTTACGCGCATGGGCCAGGAAGCCGATCTTCACGTCGGGGTGGAACAGCTTCTGCAGACCCGCCGTGACGGTGCAGATCAGCAGCCAGACCGCCGGAACCGCGGTGGCCCAGGCGAACCTCTGCCGCTTCATCTTGAACAGGACGACCGTGCCCAGGATCAGGGCGACCGCCGCCAGCATCTGGTTGGCGATGCCGAACAGGGGCCACAGGCTGTTGATCCCGCCCAGCGGATCGACCACGCCGGTATAGAGGAAATAGCCCCACAGCCCGACCGTCAGGGCCGTGGCCACGACGTTGCCGGTCCAGGACTGGGTCTGGCGCATCTTCGGCACGGCCATGCCCAGCAGATCCTGGATCATGAAGCGGCAGACGCGGGTGCCCGCATCGACCGTGGTCAGGATGAACAGGGCCTCGAACAAGATGGCGAAGTGGTACCAGAAGGCCATCATGGCCTTGCCGCCGATGACGCCCGACAGGATGTGCGCCATGCCGACGGCCAGGGTCGGCGCCCCGCCCGCGCGCGACAGGATGGAGTGTTCGCCGACGTCCTTGGCCAGTTGCTCCAGCTCGGCCGGAGTGATGTGGAAGCCCCACTGGGCCACGGCGGCGGCGGCGGATGCGGCGTTGTCGCCGATGACGGCGACCGGGCTGTTCATGGCGAAATAGACGGCCGGGTCCAGCACGGTGGCGGCGATCAGGGCCATGATGGCCACGAAGCTTTCACACAGCATGGCGCCGTAGCCGATCAGCGGGATCTGGTTCTCGTTCTCCAGCAGCTTGGGCGTAGTGCCGGACGAGATCAGGGCGTGGAAGCCCGACACGGCCCCGCAGGCGATGGTGATGAACAGGAAGGGGAACAGGGCGCCCGAGAAGACCGGCCCGGTGCCGTCGATGAAGGGGGTGATGGCGGGCATCTGCACATGCGGCCGCACGATCAATATGCCGACGGCCAGGGCGACGATGGCGCCGATCTTCAGGAAGGTGGACAGGTAGTCGCGCGGCGCCAGCAGCAGCCACACCGGAATGACCGAGGCGACGAAGCCATAGGCCATCATGGCCAGGGCCAGCGTCGTGCCCGACAGGGTGAAGGCCGGCCCCCAGAAGGGATCAGCCGCGATATGGCCGCCGCCGATGATGGCGAGGATCAGCAGCACCACGCCGATCACCGACACCTCGCCCACGCGGCCAGGGCGCAGAAAGCGGGTGTACAGACCCATGAAGACAGCGATGGGGATGGTGGCGGCGACGGTGAAGGTTCCCCAGGGGCTCTCGGCCAGGGCCTTGACCACCACCAGCGCCAGCACGGCCAGAATGATGACCATGATCATCAGCACCCCGACCTGGGCGATGACGCCGGGGATCGGCCCCATCTCGGTGCGGACCATGTCGCCCAGCGACCGGCCGTCGCGGCGGGTCGACATGAACAGGACGATCATGTCCTGCACCGCCCCCGCCAGCACGGCGCCGACCAGAATCCACAAGACGCCGGGCAGATAGCCCATCTGCGCCGCCAGCACCGGCCCGACCAGAGGCCCTGCCCCCGCGATGGCCGCGAAGTGGTGGCCGAACAGGACGTTGCGTGGCGTCGGAACGTAATCCAGCCCGTCATTGTGCCTGACGGCGGGCGTGGGCCGCCTTGCGTTCAGCCCCAGCACCTTCCCGGCCAGATAGCGGGCGTAGAAGCGGTAGGCGATGGCGTAGACGCACAGCGCCGCGACCACGATCCAGACGGCGCTGATGCTCTCGCCCTGGTGCAGGGCGATGACGGCGAGGGACACGGTCCCCAGGATAGCGATGGCGCCGAATATCAGCGCCGTCTTGAGCTTGCCCATGGCGAACGGTCCTCCGGGTCGACTGGGTGCGACCTTTCGTCTTTTTTGGACCCTAATCGCGTCCGGCGCCAATCGACAAAAGTCGTAAAGGGGCTTCCTTCTCCCACAAGGGGAGAAGGATTACGGAGCGATCACCCGCACCTTGCCTGCCACCTCGGCCGCGCGTTGGCGCGCCTCGTCCGTGTCCGCCCCCCGCGCCAGGGCCACGCCCATGCGGCGTCGCTCGAAGGCTTCAGGCTTGCCGAACAGGCGCAGGTCGGCGGTGGGGAGCGACAGGGCCTCGGCCACGCCTTCGAACACGACGCCCTGCGCCTCCATGCCGCCGTAGATGACGGCGCTGGCGCCGGGTTCGCGCAAGGTGACGTCGACGGGCAAGCCCAGAATGGCGCGGGCGTGCAGGGCGAACTCGCTCATGGTCTGCGTCGCCAGCGTCACGAGGCCGGTGTCGTGCGGACGCGGCGACACCTCCGAGAACCAGACCTCGTCGCCCTTCACGAACAGTTCGACGCCGAAGACGCCGAGCCCGCCTAGAGCGTCGGTGACCTTGGCTGCGATGGTTTGCGCTGCCTTCAGCGCGGCGGGGCTCATGGCCTGCGGCTGCCAACTTTCGACATAGTCGCCCTTCTGCTGGCGGTGGCCGATGGGGGCGCAGAAGTTGGTGAGGATGGCGCCGTCGCGCAACGAGCGCACCGTCAGCAGGGTGATTTCATAATCGAAGTCGATCTTGCCCTCGACGATGACGACGCCGCCCGCGACTCGGCCGGACGCTTCGGCATAGGCCCAGGCGTCGGCCACGCCCTCGGGGCCTTCGACATAGGACTGGCCCTTGCCCGACGACGACATCACCGGCTTGACGAAGCAGGGGAAGCCCACGGCTTGCGCGCCCGCCGCGAGCTCCTCGGCCGAGGCGGCGAAGGCGTAGGGGCTGGTCGGCAGGCCCAGCTCCTCGGCGGCCAGGCGGCGGATGCCCTCGCGGTTCATGGTCAGCTGCGTCGCCCGCGCGGTGGGGATGACGCGCGCCAGACCCGCCGCCTCGATGCCGGCCAGCACGTCGGTGGCGATGGCTTCGATCTCCGGCACGATGACGTGCGGGGCCTCGGCCAGGATGACGCCGTTCAGCACCTGGGCGTCGGTCATGGGGATGACGTGGCTGCGGTGCGCCACCTGCATGGCCGGAGCGTTGGCGTAGCGATCGACCGCGATCACCTCGGCGCCGAGGCGTTGCAGCTCGATGGCGACCTCCTTGCCCAGTTCGCCCGAGCCCAGCAGCATGACGCGCGTGGCGTGGTCGGTAAGCGGCGTGCCGATCTTCATGGCGTCAGGCTCCGAAAAGTCGTTCAGGTTCCCGGCTCGGCCGGAACCGCATAGAGGCGGCGAAACGCGTCCAGCGCGGCGCCGTGATAGATGGTGGCGTGGCTTTCAGCCGGGCGCGGGGTGAAGTCCCAGGTGACGCCGGGCAGGGCGTGGTCGCGCAGGTTGGCGGTCAGAACGTCCATCGGCGCCTGCATCATCTCGCCCTCGTCGCCGAGGGTCAGGATCAGGGTGCGCGGGTCGTTGGAGTGGTCGCGCAGATGCGCCCCCGACTGCCGCGCCAGCTTGCCGCCGTCCCACCACAGGCTGGGGCTGACGGCGACATAGGCGTCGAACATCTGCGGCTCTTTCAGGAAGGTCTCGACCACGAAGAGGCCCGCCAGCGACTCGCCCATCAGGGCCGTCTCGCCGCTGGTGCGATAGCGGACGTCGATGAAGGGCATGGCCTCTTCGGCGATGAAGCGACGGAAGCGGTCGGACTGCCCCTGCGTCGGATAGCGGGCGATCAGTTCGGCGTCGTCGGTCGGCAGGGCCAACTCGTTGCGACGGTCCATCGAAGCGATGCCCACGACGATGACGTCGCGCGTCGTGCCGACAATGGTGCCCAGTTGGGCGATGCCCGAGATGTGGTGAAAGTCCTGATCCTGACCGCCGTCCAGCACATAGAGGACGGGATAGGTCTGATTGCTTTGCGCGTAGCCGGGCGGCAGCCAGACGTTGATCTCGCGCGTCTGGTTCATGCCGGCCGAGGGCAGGGCGTAGGACTGGCCGATGACGATGGGCGTCTCGACCGCCATGGGGGCGGTTGTCTCGGCGAAGGCAAGCGCGCCGCCCGCCATCGACAAGCCGAAGCTCAGGACGAGGGCGAGGCGGCGCATGAGGTTTACAGCCGGGCCTTGGCGGCTTCCACCACGGCTTCGGCGGTGATGCCGAACTCGCGGTAGAGGATTTCGGCCGGGGCCGAGGCGCCGAAGGACGACATGCCGACGAAGCCGCCGTCCTCGCCGATGAAGCGTTCCCAGCCCTGTTTGATGGCGGCCTCGACGGCGACGCGGACCGTGCCGCGGCCGATGACGGCGTCCTGATAGGCCTTGGGCTGCTGCTCGAACAGGGCGAAGCAGGGGACCGAGACGACGCGGGTCGGCACGCCTTCGGCCTCCAGCGTCTCGGCGGCCTTCAGCGCCAGGGCGACTTCAGTGCCCGTGCCGAACAGGGTGACTTTCGCCGGACCATTGGCGGCCTTCAACTCATAGGCGCCCTTCCTGCTGAGATTTTCGCCCGCGTCGGTCACGCGCACGGCTGGAGTCTTCTGGCGCGACAGGCACATGGCGGTCGGCGTGGTCTTGTTCTGCAGGGCGACCTGCCAGCACTCCAGCGCCTCGACCGTATCGGCGGGGCGCATGGTCAGCAGGTTCGGAATGGCGCGCAGGGCCGCCAGATGCTCGACCGGCTGGTGGGTCGGGCCGTCTTCACCCAGGCCGATGCTGTCGTGCGTCAGGACGTGGATCGCCCGCACGCCCATCAGGGCGCCCAGACGGATCGCCGGACGGCTGTAGTCCGCGAACGCCATGAAGGTGCCGCCGTAGGGGATGACCCCGCCGTGCAGCGCCAGGCCGTTCATCGCCGCGGCCATGCCGAACTCGCGGATGCCGTAGTTCAGGTAACGCCCGGCATAGTCCGGCGCGTCCATGATCTGGGTGTTCTTGACGAAGGTGTTGTTCGAGCCGGTCAGGTCGGCCGAGCCGCCGACCATTTCGGGGATGGCGTTGAACACCGTCTCCAGCGCCTCGCCCGAGGACTGGCGCGTGGCCAGGGCGGGCTTGTCGACGACCAGTTGCTTCAGCTTGGCGTCCAGCGCCTCGAAGGCGCCGGTGGGCAGGTCGCCGGCCATGGCGCGGGTGAAGTCGTCGCGGTGGTCGTGGTTCAGCAGGCGGGCTTCCCAGGCCTTGCGGGCCTTGGCGCCCTGCTTGCCGACCTTGGCCCAGGCCTTCTGCACGCCTTCCGGCAGTTCGAACGGCTCGAACGGCCAGTTCAGCGCCTGACGGGTCGCCGCGATCTCGGTGGCGCCCAGGGCGGCGCCGTGGGTCTTGTGGCTGCCTTCCAGAGTGGCGGCGCCCTTGCCGATCTTGGTCTTGCAGGCGATCAGCGTCGGCTTGTCCTGCTTGGTCGCCCAGGCCAGGGCCTTCTGGATCTGCCTATAGTCGTGGCCGTCGATGGCCTTGACCGCCCAGCCCGAGGCCTTGAAGCGCGTCAGTTGGTCCGTAGCGTCCGATAGCGACACCTTGCCGTCGATGGTGATCTCGTTGTCGTCCCACAGGACGCACAGCTTGTTCAGCTTCAGGCGGCCGGCCAGGGCGATGGCTTCCTGCGACACGCCTTCCATCAGGCAGCCGTCGCCGGCGACGACCCAGGTGCGGTGATCGACCAGATCCTTGCCGAAGCGCGCCGCCAGATGGCGCTCCGCCAGGGCGAAGCCGACCGAGGTGGCCAGGCCCTGGCCCAGCGGGCCGGTGGTCGTCTCGATCCCGGCCATGTGGCCGTACTCGGGGTGGCCGGCGGTCTTGAAGCCCCACTGGCGGAAGTTTTCCAGCTGTTCCTTGGTGGCGTCCTTGTAGCCCGTCAGGTGCAGCAGGCTGTAGATCAGCATCGAGCCGTGACCGGCCGACAGGATGAAGCGGTCGCGGTCGGCCCAGTCGGGACGGCTGGCGTCGAACTTCAGGAATTTCGAATAAAGGACGGTGGCGACGTCGGCCATGCCCATCGGCATGCCGGGGTGGCCGCTCTTGGCCTTTTCGACCGCATCCATGGACAGCACCCGGATGGCGTCGGCCATCTGCTTGGGCGAAGGCTTGGCGAATGCAGCTTGGGCGTCGGTCACGGCGAGACCTTTCCTCAGGAACAGGATAAAGCGGGAGCGGCGCCGCTTTACCCCGGCGCGCCGGCAGGTTCTACACGGAATCTGGAAGAAAGGACCATCATGGACGCCGTTACGGCTGCAAAGGCGCGGATCGATCGGGCGTTAGCCGATCTGGAGCGCAAGGTGCTGGAGCTGAAAGCCAGGCCCGCCTCGGCGCCGCCCATCGCGGACGACGACCTGTTCGCGCCGCGCGCCTCGAACGCGGCCGACTTGGCGCGCATCGCCGAGCTGGAGACGGCCGGTCAGGAAACCGCCCAGGCCCTGGCCCGCGCGGCCGACGCCGTGCGCGAGGTGTTGGCGCAGCAACAGGTGGCTTCACAGCAAGCAGCCGGGCAAGAGGAGGCGAGCTGATGGCGACGGTGACGGTAGAGGTCCACGGCCGCCCCTATGCGGTGGGTTGCGCTGACGGTCAGGAGGCGCGGGTGCGCGACCTGGCGGCCCAGTTCAACGAACGGGTGCAGGGCGTGGCCGATCAGGTCGGCCAGGTCGGGGACGTGCGCCTGTTCCTGATGGCCGCCCTGATGCTGGCCGACGAGCTTGGAGAAGCGAAACGCCAGGCGGCGGTGCAGAACTCGGGCCGCGCTAAGGCGGCGACGGCGGCGGTCGCGACGCCCGCTCCGGCCAGCGACGGCGTGGCCGAAGCCCTGAACGCGGTGGCCGCCCGCATCGAGAAGATCGTCCAGACGATGTAGGGCGCCGGCCTTCTCCCTCCCTTCTATGGGGAGGGAGAAACGCGCGCTTCGCCATTGTTGAAACCTGTCCGAAGGCCTATCTTGCCGGGCGGCGGGTCCTGCTGCGGCTCACGTCGAAGACAACATATCCTTCTGACCTTAATTCACTCATAGGGATCTGTCCCTGTCCGGGCTCGAGGGCCTGGGCATACGGAGCCCACCTGGCTACCCAGGTCGAGAGGATTTAAACGTTCTTCACGGCTCACGCGGCGCCGCCAACCTTTCTTTTTAGTGCGCTATCGCTCGCCGCGCGGCGGCTCGCTGCTTGAGCGCATTTGGTGCCCTACGCTGGAGACGCGGCTGCTGGCCCCATGCGCAGTTGGCGAGCATTTCTCCAATCGCTCCTTCGCCCGCCGTCATCCTCGGGCTTGACCCGAGGATCGAGTTGGGCGACGCGCTCGCCCTGTCGGCGTTCAGTGCGCCGTTAGGCTGGATCCTCGGGTCAAGCCCGAGGATGACGGTGGAATTTGGCGAAGGGCCGAGCGGCGATGACCCTCAAGCACGAACTCCGGGCCGCCATGCGCGCCTTGCGAAAGCGTCTGGCCGAGACCGATCCCGAAGCCGCCGAGCGCGCCGCGAGCCATGCCGACGCCTTGCCCAACGGCGCCATCGTCGCCCTGTATCGCGCCATGGGGTCGGAGTTGGACACCGACGCCCTGGCCAACACCCTGCACCAGGCGGGCCGTCGTTTGTGCCTGCCGGTCGTGCTGGAGCGCGACGCGGCCATGATCTTCCGCGCCTGGGCGCCGGGCGAGCCGCTGGAACTGGACGCCGCCGGATGCCCAGCGCCTCTGCCGCTGAGCGAGGTGGTGCGGCCGGACCTGATCCTGACGCCCCTGTTGGCCTTCGACGCTCGCGGCGGACGGTTGGGCCAGGGTGGCGGCTATTACGACCGGACCTTCGCGATGCTGCCCGACGCACATCGGGTCGGCTTCGCCTATGCCGGGCAGGCGGTCGATCGCCTCGATCTGGAGCCGCACGACATCCGCCTGCATGGCGTTTTGACCGAGACCGGCTATAGAGCCTTTCCATGAGATTGGCGTTTTTCGGTGACGTGGTCGGCAAGTCCGGGCGCGATGGACTTTCGGACCATCTTCCGGGGCTGAGGCGCGACCTCAGGCTCGATTTCGTGGTGGTCAACGCCGAGAACGCGGCGGGCGGTTTCGGCATCACCGAGAACACCGCCAACGACATCTTTAACGCCGGGGCCGACGTCCTGACGCTGGGCAACCACAGCTGGGACCAGCGCGAGGCCCTGACCTATATCGTGCGCGAGCCGCGCCTGATCCGGCCGGCCAACTATCCGCGCCTGATGGATGCGCCGGGGCGTGGCGCCGACGTCTTCGTCACGCCGGACGGCCGCCGGGTTCTGGTCATCAACGTCCTGGGTAGAGTCCACATGGACCCGATGGACGACCCGTTCAGCGCCGTCGAGCGCGAGCTTGAGGCCGCGCCGCTGGGCGTTGTCGCCGACGCTGTCATCGTCGACATGCACGCCGAGGCCACCAGCGAGAAGATGGGCATGGGCCACTTCTGCGACGGCCGCGCCAGCCTGGTGGTCGGCACCCACACCCACGTCCCGACCGCCGACGCTCAGATTCTGCCCCACGGTACGGCCTATCAGACCGATGCGGGCGGCTGCTGCGACTACGACTCCGTCATCGGCAACGATAAGGAAGAGCCGCTGCGCCGTTTCACCACCCGTCTGTCAGGCGGGCGCTACACCCCCGCCAGCGGACCGGCCACCATCTGCGGCGTCTTCGTCGAGACGGACGACCGCACGGGGCTGGCCACGCGCGTCGAGCCGATCCGCGTCGGCGGGCGCCTCAGCCAGGCGGTCCCGCAGGTCTGACGCAGGCCTGCCGCTCTTGGCGACCCGAGGCCGCAGTGGGCTCAGCTGCTGTGTTCGCGTTCGAGACTTTTGGCGTGGACCAGGCGTTCGCGCAGATCGTGCAACTGCGCCGCGCGGTGCCCTGGGGTGTGCGTGTGCGCCACATAGGCCTGGGCCGCACGGGCCAACTCCAGGCGTCGCGCGGGATCGCGGATCAGGTCGTCCATCGCGGCGCCCAGTCCATCGGCGGTCAGATCATCGACATAGACGGCGTGCGGGCCGCTGGCTTCGCGCAGGCCGCCGCGCCCAGATGAGATCAGGGCCGCGCCCGCCGCATGGGCCTCGAGTGCAGTCAGGCCCAAGGGCTCCGCCCAGACCGAAGGCGTCAGGGCGATGGCCGCACGCTGCATGACCGCGCGAACCTTGCTCAGCGGCGCCGACTTCAACACCGTCACCCGGTCGCCGAACCGTTCCAGAGGGGCGACATGGGGGGCGGCCCAGGCGGCGTGCTTGTCCCAGTCGTTCAGCATCAGCAAGGCGCGCCAGTCGGGATGACGCTCCAGCACGGTGGGCAGGGCGGCGCAGATCAGGTCCACGCCCTTTTCCGGCATGGCGCGGCCGGCGAAGGCGATCAGCGGTTCGCGACCGTCGACCGGCGCGCGCCACAGGTCGACATTGATGGGGTTGGGAACGGCGAAAGCCTTGGGTTCCTGCTTCGGATAATCCTGAAGGAATTCTCGACGTCCCGCGTCGCTGACGAAGATCAGACCGTCGATCTGGCGGAACCGTCGTTCATAGCGCCAACGATCAAGCAGGCCTCGCGGCGACTTCAGCGCATTGTGCCGATAGAGCACGCGCGTGGCGCGAGGAAAGCGTCGGGAGATATGAAGCGCCTGACGCAGCTGCTGGTGGAATTCAATGACGTCCGGATCGAAGTCGTCCAGAGCCTTCTCAAGCGCCGAAAGCCGCTTCTTATTTCTGGGCAGGCGATAGGCCGGCAGATTTCCGTGATCCTCGGCCCCTTCGCAGCAGAAGATACGTAACTCCGCTTTCTGCTCGCCATCAGCCAGAGTGCGGACGACGGTCTCCATCGAGTTCGGTTGGGATAGGGAGAAGCAGCAACCTGAAGGCAGGACTACAGCGACTTTCAGCGGACGGCTCCCGTATAGGATGTATCAAGGCCTCGTTCGGCCTCCTACACCACGAATATGAACCTAGGCTGACATTTTTTTCATGGTCTGGCGGCGGCGCGGGCCTCCAGCGCGCGCAGGCGGCCTTCCTCGGCCTTCAGGTCGCCGGTCAGTTGCCCTTTCAGCGCCGGATCTGTCGTGGCCGCCAGGAGGGCGCGCGTTTCCTCAACCGCCTGACGACGTGCGGCGATCAGTCGCGACAGTTCGTCCGGCTCATGGAGGGCCGGGCCGGAGGCGGTTGGACGACGGATCGCCTGCGCCTCTTCTTCCTCGGTGGTCTTCAGCGCGGCGGCCTGTCGGGCGGCGGCCGCGTCGCGCAGGGCGTGCTGGACGGGATCGCCGCCCTCGAATTCGCAGGCCGACAGCAGGGCGGCGCCCGCGACGACGAGGATGAGGGCGGCGGTTCTCATCAGCCTTCGATCCAGTTCGGCATCCAGCCTTCGTGGAACTCGCGCACATGGGCGACGGGCAGGCGGAACAGCTCGCCCTTCGGACCCGAGGAGGCGAAATCCGTTCCCTTGACCAGACCCACGACCGAGGCGTGCAGGCCTGCATCCCTGGCCTTGGCGATCAGGGCGTCCGCGTCCGCCACGGCGACCAGATAACGGGCCTGGTCCTCGCCGAACAGGAAGGCGTGGGCGTGGGCGGCGCTGGAGGCGTTCAGTTCGATTCCGACGTCCGAGGCCAGGGCGATGTCCGCCGCCGCCCCGACCAGGCCGCCGTCAGACAGGTCGTGGACGACCGTCAGCTCGCCCGCCTCGATCAGGCCGCGCACGAAATCGCCGGTCTTGCGTTCCAGCTTCAAGTCGACCGGCGGCGGGGCGCCGTCCTCGCGGCCCAGAACTTCGCGCAGATAGATGGAGGCGCCCAGTTCGCCATGCGTCTGGCCGATCAGCACCAGCTGGTCGCCCTCGGCCGCGCCGCCGAAGCCGGTGGTCACGTCATAGTTGGTCAGCAGGCCCACGGCGCCGACGGTCGGCGTCGGCGGAATGGCGACGCCGTTGGTCTCGTTGTAGAGGCTGACGTTGCCCGACACGACGGGGAAGTCCAGCTCGCGGCAGGCCTCGGCCATGCCGTCGGTGGCGCGCACGATCTGGCCCATGATCTCGGGCCGCTGCGGGTTGCCGAAGTTCAGGTTGTCGGTGATGGCGATGGGGCGCGAACCGACGGCGGTCAGGTTGCGCCAGGCCTCGGCCACGGCCTGCTTGCCGCCTTCATAGGGGTCGGCTTGGACATAGCGCGGGGTGCAGTCCGAAGTGACGGCCAGACCCTTTTCCGTGCCGTGGACGCGGATCACGCCCGCGTCGGCGCCGGTGGAGGAGTCCTGAAGCGTGTCGGCCATGACGTGGCGGTCGTACTGCTCCCAGATCCAGCGCTTGGACGCCATGTCGGGGCAGGCGACGACCTTCAGCACGGCGTCGTTCCAGCTGTCGGGCGCGGGCACTTCCGCCGGGTCGAGGCGCGGTTGCAGCTCGGGCTGGACCCACGGGCGGTCATACAGCGGCGCATCGTCGAACAGCGGGGCCAGCGGCACGTCGCAGACCACCTCGCCGTGGTGCTTCAGCACCAGATGGCCGGTGTTGGTCGTCTTGCCGATGATGGCGAAGTCCAGCCCCCATTTCTGGAAGATGCGATAGCCGATGTCTTCAAAGCCGGGCTTCAGCACGGCCAGCATCCGCTCCTGGCTTTCCGACAGCATCATCTCATAGGCCGTCATGCCGGTTTCGCGCTGGGGCACCTTGTCCAGATCCAGCTCGACGCCGACGCCGCCCTTGCCCGCCATTTCGACGGACGAAGAGGTCAGACCCGCCGCGCCCATGTCCTGAATGGCGGCCACCGCGCCCGAGGCCATCAGCTCCAGCGTGGCTTCGATCAGCAGCTTTTCGGCGAAGGGGTCGCCGACCTGCACTGTCGGGCGCTTGGCGTCCGACTCGTCGTCGAACTCGGCCGAGGACATGGTGGCGCCGTGGATGCCGTCGCGGCCGGTTTTGGAGCCGAAATAGACCACGTCATGGCCCGCTTCCGGCGCGGCCGAGTAATAGATCTCATCGGCGCGGGCCAGACCGACGCACATGGCGTTGACCAGGATGTTGCCGTTGTAGCCCTTGTGAAAGTTCGTCTCGCCCGCAACGGTCGGCACGCCGACGCAGTTGCCGTAGCCGCCGATGCCGCTGACCACGCCCTTGACCAGACGCTTGGACTTCTCGTGCGACGGATCGCCGAAGCGCAGGGCGTTCAGCAGGGCCACCGGGCGCGCGCCCATGGTGAAGACGTCGCGCATGATGCCGCCTACGCCCGTCGCCGCGCCCTGATAGGGCTCGATATAGGACGGGTGGTTGTGGCTCTCCATCTTGAAGATGCAGGCGTCGCCGTCGTCGATGTCGATCACGCCCGCGTTCTCGCCGGGGCCGCAGATGACGCGCTCGCCCGTGACAGGGAACTTCATCAACTGCTTCTTGGACGACTTGTAGGAGCAGTGCTCGGACCACATGACCGAGAAGACGCCGAGCTCGACCTGGTTGGGCTCGCGGCCCAGCCGGTCCAGCAGGACTTGATATTCATTGGGGGCGAGGCCGTACTCTTCGGCCAGTTGTGCGATGGTTTTTTGCGGCGCGCTCATGGGCGGGCCTTCTAGCCCTCTCCGAGGCGTCTGTCAGCCCGTCACCGGCGTTCGACGCCGCGTCTCAAACCGAAGACGATGATGACCCCCGCCACCACCAGCACGAAGGCCGCTGCCAGGGCCGTGAAAGCCAGCGCCGGCTTGACCTCTTGCTCAGCCACGAAGGCCCCTACCAGGCCCCAGGCGATGGGCAGGGGATAGGCCAGGGTTCGCAGCGCCCAGGTCACGCCGACGCCGACCAGGGTGGTCACGACCACGGCCAGAACGGCCCAGCCGGTCGGCGACAGGGCGGCGGGCAGGGCCTCGAACGCTGTCGCCACGGTGATCAGGTTCAGCGGCGCGGCCACGGTCAGCCACCCGACCAGCGCCGCCAGCGGCCAGATCAGGAACCAGCGGTCGCGCTCCATTGTCCGGGTGGTGCGGAGGGTGCGCGCGCTGGCCAGCATCGGCAGCAGCAGGGCCAGGAGCGAGGCCAGGATGACGACGACGCTGGCCGCCTTGAGGTTCAGCGCCGCCATGACGATCCAGAAGCCGATGCCGAAGAAGGCGACGACCGACGGCCAGCCCATGCGGTTGATCAGGACGCTTTCGCCCGTCTGGGGCAGGGCCTGACGCCCGGCGTAGATCAGTATGCCCAGATACAGCAGGCTCCAGATCGAAAAGGCGTATCCGGCCACCCGCAGCGTCTGGTTTCCATCGGCGGCGAACTCCGCCTGGCTCAGGCCGAAGCCGCCCAAGGCCTGCACGATGGGAACGACGACGGCGAAGACGGCCGCGGCCAGAACGGCCAGGCGGCGCGTCTGCTGGGCGGGGGTGGGGCGTTCGATGGCGGTCATGCGTCTCTCCGGCTCAGCTTCGCCGTATCTACGCGCTGGGCCGAAGAAGGTTCATCGACGGCGCATGGAACCGCGACCGGGCTTCCAGCCTTGCTTTCAGGCCATTGAGAAGGAGGCCGTCATGACCGACGTGAACAAACCGGACCCCATCGAACAGACGTTTGAGGAAGAGGTCGAGACCAACCGCGCCCTGGAGCAGGGCCTGGGCGTCGGCGCTCGCGAACTGGCCGCCATCCACGAATCCGGCGCCGAAGGCACGCTGGAGCGCGCCGTCGACGAGGACGGCGAACCGGTCGAGGAGGACGTCGAGGTCGGCGATTCCGGCCGCAGCGCCAGCGTCCTGGACCGCAAGGACGGCTGAACGCTTGACCGTCGCCGCGGGGGGCGGTTCCATTCGGTCATGACCGATGTCCGCTCTACGGATCCGCAGCTTCAGGCCGACGCGCTCATCCGTCAGGCTCGACAGGCGCGCGAACGGTCAGATGCAGCAGCCCTGACGGCGGCGGCCGAGGCCCTGTTGGCGATCAACCCGCGCGAGCCGCGCGCCCTGGTGTTCAAGGGCGACGCCCTCAGCGCCCAGGGGGATCATCGCTCGGCTATGAGCTTCTACGGCGCCGCCCTGGTTCAGGGGCGGGCGATCGCCGCCCCGCCGTCGGATCTGCGGGCGGAGCTGCAGCACGCCGCCGCCGCCCAGGCTGAGGGCGCGCGCCGTTTCGAGCAGGGGCTGCGCGAGGGCTTGAGCCAACGCGGCTTCGATCCCGCGACGTCCAGCGCGCGCTTCGCGGCTTCTCTGGACCTGATGACGGGGCGGCGGCGGCTCTATTACCAGCAGCCGAAATTCTACATGTTTCCGGGCCTGCCGCAGATCGAGTTTCAGCCGCGCGAGACCGTCGCTTGGCTGGCGCAGGTGGAGGCGGCGGCGCCGGCCATTCGCGCTGAGCTTGACGCCATCCTGGCCGAACCGGCTCTGTTCGCGCCCTATATCGAGGATCGCGCCAACCGCCCCCGGCACGATCAGGCGGGCTTGCTGGGCAATGACGCCTGGAGCGCGGTCTTCCTGTGGAAGGACGGGGCCGAGATTCCCGAAATCGCCGAGCGCTGCCCGCAGACGATGAAGGCGCTGGCGGCGGCGCCCCTGTGCCGCATCCCCGGCCGATCGCCCTCGATTCTGTTCTCCAGACTTCAGGCGGGGGCGAAGATTCCGCCGCACCACGGGCTGATCAATACGCGGCTGATCTGCCACCTGCCGCTGGTCGTGCCGCCGGACTGCTGGTTCCGCGTCGGCGGCGAAGAGCGTCAATGGAAGGCGGGCGAGGCCTGGGCCTTTGACGACACGATCGAGCACGAGGCTACAAACGACAGCGATCAGGATCGCACCATCCTGATCTTCGATGTCTGGAAGCCCGAGATCACCGACGAGGAGCAGGCGTTGATCCGCGCCCTGTTCGCAACGATCGACGCCAGCGGCGCGGCTGCGCCCAAGCTGGGCGTTTAGGCGGCCGCGTAGATGCTCTGGAACAGGATCGCGCCGTCGGCGCTGCCCAGTTCAGCTTCGAACGCGCGGTCCGGGTGGGGCATCATGCCCAGGACGTTGCCGCGCTCATTCTGCAGGCCGGCGATGTCGCCGACCGAGCCGTTGGGGTTGTCGACGTAGCGGAAGACCACCTGGCCCTCGCCCTCGATGCGCTTCAGCGTCTCGGCGTCGGCGAAGTAGTTGCCGTCGGCGTTGCCCTGGGTCATGACGACTTCGCGCTGGCCCTGATAGCCCGCGGTGAAGCGGGTCTGGGCGTTGGCGACGGTGATGCTGATCGGCTTGCAGATGTATTTCAGGCTGCTGTTGCGCATCAGGGCGCCCGGCAGCATTCCGGCTTCGCACAGCACCTGGAAGCCGTTGCAGATGCCGACCACGGTGACGCCGTCGTCAGCGGCCTTCTTGACGGCCTGCATGATCGGGGCCTGAGCCGCCATCGCGCCGCAGCGCAGATAGTCGCCGTAGGAGAAGCCGCCCGGCAGCACGATCAGGTCGAGGCCCTTGGGCAGTTCGGTCTCGGCGTGCCAGACCATCTGGACCCGCTCGCCAGTGGAACGTTCGACGGCGACCTTGCAGTCGCGATCGCAGTTGGAACCGGGGAATACAATGACAGCTGCGCTCATGGCCGGGCCTCCTAGCATCCTTCGGCGGGAATGTCAGGCATCGCTTTTCTGCGGCTCGCGCCCTGTCATCCACGCCACGACCCAGACGGCGAAACCGCCCAGCGACAGCGCCACCCCGACCCAGCCGGTCGAAGTCCACCCCCAGCCCGCCGACACGGCCATGCCTGCCAGCAGGGGGCCGATGGCGTTGGCGGTGTTGAAGGCCGAGTGATTGAGGGCGGCGGCCAGGGTCTGAGCGTCGCCGGCCACGTCCATCAGCCGGGTCTGCAGCACCGAGCCCAGCCCGCCGCCGCCGCCGATCAGCACCACCACGATCATCACGGCCCACAGATGCGGCGCGGCGAAGGGGTAGAGGGCCAGCGCCGCCGCGCTCCACAGCAACAGGCCGCCCGCCGCGATCATGCCGAAGCGGTCGGCCGCCCAGGCGCCCAGCAGATTGCCCGCCACCATGCCTAGGCCGAACAGGGCGAAGACCCTGGGCAGGACTTCCGGCCCCACGCCCGTCACCGCCTTCAGCGTCGAGGCCAGATAGGCGTAGACGGCGAACATGCCGCCGAAGCCGACGGCGCCGACGCCCAGCGTCAGCCACACCTGGCCGCGCTTCAGGGCGCCCAGTTCGCGCCAGGGGCCGGCGTCGGGATGGGCCGGATCGCGCGGCGCGAACAGGGCGACCAGCGCCATGGTCAGCACCGCCAGCACGCTGACGATGGCGAAGGTCCAGCGCCAGCCGAAGGAGTGGCTGACGGCGTTGGCGACCGGCACCCCGATCACCGTGGCGACGGTCAGGCCCAGCAGTATAGTCGAGACGGCCCGCGTCCTGAGCCGCAGCGGCACCAGCGACGCCGCCACCAGGGCCGCCACGCCGAAATAGGCCCCGTGCGGCACGCCGCTGAGGAAGCGGAAGGCCAGCATCCACTCATAGGTCGGGGCGATGGCGCTGAGCGCATTGCCGACGGCGAACAGGGCCATGAAGCCGATCAGCAGCAGCCAGCGCGGCAGGCGCGCGCCCAGCACGGCCAGGATCGGCGCCCCGACGACCACGCCTGCGGCATAGGCGCTGATGACATGCCCCGCCGTCGGTTCGCTGACGCCCAAGCCCGCCGCGAAGTCGGGCAGGACGCTCATGGCGGCGAACTCGGTCACGCCGATGGCGAAGCCGCCCATGGCCAGCGCCAGCAACACCAGCGCCGCCTTGCCCGGTTCGGCTAGGCGCTCGTCGCCGCTGGACACGGCGCAGCGCGGATCGTCGAGGCAGGGAGCGTCGGCAGGGGCCATGGATTGTCGCGATGCAGCAAGGGGAGGTTGCGCTGCAAAATAAGGACGCCGCCCACGGCATCAACCGGGGCGGCGTCGAAGCGGTCATCACGCTTTGTGTCGGCTGGTCAGCCCCGGTTCTCGTAGGTCGCCGTGATCGACGCCTTGGCCAGGGTGTGGAAGTGCAGGTTGAAGCCGAAGACGGCGCCCGAGTTGTCTTCCGTCACGTCCAGTCGATCCACGTCCACGGCGAAGACGGTGAAGATGTAGCGGTGCGGGCCGTGGCCGGGCGGCGGTGCGGCGCCGCCGAAACCGGCCTCGCCATAGTCGCTGCGGCCCTGGACGGCGCCCTTGGGCAGGTTCGCCCCGCCTACGGCGCCCGCGCCGGCGGCCAGGGCGTTCACGTCCGCCGGGAGGTTGGCGACCGTCCAGTGCCAGAAACCCGAGCCGGTCGGAGCGTCGGGATCATAGCAGGTGACGGCGAAGCTCTTGGTTCCATCGGGCGCGCCCGACCATGACAGTTGCGGCGAGATGTTTCCGAACGCCTTGACCTGGGCGTCGGGCAGGACGCCTCCGTCGGAAAAGTCGGTCGAGGTGACGGTGAAGCTCATGGCGCGCTCTTCCTTTGACGGCGGATTCGGATGCCCAGACTAACGGAAGACTCGCCACGGGCGTTGCGTCGCGACATTCTGTCCCTAGCTAAGGTCAAGCTGTCTTGATGAGCGGAGGAACGGGATGCTGCAAGCCCTGTTGGACCGAACCTTTCAGACGCGGTCGATCCGGGTGCGGCTTCCGGACGGTCGAGAACTGACGGCTGGGCCGGGCGAACCGGAACTGACGGCTGTGCTGTCGGACATGAAGACGGCCGTCGCCATCGCCGCCAATCCTGATCTGGCGCTCGGCGAAGCCTTCATGGACGGCACGTTCCAGATCGAAGGCGGCAGCGTCTATGACTTCCTGCAACTGACGACTTCGCAGCTGGCGCTGCGGCCGCGTTCGCCCAAGCTGACCTGGATGCAGCGGATCAGGCGCGGCGCCGAGCAGGCCAACGACCGGCTTCATGCGCGCAGCAACGTCCATCACCATTACGATCTGACGGTCGACTTCTACCGCCTGTTCCTGGACGACGACCTGCAATATTCCTGCGCCTTCTTCGAGACGCCGGACGCCAGCCTGGAAGAGGCCCAGGTCGCCAAGAAGCGCCGCCTGATCGACAAGCTGCTGCTGGAGCCGGGCCACACCGCTCTGGACATCGGCGCCGGCTGGGGCGGGCTGGGCCTGTCGATGGTCGAGCGCGGGGCGCGCGTGACCGGCGTCACCCTGTCGACCGAACAGCACCGCACGGCCAATGAACGGGCGGCGGCGCTGGGCGTCGCGGACCGGGCCGATTTCCGGCTTCAGGACTATCGCGACCTGAACCAAACCTTCGACCGCATCATCTCGGTGGGCATGTTCGAGCACGTCGGCGTGCCGAACTATCAGGAATATTTCGACACCGTCGCTCGCCTGCTGGATGAGGACGGCGTGGCCGTGATCCATTCCATCGGGCGCAACTCGCCGCCCAACCGCACCCAGCCGTGGGTGCGCAAATACATCTTCCCCGGCGGCTATATCCCGGCCTTATCCGAGGTGCTGCCCGCCATCGAACGCGCGGGCCTGTGGGTCACGGACATGGAGGTGCTGCGCCTGCACTACGCCGAGACGCTGCGGCACTGGCGCGAGCGGTTTCTGGCGAGGCGCGGGGAGGCGCTGGCCATGTACGACGAGCGCTTCTGCCGGATGTGGGAGTTCTATCTGGCCTGCAGCGAGGTCGCTTTCCGCGAGCTGGGCCACATGGTGTTCCAACTGCAACTGACGAAAAAGCAGACGGCCGCGCCGCTGAGCCGGGATTATCTGTGCGGCTAGGCCGGCGGGCGTAGAAAAAGGCCGCTCTTTCGAGCGGCCCTGATCGTCTGATCCGTCATCGCCCTCAGGCGACTTCGATCCGGTAGCTTTCGATGACGGTGTTGGCCAGCAGGGTGTCACACATGCGCTTCACCTCGGCCTCCTTGTCGGCGACGGCGTCGTCGAGGTCGAACTCGATCAGCTTGCCGACGCGGGCGTTCGACACGCCGTTCCAACCTAGACCCTGCAGGGCGCCTTCGACGGCCTTGCCCTGGACGTCCAGGACGCCGGGCTTGAGGAAGACGTGAACTTTAACCTTGGCCATTAATGCAGCCCTCCCTGAATCACGGTCGGCATGTCCTTCATGATGCCGAGGCGGCGGGCCACCTCGGTGTAGCTTTCGATGACGTCGCCCATGTCGCGGCGGAAGCGGTCCTTGTCCAGCTTCTCGCCCGTGGTCGAATCCCACAGGCGGCAAGAGTCGGGGCTGATTTCGTCGGCCAGGATGACGCGGCTGAAATCGTTCTCCCACACGCGGCCGAACTCGATCTTGAAGTCCACCAGGGTGATGCCGACGGCGCCGAACATGCCGCACAGATAGTCGTTCACCCGCACCGTCATGGCCAGGATGTCGTCCAGCTCCTGGGTCGTGGCCCAGTTGAACGCGGTGATGTGCTCTTCCGTCACCATCGGGTCGTTCAGCTCATCCTTCTTGTAGTAGAATTCGATGATCGAACGGGGCAGGGGCGTGCCCTCTTCCTGGCCCAGGCGCTGGGCCAGCGAGCCGGCGACGACGTTGCGGCACACCACTTCCAGCGGAATGATCTCGACTTCGCGGATCAGCTGTTCGCGCAGGTTCAGGCGCTTGATGAAGTGGTTGGTCACGCCGATCGAGTTCAGGCGCGACATGATGAATTCGCTGATGCGGTTGTTGATGACGCCCTTGCCTTCCAGGGTCGCCTTCTTCTGCGCGTTGAAGGCGGTCGCGTCGTCCTTGAAATACTGGATCAGCGTGCCCGGCTCAGGCCCCTCGTACAGGATCTTGGCCTTGCCCTCGTAGAGCTTCTTGCGCTTGGTGTTCATCTTCGGGTCCCGAACGGGAAGGAAACGGACGGCCTCAAAACGAAAAACGCGCGGCCCGAAGGTCGGGGCGGCGCGGTCCTTGAATCGACGGCGGCTATATAGAACCACGCGCCCTTTTAGCCGAAGGGCGTCTGTGACACAAATATCCTGAAGCGACCCTGCGTCAGCATACGCGACCGAAGTCTGGTTGCGTTCGGTCGCGCCGGGGGCCATAGAGCCGTTTGCGGACGAGACTGGTCCGTGACTGGAGTTACGACGCGCATGACGACCTTCGACGATCGGGAACAGGCCTATGAGGCCAAATACGCCCTCGATCAGGAACAGGAATTCAAGGCCATCGCGCGTCGCAACAAGATGCTGGGCCTGTGGGCTGCCGAGAAGATGGGCCTGTCGACCGAGAGCGCCGAGCAATACGCCGCCGCCGTGGTCCGCGCCGACTTCGAACAGCCGGGCGAGGAAGACGTCTTCCGCAAGGTGGCCGGCGACTTCAAGGCGTCGGGCATGACGGTGTCCGAAGGCGAGCTACGCTCCAAGATGGACGAACTGGCCTCGATCGCGCGCGAGCAAATCCGCGCCGGCGAGTGATCTGCGTCACAGACTGATCCCAGAAGGGCCGCAACCGTCGCCGGTTGCGGCCCTTCTTCGATCTGCCTCCCGCCGGGGAAACGGGAGCGACCGGAGGCGCCGGGGCGCATGGAATAAACGCGCCCGCGGCCGGTGGGTTCGATCCGACGCCTATTTGGGCATCAACACCGTGTCGACGACGTGAACCACGCCGTTCGATTGCGCCACGTCGGCCTGGGTGATGGTCGAGGTTCCGCCCTTGGCGTCGGTGATCTGCCACTTGCCGCCGCCGGCGTCCTTGACCGTCAGCTTTTCGCCCTGAACCGTGGTCAGGGTGGCGGTTCCGCCGTTGGCCTGGGCCTGGGCGGCGATGTCGGCGGCGGTCAGACGGCCGGGAACGACGTGATAGGTCAGCAACTTGGTCAGATCGGCCTTCTGCGCGGGCTGCATCAACCCTTCGCGCGTGGCGGCGGGGATCTTGTCGAAGGCCGCATTGTCGGGCGCGAAGACGGTGAAGGGGCCGGGCCCCTGCAGTCGCTCCGTCAGGCCAGCGGCCTGAAGCGCGCTGACCAGGGTGGTCAGGTTCGGGGCCTTGGAGGCGTTGGCGACCAGATTGTCGGACGGATTCATCGCCACGCCGCCGACCATGGGCTCGGTGGTGGCGGGGGCCATGGCGGGCGGGGCGGTCTCGACCGGCGCCGGCTCTTTCTTCGTCTCGTTCTGGCCGCAGGCGGCCACGGCCAGCAGGGCGGCGGACGATACGGCGAGGGCGGTGATGCGGGTGAATGTCATGAGAGTCCTCCATCGACGCCGGCTTGCAAACGGGGGGAGGCCGCGTCGGGAAGGAATACGGCTGCCCGCGCAAAAGGATGCGTTCGCGATCAATTTTTCGGGCGCGGCGCGTGATGTGCGGCCAAGCTCGGCTCAGCCCAGATAGGGCCCGAGGGCGGTCCAGCGCGACAGCTTCTCGGCGAACGGCCGGGCGTGGGCCGCGCTGGACGAGGGCAGGTCAATGAGGGCGACGCCGGACGTTCCCGCCAGGGCGCGTCGACCCAGTCGCGCCGCCGTCCCGCCGTTGAAGGCGATCGCGCGCAGATCGGGGAGGCGCGCTATCAGGGCGGTCAGGTCGGCGCCTTCCGGGTTTCGGATGGCGGCGTCCAGGCTGCCTTGTCGCTCGGCCGAGGCGATTACGTCCCACAGGCCGACCCGCGCCGCCCGCACGCGCTCCAGCCTCGCCTCATAGGGCTGGGCGGCCAGGTCCGGTTGGGCGATCACGGCCCCGATCAGCCGCCAGAAGCCGTTCTGCGGGTGGGCGTAATACTGGGCCGCCTTCAGCGAGGCGTCGCCCGGCAGGCTGCCGAGGATCAGGACGCGAGTGCGCTCATCGACGACCGGCGCGAAGGCTCGCCGGCGCGCATCGGCCGGGGATGTCATTTCAACGGGGATCGTGAGGCGGGTCGTCTCGCAACCAGCCGGTTACGGTCAGGCGCGGCTTGGCGGCGTAGTTGGCGACCTGGGAGACGGAATGAAGCTGAGGGGTTCGGAAAACGGTCCAGGCGTTGAAGCGCGGCTTGAAGCCTCGCAGCACGTCGCCGCCTTCGTCGTGAAACAGAAGCTGACCGCCCCAGTCCCCACGCCATTCGCGCGTCAGGCCCAGGGTATAGGCGGCGCGGCGTTCTCCATCCCCGGTGTCGTCGTGCAGGGTCAGGAAGTTGCCTGGCTGGAAGCAGGTCGCCTGGGCGTCGATCTTGGTCAGATTGGGCTCCGCCGTCACGGCGCGGGCGAAGGCGAGGAAGGTCGGGCTGTTGAAGAACTCGGCCAGGACATGGGTCGGGTGGCCGGGATCTTCGCCGTCCAGCAGGGCGCTGATGATGGGATAGGCCTGATAGACGAAGGCGAAACCCTTGGCCGCATCCGCGCTGGCCGCCGCGACACGACGTTGCAGTTCGGCCGCGCCGAGGGTGCGGGCGGCCTCGGCCTTCAACATCTGGCCGCGACCCTGGTGGGACAGAGCCAGTCGCCAGGGCGTCGCCCGTTCAAGCGTGGAGGCCAGCCATTCGGCGCTTTCCGGGGTCAGGAAGTCGCCGATCTGCACCATGCCGTCGCGGGCGTAGATTTCCGCGTGGTCGGCGGCGACCAGCGCGGGGTTGAGCGCCAGGCCGCCTGCCGGAATCATGCCCCGAACACCCGCTCGAAGATCACGTCCACGTTCTTGGTGTGGTAGCCGAGGTCGAACAGGGCTTCGAGCTGGTCATGGGGGAGGGTGACGCGGGCGTCGGCCTTCAGGAAGTCGATGAAGGCGCCTTCGCCGCGCCAGACCTTCATGGCGTTCTCCTGAACCGCCGCATAGGCGTCCTCGCGCGAGACGCCCGCCTGGGTCAGGGCCAGCATGACCCGCTGCGAGAAGACCAGGCCGCCCAGGCGGTCGAGGTTCTTCTGCATGTTTTCGGGATAGACGTTCAGACGCTCGATCACGCCCGCCAGACGGTGCAGGGCGAAGTCCAGGTGGACGGTGGCGTCCGGGCCGATGCCACGCTCGACCGAGGAGTGGCTGATGTCCCGCTCGTGCCACAGGGCGACGTTCTCCATCGCCGGGGTCACGGCCGAGCGGACCAGACGGGCCAGGCCGGTCAGGTTCTCGGTCAGGATCGGGTTGCGCTTGTGCGGCATGGCCGACGAGCCCTTCTGACCCTTGTCGAAGAATTCCTCGGCTTCGAGGACTTCGGTGCGCTGCAGGTGGCGGATCTCGACGGCCAGACGCTCGACCGAGGAGGCGACGACGCCGAGGGCGGCGAAGTAGGCGGCGTGACGGTCGCGCGGGATGACTTGGGTCGAGACCGGCTCGACGGCCAGACCCATCTGGTCGGCGACGTATTGCTCGACGGCCGGATCGACGTTGGCGAAGGTGCCGACGGCGCCCGAGATGGCGCAGGTGGCGATCTCTTCGCGGGCGGTGATCAGGCGGCGCTTGGCGCGCTGGAACTCAGCGTGATAGCCGGCCAGCTTGAGGCCGAAGGTGACAGGCTCGGCGTGGATGCCGTGCGAGCGGCCGACGGTCGGGGTGTATTTGTGCTCCTTGGCGCGGACTTCCAGCGCGGCCAGAACGCGGTCGACGCCGCCCAGCAGCAAGTCGGTCGAGCGCGCCAGCTGCACCGCGAAACAGGTGTCCAGCACGTCCGAGGACGTCATGCCTTGGTGCAGGAAGCGGGCTTCCTCGCCGACGATTTCAGCGACGTGGGTCAGGAAGGCGATGACGTCGTGCTTGGTGGTGCGCTCGATCTCGTCGATGCGGTCGGAGTCGAAGGTCGCGTCCTTGCCGTTGGCCCAGATGGCCTCGGCCGATTCCTTCGGGATCACGCCCAGTTCGGCCATCTTAGTGGCGGCGTGGGCCTCGATCTCGAACCAGATCTTGTACTTGGTCTCTTGCGACCAGATGGCGACGGCGTCGGGGCGGGAATAGCGCGTGATCATGGTTGGGTCGTGTCGGTCCAGTGGGGCGGGGAGTCAAGACGGCGGGCGAGTAGCAGCCCTAAATCCTTCTCCCACAAGGGGAGAAGGAAAAAAGAGAGTCGAATTCGTCTGAATCGTCTGAAATCCCCTGTGGCTGACAGGGCAGTCTGGCACAGGCGCAGGGGTAGGCTGGCCGATTGTCAGAAAAATTCAGAGGGCGCGCATCAGGAAGGCGGTGAAGCCCGACTCGTCCTCGAACCGGGCGGCGACGGGCCAGGCGGCGACGGCGGCGCGCTGGTCGGGCGTCAGGCGCACCCAGTCCTTTTCGGTGGTGACGAGGCCAGCCTCATAGACGGCGGCGCGGTCGCTCAGGAAGGCGAAGTCGCGGTCGGACAGGGCGGCGTGGTCGGGGAAGGGGACGAAATCCTTCAGGTCGCAGCCGGCGGCGATCAGGGATCGCTCGACCTTCCACGGTTTGGCGATGCCGGCGAAGCCGACCTGAGGGCCGGGCGGCGGCGGGGCGGCGGCTTCCAGTCGGGCGATGAAGACGGGCAGGTCGCCGAAGACCTCCAGCAGTTCGGGGTCGGCGGCGTCCATGTCGGTCGGCAGCATGACGATCACGCCGTCGGCGCGGGCCAGCCCGGCCTTCAACGGCTCGCGCATCGGGCCGGAGGGGAAGACGGAGCCGTCGCCGAAGGGCCATTCGTCGCCGCGCGTCTCGCCATCGACCACGATCAAGCTGAGGGTCTTCTTCAGCGCCGGGTTCTGATGGCCGTCGTCCAGAACGAGGGCGGAGGCGCCGCCGGCCGCGGCTGCGCGGGCGCCCGCAACGCGGTCCCGCGCGATCCAGGCGGGGGCGTCTTGCGCCAGCATCAGGGGTTCGTCGCCGACGTCCGCGGCTGAATGTTGGGTCAGGTCGACGCGGACAGGGCCTTCCAGCCTGCCGCCATAGCCGCGCGACAGGGCGGCGGCTTCGACCCCTTGAGCGCGCAGCAGGCGCAGCGTCTCGCGCGCGACAGGGGTCTTGCCCGACCCGCCGACCGTCAGATTGCCGATGGAGATGACCGCCGCGCCCGGATCGACCGGCGTGGCGCGGGCGATCTTGCGCGCCGTCACGCCCGCCCACAGCCATGAGGCGGGCTTCAGCATCATTCGCGTCATCGGAGCGTGGCGGCGGTCGCGGCTATACCACCAGCGGGGGGTGTTCAGTTTCATGGGCGCCTGCGTGAAGGGGCGGCGGGCAGGTGGGTCTGGAGCGCCAGCCACAGGCGATCCAGACCGGCGGCGGCGGCCTCTGCCGAGCGACGGGCGCGCTCGCCCATGTCGCGGGCGGCCTCGGGATCGGCCAGCATGGGGCCGACGACCGAGGGCAGTTCAGCGGGCGACAGGACCGAGACGAGGCCGCCCGCCTGTTTCAGCATCCGGGTCACGGCCTGCCAGTTGCTGGCGTCCGGGCCGGTGACGATGGGCTTGGCCAGGCGCGCAGGCTCCAGCGGATTGTGGCCGCCGACCGAACCGCCGCCCAGCGCCGGGGCGAAGGAGCCGCCCATCACCACCACGTCCGCCAGCCGCAGGAACAGGCCCAGTTCGCCCAGGGTGTCGGCCAGATAGATGTCGGTCTGGTCGCAGATCGGCTGGCCCTGGCTGCGCCGTGCGAAGCCGTAGCCGTCATGGCTCAGGGCTTCGGCGATGGCGTCGCCGCGTTCCGGGTGGCGCGGCACGACGATCAGGAACAGGCGGTCGGCCAGATGGTCCAGCGCGCCGACGATGGCCATTTCCTCGTGCTCATGGGTGCTGGCGGCGACGACGACGGGGCGGTCGTCGATCACGGCCGACAGGCGGGAAAACTCGCCCTTGTCATAGGGCAGGGGCTCGCCGGACAGCTTCAGGTTCACCTGACCGTCGACGCACGCGCCCAGCGCGCTCAGCCGGTCGGCGCTGTCCTGATCCTGAGGCCAGACGTGCTGGAACCCGTTCATCAGGGCGCGCGCCATGCCGGGGGCCTTCTTCCAGCCCTGCGCCGTCCTGTCGGTGATGCGGGCGCTGACCAGGGCCAGCGGCACGCCGCGCTTGCGGGCGGTGGTCAGCAGGTTGGGCCACAGCTCGCTCTCGACGAAGACGCCGACATTGGGCCGCCAGTGGTCGAGGAAGGCCGCGACGGCCGAGGGGGCGTCCACCGGGGCGAACTGATGGATGACGCCGCGCGGCAGGCGGGTCGCCAGCACCTGGGCCGAGGTCAGGGTGCCGGTGGTGACAAGAACTGTCACGTCGGGGCGATCCTTGCGGATGCGCTCGGCCAGCGGAAGGATGGACAGGGCCTCGCCGACGCTGACGCCGTGGATCCAGACCAGGGGCCCGTCGGGGCGCGCCATGCCGGGCAGGCCCAGACGTTCGTCGACGCGGGCGGGGTCTTCCTTGCCCTTCTTGACGCGGGCGTCCAGCAGGCGCGGGGCCAGCGGCTCCAGCAGGCGGGTCAGCAGCCGATAGGCGATCAGGGCGGGGCTGAAGGACACGCTCAGACGCGCTCCAGCCCGGTGAGGGCGTCGGCGCGGGCCTCGACGGCGGTCAGGCGCGCGGTCCAGTCGGCTGTGACCTCGGCCAGGTCGGCGCCTTGCGGATACCAGGCCTTGTCCCAGACGACGGCGCCCTTGCCGAACGGCAGGGGCAGGATCGCCCTGTCCCAGCTGTTCAATCGGATCGCCGGGCTGCACGACAGGCCGATGAACAGAACCGGCGCGCCGGACATCTTCGCCATCAGCGGCAGGCCCTCGGCCATCTGGCGGGCGGGGCCGCGCGGACCGTCCGGCGTGATGGCCAGACCGCCGACCTTCAACTGTTTCAGCCCGTCGCGCAGGGCCTGGGCGCCGCCCTTGGACTGTTTGGCCTTGTCCTTGTTGGAGGAAGAGCCGCGCACGGCGGGAATGCCCAGGCGGCCCACGGCCTTGGTGAAGAACTCGCCGTCAGGGCTGAGGGAGACCAAACCCTTGACCGGCTGCGCCCGCTTCATGGGCCAGGAGGCGGGGCCCAGGGCGAGGCGCGAGTGCCAGAAGGCGCACAGCACGCCGCCGCCGTCGGCCCAGACCTCTTCGGCGACCTGTTCGTTCTCGTGCGTCCAGCGGATGGTGGCGTAGCAGAAGCGCATCCACTCGGACAAAAGCCAGGCGGCGGCGTTCTGGATGATCGGATTGCGAAGTGGCCTCATGCGCCGGTCTCGTCGGGCAGTTCAGCCAGCGCGGGCAAGGCGATCGGATCGCTGTCCAGCGACTGCTGCCGGGCCAGACGGGCGTAGAGGCCGCCGCGCGCCACCAGGGCGTCGTGGGTTCCTTCCTCGACCACGCGGCCGCCCTCGATGACATAGATGCGGTCGGCGTTCTTCACCGTCGACAGGCGGTGGGCGATCATCAGGGTGGCGCGGCCGTCCATCAGCCGCTCCAGCGCGGCCTGAACCAGGGCCTCGCTCTCGGTGTCGAGGGCGCTGGTGGCTTCGTCCAGCAGCAGGATGGGCGCGTCCTTCAGGAAGGCGCGGGCGATGGCGATGCGCTGGCGCTGGCCGCCGGACAGGCGGGGGCCCGCCCCCCCCCC
>NZ_DLNP01000011.1:214192-256874 GCF_002478355.1 Brevundimonas sp. UBA7507 | reverse complement strand
CCTCGCCCACGCGGGTGGCGTAGCCGTCAGGC
This sequence comes from Brevundimonas sp. UBA7507, assembly GCF_002478355.1. Classification (NCBI taxonomy): domain Bacteria; kingdom Pseudomonadati; phylum Pseudomonadota; class Alphaproteobacteria; order Caulobacterales; family Caulobacteraceae; genus Brevundimonas; species Brevundimonas sp. UBA7507. Next base: position 256,842 of record NZ_DLNP01000011.1, on the reverse strand, counting down.
AGGGCGGCGATGAAGTCGTGAGCGGCGGCGGCGCGGGCGGCGGCCACGATGTCTTCGGCCGTGGCGCCGGGGCGGCCATAGGCGATGTTGGCGGCGATGGTGTCGTCGAACAGGAAGGGCTCCTGCGTCACCAGGGCGATGTGGTCGCGTAAGGACGACAGGCTCAGCTCGCGGATGTCGCGGCCGTTCAGCGTCACTCGGCCGGCCGTCACGTCATAGAAGCGCGGCAGCAGGCTGAGGATGGTCGACTTGCCGCCGCCGGAAGGGCCGACCAGGGCGATGGTCTCGCCCGGCGCGACGTGCAGGCTGACGTCCGACAGGGTCGGGGCGGACCCGTCCTCGTCGGCGCGATAGGCGAAGGAGACCTGCTCCAGGGCGACGGTGACGGGGCCAGGCGCGATCTGGGCGGCGTCGCTGGCCTCGCGAATCTCGGGCTCGATGTCCAGGGCGGCGAACAGGCGTCGCGCAGCGGTGAAGCCCTCGCTCAGCACCGTCGTCAGGTTCGTCACCTGACGCAGGGCCTGACCGGCCAGCAGCAGCATGCCGATGAAGGAGGCGAAGGCGCCGACCGTCATATGACCCCGGCTGGCGCTCCATCCGGCATAGGCCATGACGGCGGCGACGACGCCGTAGGCGACGATGTCGCTGGCCGGACCCGCGAAGGCGCGGCTGTCGGCGCCCTTGATGACGTGGCGCTGGCGGCGGTCGATGACGGTGGAGACGCGGGTTTCCTCGGCCGCCTCGCGGTTTTCGATCTTGATGACGCGGACGCCGTCCAGGTTCTCCATCAGGGCGCTGGACAGGGCCTCGGTCTCGACCATGGCGCCGTGGGCGGCCTTCCTCGACTTCTTGCCGAAGCGACGGATGATCCAGCTGACCAGAGGCACGCCCAGCAGGACGATCAGCGTCAGCGGCAGGTCGATGAAGCTCATGGCGACGATGACGCCCAGCAGCATCAGGGCGTTCTGGGTGTAGTTGACCACGCCCGAAGTGAAGGCCTCGCGCACCAGATTGGCGTCGAACAGGACGGAGGAGACGAACGTCCCCGAATGCTGGCTGCGCAGGCGCGACAGGTCGGCCCGGATCATGCCCGAGAACAGCTGTTTCTGGATGTCGCCGACGATGCCGTGGCCCAGCCGGTTCACCAGCGCCGCCTGACCCGCCATGGCCAGCGAGCGGATCACCGCCACGGCGATGATGAACAGGGGGATGGCGATCAGCACCTTGTCCGCCGGGATGGTGACGGTGTTCCAGATGGTCACGGGGCCTGCGTGCTTGCCGAACAGCAGGTCGATGGCCGGTTCCAGGAACTTCAGCAGCAGGGCCGTCAGCCCGCCCGACACGCCCGCCAGCAGCATGGAGGTGAAGAAGGCCGGCTTGTGCCGCGACAGATACTCGCGCCAGATGCGGGCGAGCAGAGGCCGCAGCGGCTCGCGGGCGTCGGCATGGGGGACGGGAACGGTCATCGGCCTTCGGTCGAACGGCTGAGGCGTCAAGTCAAGCGGCCGCGCGCGAGAGAGACGGCCTTGGACGGGTGACGCCGGGTGCAAACGGCGCTATTTCGCCGTCATGGGGCGCTACGATCTGACTACGCCGTTCGGCCGTTTCAAGGCGCATTGGTCCTATTTCTGGAAGGATCACGCCTTGCTGCGCACGGCGTTCACCAACGCCCACTGGCTCGGGCCGGACCTGGTGCGGACCAATCAGCCGTCGCCGCGCCAGCTGGCCTGGTGGAAGCGGCAGGGAATCCGCACCGTCGTCAATCTGCGCGGACAGAGGGACGAGGCCTATTACTGGCTGGAGAAGGACGCGTGCGAACGGCTGGGCCTGACCCTGATTGACGCGCCGCTGGATTCGCGCGATCCGCCGGGCAAGGACCGGGTGCGCCGGGCCAAGGCCCTGTTCCAGACGATGGAGTATCCGGCCCTGATCCACTGCAAGTCGGGCGCGGACCGGGCGGGAATGATGGCGGTCTTCTATCGCCACTTCCACCTGGGCGAACCGATCTCGGCGGCGATGGAGGAACTGGGCAAGCGCACCCTGCACAGCCGCGAGGGGCTGACCGGCGTGCTGGACTATACGCTGGAGAAATACGTCGCCGAGGTCGAACCCACGGGCGTCAGCTTCGAGGACTGGGTCGAAAGCGACGCCTATGACCCCAAGGCGATCCGCGCCGAGTTCAAGGCCGGCTGGTGGGGCAAGCTGGTCGTCGACCGCCTGTTGAAACGCGAATAGGCCTCAGCCCCAGGGGCCGCGTCCGGCGGCGGGCGGCGGGGCGTTGCGCGCCGCCTGTTCCTTCTTCCATCGCTTGATCTGACGGACGTGATCGCGTTGGCGGGCCAGGACGATCAGCCATAGCGCCAGGACGGCGATCAGGGAGACCACGCCGAAGATCTGCTGGCCGTCCAGCGTCTGGCCGAATAGCGTCAAGGTCTGCGGTCCCGATCAGAAGGGGTGAAGGGGTCGTTCCAGGCGGTGTCCTGATCCTCGCCGGGGCGGGCGACGTGCGGCGGGCCCTTGCGCACGACCCACACGATCGCCGCCACGGCGACGACCACCAGAAGCAGGACGATGAGGGTCGGCAGCATGGCGAATCCTGTTCATGACAAAGGCGACTGATGAGAAAGCGCATCAGCCGCCCCTGCGGTTCCTGAACAGCGGCGTGATGACGCCGTGAATGCTCGATCAGGCGTCGGTGCGCGGATCGATCAGTTTGTGCGCGTGCAGGATGAAGTAGCGCATGTGGGCGTTGTCGACGGTCGCCTGGGCGCGGGCCTTCCAGGCCTTCTTGGCGTCTTCATAGTTGCCGAAGGCGCCGACGAACTCGACCTGCGACAGGTCGCGGAAGACGGGCTCGGCCGGGTGGCGCATCTCGCCGCCGATGACGAGGTGAAGCAGTTGGGGGTCGTGAGAGTCGGCCATGGAGAGGGGGTCCATTGCGGGAGGAATGTCAGATGGCCAGCGGGATAGGCGCTGTGCGCCTCACGATCAACGGGTGAAGGGCCGGCGCGGCGCATATCAGGCTGGTTTGACGCGGATCGGGGCGATTAAAGCGCCACGCATGGCCCATATGGTCGCTGACCTTGGCCCCGGCCTCTTCGGCGATCAGTGCGCCGGCGCAGACGTCCCAGTCCCATTTGGGGCTGATGGCGATGGCCGCATCGAAGGCCCCCGCCGCCACAAGCGCCATGCGATAGGCCAGGGCGTTGCGTTTGGAGAAGCGCATTGAGGGCCACGGCTCGTCCCATTCGCGCGCCTCCATCAGCCGGGCGTCGGCCAGAAGCTCGGCGTCTTCAAGGTCGTCGGTGTCGGAGGCGCTGATGGGCCGTCCCTGCAGGCGGGCGCCGCCGCCCAGCGTGGCCTCGAACACCTCGTCCATCATCGGGGCGTGGATGACGGCGGCGACGGGGCGGCCGTCCTCGACTACGGCGATGGGCACGCACCACCACGGCTTGTTCTTCATGAAGGCGACGGTGCCGTCGATCGGGTCGACGACGAAGATGCGTTTCTTCGACAGGCGCTCCGTGCTGTCCGCCGTCTCCTCGGACAGCCAGCCGTAGTTGGGGCGGGCGGTTAGCAGCGCGTCGCGCAGCAGTTGGTCCACCGCCAGATCGGCGCTGGTGACGGGCGAGCCGCCGTCCTTGGACCAGACCTTCAGCCCGGCCGCGCGGTGTTCGAGCGCCAGCCGACCGGCGGCCAGGGCCGCGTCGCGGATCAGGGCGAGGTCGGCGGCCCAGAGCGCGGAAGAGGGGTCGCTCATTTGCCCGCGATCGCCACCTTGTCGAACAGCAGGGAGGGGCTGTTGAACGCGCCGCGGAACTCCAGATCGCCCGCGCGTTGCAGGCGGGCGTAGAGGTCGATCAGATTGCCCGCCACGGTGACTTCGCTGACCGGATAGGCGCGCTGGCCGTTCTCGAACCAGAAGCCGGACACCCCGGCCGACCAGTCGCCGGTGTTGCCGTTCAGCGAGGGGCCGAACATGGAGGTGATCAGCAGGCCCGTCCCGGCCTGCGCCATCAGGGCGTCCAGATCGCCTTCGCCCGGCGCCAGGTGCAGGTTGTGGGTCGAGACGCCCGACGGTCCCGCCAGTCCGCGCGAGGCGTGGCCGGTGGTCTGAAGGCCCAGCTGTGCCGCCGAGGCCGTGTTCAGCAGCCAGGTGGTCAGGACGCCGTCCCTGACGATCTCGCGCCGCTCGACCGCCACGCCCTCGTCGTCGAAGGGGGTGGAGCCCAGGCCGCGCGGGCGGAACGGATCGTCGATCAGATCGACGCCGATCGGCAGGACGGCTTGGTTCAGCTTGTCCTTCAGGAAGGAGCTGCCGCGCGCGATCGACGGGCCGGAGATGGCGCCCAGCAGCGGCGACAGCACCTGGGTCGCGACGCGGTTCTCGAAGATGACGGGGGCGGTGGTCGAGGCGATCTTGCGCGGGCCGACGCGGGCGATGGCGCGCTCGCCCGCCTTCAGGCCGATGGAGGCCGCGTCGGGCAGGTCGGACAGGTGACGGACGGCGCGGCTTTCGCCGCCGCGCTCCATGGCGCCGTCCTTCTCGGCGATGACGCCGACGCCGAGCGAGAAGGCACTGCCGCGATGGCGGCCGTCGAAGCCGTGCGAGGTGACGAGACGCCATTCGCTGGCCGACCATGAGGCGTGGCCGCCTTCGGATTTGGACACGCCCGATACGGCCAGGGCCGCGGCTTCGGCTTCGGCGGCGGCGGCTTCCAGCGCCTCGGCCGAGCGTTCGGCGGGGTCATGGAGGTCGAGATCGGCGTGCGGCGCGGCGGCCAGTCGGTCCTGCGGCGCGAGGGACGCATAGGGGTCTTCGGGCGCCAGCCTGGCCATCGCTACGGCGCGCTCGACCAGGCGGGTGCGGGTCGCGTCGGACAGGTCGGAGGCGGAGACCGTCGCCTGACGCCGCCCGATGAAGACGCGCAGGCCCAGATCGCGGGCCTCTTCACGCTCGACGTCTTCCAGCGCGCCGTTGCGCACGCCGACGGACAGGGAGGCGCGATAGGCGGACACGGCCTCGGCCGCGTCGGCGCCGGCCTTCAGCGCGGCGGAGATCAGATCGTTCAGGATGTCGGGGGAGGGCGTCTTATCGGACATGCCCCGATATGGCGGAGGGAAACGGGGGGCGCAACAGCATACCCTCTCCCGCCGGGAGAGGGTTCAGTGTGGAGGGTTTAGAGGATCGACCAGGCGATCAGGCTGACGGCCGCGACCAGCAGCGCCAGCCAGGTCAGGATCATGCCGACCGAACGGCCCAGCGACGGGCCTTCCTGGAACAGCAGGCCCAGGGCGTGGATCACCCGTCCGGCGAACAGCATCCCGCCGACCGCATGGATCAGCATGGCCGGGGCGCCGAGGAAGGCCAGCAGGATCAGGCCGCACATCCCGGCCGGGATGTACTCGGCGGCATTGGAGAAGGCGCGGGTGGCGCAGACCAGTTCGCGCACTCCGCCGTCGCCGAACTCGACCAGATGCTGACGACGGCGCCGCACCACCACGCCCGACAGGACGAACAGCAGCAGGATCAGCAGCCCGCCCCACAGGGCGGCCGCCTGAATGGTCGGGATCAGGCTCAATTTTCACGCCCCACGGGATAGAGGCGATAGCGCTGGTCGTAGAAGGGGGTGCGCTCATAGAACCAGGCCAGACGCGCGTCGCCGTCGGCGGCGAAGGCGGGGTCGGCGGCCAGCTTGGCCTCGAACGCGGCCTTCAGCGCCGGATCGGCGGCCAGCATCTTCTCGGCCAGAGGCGCGATGGCGTAGGCCTCGATGTATTCGACGCGGTTCAGCACCTCGGGGAACATCCCCCAGGCGAAGAAGCTCTCGTTCGACTGCGGCTCCAGCAGCAGGATGGCGACGTCGCCCATCGGCTGATCGGTCGGCACGCGGACGGAGCCGACGGGGAAGGTCCAGTCGTGGGCCTCGGGCCGGACGTCGCTGACCGAGATCGGCACATGGCCTTCATTGGTGCGGCCCGACACCTTGGGATCGACAAGGCGCAACATGTCGACGGCGACGGTGCGCGGGGCGTCCAGCGTCTCCATCTGCACGCCGTGGACGCGCAGGCGCTCGATCACGTCCTGACGATAGGACGGCACCCAATAGGCGGTCGGCCGCTTCAGCGTCAGCGTGGGGTGGGAGCCGTAGAAGGGCATCTGCCACAGTTCGGCGTCCGGCTGGCCCAGCCAGCGGATTTCGGGACGGCCCGAGGCGATGCTGTCGAACGTCTCATAGCGGATGCCCTTGAAGGGGCGGGTGTGCGAGGGCGTCTCGTCGCTGTCGAAATTGGCGGGCAGTTCGGCGGGACGCAGGGCGCGGTCGGCGGCGATGGCGGCGCGTAGGTCGCCGGACTTTTCAGCCAGCAGCTTCAGCGCCTGTTCGAGGAAGACATAGGTTCCCAGCACCCGCTGCTCATGCGGTTTCAGGCTGTGGTTCTCGATCAGGATTGTCGGGACGTGCGCCGCCGAGCCCCAGCCGTTGGAGAAACGCTCGCCCAGGCCGCCGTCGTTCAGACCCTTCTTCGGATCGCGGTCGTCGATGGCGAAGACTAGTTCGCCGGGGATGTGGCCCTGCATCTCCAGCGCCTCATACATGGCGGGCTTGAAGGCGGCGTCCAGCCACTTCGCGATGGCCGGGCTGCGGCTCCAGACGCCGTCCTCGCCGTTGTAGCCGAAGGTGACGTCGTATTGATAATCGATGCCGTCGGTGACGTGGATGTCGACGTAGAGGTCCGGCTGATACTTGTGGATCAGGCCCATTACGGCCTGCATCTCGGCCTGATCCAGCTTCATGAAGTCGCGGTTCAGGTTCTGGTTCGTCGCCGTGTGGCGCCAGCCCTGAATGCGCGGGCCACGCTGGTTGGGGCGGGAATAGGCGCCCGCGCGCTCATGCCCGTCGACGCTGAGGATCGGGATCAGGATCAGGTTGGCGCGGTCCAACAACCCGTCCTTGCCGTAGAAGGCGATGTCGCGCAGCAGCATCATGCCCGCGTCCTTGCCGTCGATCTCGCCCGGGTGGATGCCCGCTTGAGCCAGCAGGACCGGCTTGGACGGATCGAAGGCCGCGCCGTCCTTTGAGGCGATCACGGCGTAGATCGGGCGGCCCTCCGGCGAGGTTCCGAACTGTTCGATGCGGATCAGGTCGCTGGCGGCGTCCAGTTTGTCGAACCAGGCGCGGGTGTCGGCGTAGTTGGGCGAGAAGTCATGCGCCGCATCAGCCTCGAACCCCGTAACCCACGGATCGGCGGCGCCCCGCAGCAGGGCGCGGCTGGGGCCGTCCCAGGCGGGGGCGGGCGGCAGGAAGGCCTGGTCCCACGGGGCTTCGTTGGGAACGGAAGCGGACGGGGTCTGGGACATGGCGGAGCTCGCGAAACAAACTAGGGCGGCGACGGCCGCTGTGACGAAACGGTCAAGGCGCATAGGCCCTTCGTGATCCGATCACAGCCGTCTGGCAACCCCGGCGCAGTTCGCGAGAGGCGCGTCCGGCCGCTTTGCGCGGCCGGACGCAGGGTCGTTACCCGGGCAGTTCCACGCGGTTCATGTTGCCGATGGCGCTGTTGTAACGGTCCACGACGGACTCCTGGTAGCTGTCCGAATTGGACTGCTTGAAGTCGCGATAGGCGCCGACCATGCCGCTGAGGTTGTCGGCGATGCTGGACAGATAGGACTTGTTGCGGTTGTCCGCCGGCATCTTGGCCTGCTCTTCGCGCAGCTTGGCGATGGCCGCTTCCATCGCCGGCAACTGGGCGTCGGCCTCGGCCTTGTTGTCCTCCATCACCGCATTGGTGAACAGGTCAGCCTTCTGCATGGCGTCCAGCAGGCTGGCCTCGGCGGCGTGGCCTCCCTTGCGCATGGCTTCCATCTTGGCCGCGTTGCTGGCGCGCTGATATTCGGTCAGGGCGACGTCCAGTTGTTCGATGCCGGCGACGCTGCCCTGATAGGCCTGCGTCTGGGCGGCGTGGGCCGCCTTGGCCTTGGCCAGGGCGTCGTCGCGATAGGCGCGGGATTCGAAATAGGGGTCGAGCGCCTGCCACTGGGCCAGCAGGGCCTCCAGTTGCGGGATCAGCTTGTCGGCCGCTTCATCGGCCTTCTTGCCCTGATTGCCGCCGTTCAGCGCCCGGCCTTCCTTCAGCTTCGCGATCGCGCGCTCCAGGTGCGAGATGTTCTCCGGGAAGTGGAGGTTCGCCGACGCCGAGGCGTTCGGGATGTCCAGCTTCTGATAGTCGCCGAAGTATTTCGACACGCCCCAGTGGTCATCGATCAGCGCGTTGAAGGCGTCGATGTAGAGGCTCATCTTCTCCTGGGTGGCCTCGTTGCCCGCCGCCTGGGCGACCGACTTGGGCGCCGGATTCTCAGCGTTGCCCTTGCTGTCGCCGCACGCCGAAAGGCTAAGCGCGGCGGCGAGTGCGAGCGTGGCGACGCCGGCGCTGGTGCGTGAAATCATATGGATTCCCCTAAGCCGATCAGCGCGCCCCAAGCGTCGCCGTTCCTTCAGCCGGGAAACTGAACGCCGATCAGCCATTTGGGTTCTCTCGTGAAACGAGTTTTTGCAATCGGTTCCAAAAGACCGGTTCAGCGCTTCCAGATCGGCGCGCCGTCGCCGGGCAGGCCGAGGCGATCCCAGATGTCATTGACCCGCTCGACCACCGCCTCGTCCATGCGGATCTCCTCGCCCCATTCGCGCTTGGTCTCGGGCTCCCACTTGTCGGTGGCGTCCAGACCGATTTTGGAGCCCAGGCCGCTCTCGGGGCTGGCGAAGTCCAGATAGTCGATGGGGGTGTTCTCGATGACGGTGATGTCGCGCGCCGGGTCCATCTTGGTCGAGACGGCCCACATGACGTCCTTCCAGTCGCGGGCGTTGATGTCGTCGTCCACCACGATGATCCACTTGGTGTACATGAACTGGCGCAGATAGCTCCAGCAGCCCATCATCACGCGCTTGGCGTGGCCGGGGTAGGCCTTCTTCATCGACACCACGGCGATGCGGTAGCTGCACCCCTCGGGCGGCAGCCAGAAGTCGGTGATCTCGGGGAACTGCTGGCGGATCAGGGGGATGAAGACCTCGTTCAGCGCCTCGCCCAGCACGCTCGGCTCATCCGGCGGACGGCCGGTGAAGGTGGTCAGATAGATCGGATCCTTGCGCATGGTGATGGCCGTCACCTGGAAGACCGGGAACTTCTCGACCGAGTTGTAGTAGCCGGTGTGGTCGCCGTAGGGGCCTTCGTCCTCGAACTCGTCCAGCAGGACGTGGCCTTCCAGCACGATCTCGGCCTGAGCCGGAACCATCAGCGGCACGGTCTTGCACGGGACCAGTTCGGCCTTGGAGCCGCGCATCAGCCCCGCGAACTGATACTCCGACAGGGTCTCCGGCACCGGGGTCACGGCGGCCAGGATGGTTCCCGGATCGGCCCCCAGAACGACGGCGCAGGGCAGGGGCTCGCGCTTGCCCGCCTTCTTGTGCCGGGCGTAGTGCTGGGCGCCGCCGCGATGGGCCAGCCAGCGCATGATGGCCTTGTCCTTGCCCAGCACCTGCATCCGATAGATGCCCAGGTTGAAGTCGTCCTCGCGCTCGTCCGACGGCCCCTTGGTCACGACCAGACCCCAGGTGATCAGGGGCGCGGGTTCGCCCGGCCAGCAGCCCTGAATGGGCAGGGCGGTCAGGTCGATCTGATCGCCCTTCAGCACCACCTCCTGCACCGGGGCCTTTTTCACCGTCTTGGGCCGCATGGACATGACGGTCTGGGCCAGGGGCAGCATCTCCATGGCGTCGCCCAGCCCGCGCGGCGGCGTCGGATTGCGCAGGAAGGCCAGCAGTTCGCCGACCTCGCGCAGCTCGCCGGGCGTGGTGCGCTGCTTGCCCTCCAGCGTCACCCCCATGGCGACGCGCTTCACCGTGCCGAACAGGTTGGCCAGACAGGGAATGGGGCTGATCGTGCCGTCCGGCATGACCGGCTTTTCGAACAGGACCGCCGGGCCGCCGTTGCGCAGCAGCCGGGTCTGGATCTCGGTCATCTCCAGATGGGTGGAGACGGGCTCCGACACGCGGACCAGTTCGCCGTCGGCTTCGAGGGTCGCAAGAAAATCGCGCAGGGACTTGTAGGCCATGCGCTGACGCTTAGGGGGCAATCGTCCGTCTGTCACGCCGTCCGAAGGCGCGATCGATCGCCACGACGATCAGGCCCAGCAGCAGGAAGAAGATCAGCAGCCCCGCGAAGTTCGCCGCCGCCCGCGCCAGACCCAACTCGCCGACATTGACGAACCAGTAGGGCCACCAGCCCGTCATCGCCCCGTGCGCCAGGGTCCAGCCGCCGTAGAGCAGCGGAAAGGCCAGCCATTTGACCGCATCGATCCAGCGCAGCCGCCCCTTGGCTGTGAACAGCAGCCAGTCGCCGACGAAGGCCAGCGGCATGACGGTGTGCAGCAGAGTGTCGGCGACCTTCTGCCAGCCCTGCGGATTCCAGGTCTGGGCCAGCAGCAGATGATAAACGACGCCGACCACGACGATGTACATGGCGACGGCGGCCCGCACGCCCTCGCTTCGGCTCCACCGGCCCAAGGCGCCGTCGGGCGCCAGCGCCGGCCCCGTCAGGGCCAGCGCCGCCAGCAGATTGGTCAGGATCGTGAAGAAGCTGAAGAAGTTCAGCGTCAGCTCGCCTGCGCCGGAGCCGGGATTGTTCCGCAGCAGCAGGCCGTACTGCAGGGCCAGGGCGCCCCAGCCGACCAGGGCGAACAGCGACCGATAGAGCCGCGCCGTCATCAATAGGCCGGGGCGTCGGACACCAGCGCCCACACCGGCAGGCGCAGGGCGCGGGTGGCGGCGTCTAATTGCACGGAATCCAGATGCTCGCGGCCCGCCTCGACCCGGCGCAAGGCCTCGGGCGTCAGGTCGATGGCGGCGGCCAGATCGTTGAAGGCCACGCCGCGCCGGTCGCGCCAGCGGCGGATGCGCGCGCCGACGACGACGTCCATCGGATCAATGCCCGGAAAGCCCAGAACCGAACCCATGGCGTCTTCCTCGGCGCATACGCCCTAGAACCGTGTCGGATCAGGCATCCTGATCCCATTGGAAGGCCTCGTCCAGCCAATCGCCGATGCGGCCGTCGGGGCGGGCCAGGGCGCTGATCCGCGCCATTTCGTCGGCCGACAGCTCAAAGTCGAAGAGGTCGAAGTTTTCGGCCGCGCGGCTTTCCTTGGCCGTGCGCGGAATGGCGATGACGCCCTGCTGGATGATCCAGCGCAGGGTGATCTGGCCGTTGGTCTTGCCGTGCGTTTTTGCGATCTCGGCGATCACGGAGTCGTCGGCGATCTTACCCTGGGCCAGCGGCGACCAGGCGGTGATGGACGACCCTAGATCGCGCGCCGTCTCGATCAGCGTCTTCTGCGACAGATAGGGGTGGTATTCGACCTGATTGGTGATCAGCGGCGCGCTCGACAGGGCGGCGGCCTCGCGGAACAGGGCCGAGGGGAAGTTAGACAGGCCGATGTTCCTGGTGAAGCCTTTTTCCTTCGCCTCGTTCAGGGCTCCGATGGTTTCCGCCAGCGCGGGCGTCGGCTTGGGCCAGTGCAGCAGCAGCAGGTCCGGCGTCAGGCCCAGGCTGAGGGCGGACTCTTCAGCCTGACGTAGCAGGGCATCGTGCTGGAAATGCTCGACCCAGATCTTGGTGGTGACGAAGATGTCGTCGCGCGTGACGATCCCTTCGGCCACGGCGTCGGCGATGCCGTCGCCGACCGCCTTCTCGTTCTTGTAGATCCAGGCGGTGTCGATGTGGCGATAGCCGATGCGCAGGGCTTCGCGCACCATGCGGCGGGCGTCGTCCGCCTCCAGCTGCCAGGTGCCGAAACCGAGCAGGGGAATCTCCACGCCCGAGGCGGTCACGGTAGGCTGATCGGAATAGGGCATGGGGGAGGCTCCGGTGGGAAGATGAGCCTGGGATATAGGCGCCCGCTCAGGCGTCGCCATTGTCCAGCCAGTGGAAAATCCGATCCCACAACGGCTCCATTCCCTTGCGGAAGGCGCCTTCGTGGCCGATGCGCCGCGCGCCGAAGTCGCTGGGTGCATGGAGGCTGATGTCCGAGGGGGCGTGGGGATAGACGCTCAGCAGATCGCGCGCCGTTCTAGGCGTGGCGATGGGATCGTCGGTGAAGATCCACGACCGGATCGGCGCGGTCACGGCATCATAATGATGCGGCCGCAGGCTGGTCTCCAACTCCTTGGAGAAATACGCGCGCTTCAGGCACCAGCGCCGCCAGGTGGTGAAGACGCCGCGCGGTAGATCGGTCCCGGCCCACAGGCCGCCGCCCTTGATATAGCCGTGCCGCATCAGGCTGAACGGGCCGAAGCCCAGCCAGAAGAACAGCTCCATCGGATTGTAGCTGCGGTGGTGCCCGCCCCACCAGCCGGTCCCGACCGAGACGAAGGCGTGCCGCTCGATCCGGTCGTGATTGGGCATGAAGCCGAGGAAATGGCCGCCGACGCTGTGACCGACATGGACGACGCGCAGGCCCGGCGCCGCGTCGATCAGGGCGTCCAGGGCGGCGGGCATGTCCAGCCGGCCCCAGTCCGGATAGTCGATGGTCGAGCCCTTCAGATCATCCGGCCGCGACCCGGCGATGCCCCGGAAATCATAGGTCAGCACCGCCGCGCCTCGCTCGGCCAGATGCCGGGCGAACCGCTCGTAAAAGCCCTTGGGGAAGCCGGTGCCGGACGAAACCAGCACGGCGAGGCGCGGCTCTGCGGCCGACACCAGTCGCATCGACAGCGGATAACCGTCGGCGGCCGGGGCGATGAAGTCGCGCGTGACGAGATCGGTCATCAGGTCCGTCCTGTTTGGAAACGAACTCTAGCCGATTGACGCGGCGTCAGGTCAAGGCTTTGCGGGGGCGGACGCTGTGGTCGGGCCAAGCGCCAGCAGCCCGTCAAACTTGCCATCCTGTTGCGATGCGAGAATGACGCCGCGCGTTTCGGAAGCGTCGACATTGGGGATCGGTGCGCCGCCGCAGTCGTCACGACACATCCACGCCTCGCCGCCTTGCTGGGCGACGCTGAGAGACAAGGTTTCCTCAGGCCGGATATGGGCGGCGGCGGGCAGGCCCAGCAGCGAACCCACGCGGCGGATCTTCTCGGCATGGACCCGCCCGACCAGCGCCAGCAGGCGGGAGTGAGGCTGGGCCATGGCCTGACGGCTCCATAGAACCGCCCGATCCATTTCCGCATAGGATTGACGGAAACCTTCGACACGCGGGCTGTTCGGGACTGAGGCGACCACGGTCATATCGGCGGCTTCACGCAGCATGGCGCGCAATCTCAGCAGCAAGTCCAGCATGGCCTCGCTGCCGCGTCCGTCATGATGGACGAAGGGGCCGTGCGGATAGGCGGCGAGCGCCGCGCGCGCCTCGGCTTCGGTGTCGGCCTCCATGAAGGCGTCCAGCGTCGGTTGAAACTCGACTGGATACTCCAGAGAGACGACGACCGGCCCCTGTTCCAGCGCCGCGCAGACCAGGTCGGCGAAGGCGGCGGGGGCCTCGACCGTGCCGTGCGTCTCGCCGACGAAGACATAGCGGACGTCGTCGCGCCACAGGGCCTCGGACCCTGCGACGGGACGACAACCGTCGGACCAGTCAAAAGCCGATAGCAGACCGGCGGCGATGAGGGCGGCGATCATGGGTGTCTCCCTGACTGGGCCGGATCAATAGGCCAGGGCGTTGCCGTCCTTGCGCATTTCGGTGGCGGCGCCGTAGGTCCAGCGGCCCTGTTCGTTGATCTGCTTCATCACGTTCTGATAGCCGCCGAAGCCGCCGTCGGGCGGGCCGAGATCCCAGCCCATGGCCGTCAGCTGCTGCTTGGTCGCCTCGGGCACGCCGGATTCGAGGTGCAGCTTGCCGACGCCCTCGGCCGGTTGGCCGGTCGGTTCGGACGAGCCGTAGTGCTGCCAGCGCGGGCTGTCTCCGGCCTCCTGCGGGTCGAGGCCGTAATCGACCATGTTGATGATGATCTGGGCCTGACCCTGCGGCTGCATCCCGCCGCCCATGACGCCATAGGCCATCCACGGCTCTCCGTCCTTGCAGGCGAAGCCGGGGATGATGGTGTGGAAGGGGCGCTTGCCGGGGGCGTAGACGTTGGGGTGGCCGTCGGTCAGGGCGAACAGTTCGCCGCGGTTCTGGAACATGAAGCCCAGCGTCCGGCCGTCCGGGCCGTCGGGCGTCAGACCGCCGCCCATGCCGCGATAGTTGGACTGGATCCAGCTGACCATCATGCCGTCGCTGTCGGCGACGCTGAAATAGGTGGTGTCGCCCTGCGTCGGCGCATCGCCGGGGAAGACGCGGTCCATGACGCGGTCGGGGCGGATCAGTTTCGCTCGTTCGGCGGCGTAGGCCTTGGAGTTCAGCCAGGCGGTCGGGGCCTTGGCGAAGCGCTCGTCGGCGAAGTATCGGGCGCGGTCCTCGAACGCCAGACGCTTGGCCTCGGCCTGGACGTGGATGGAGGCGGCGGACTGGAAGCCCATGGCCTTCAGGTCGAACTGCTCGCAGATGTTCAGGATCTGATTGGTCGACAGGCCCTGGGTGTTCGGACCCAGCGAATAGACCTCGACCCCGCGATAGGTGGTCATCAGCGGCTCGACCCATTCGGTGCGGTGGGCGGCCAGATCGGCGCGGGTCATCCAGCCGCCGATGCGCTTGAAATAGCGCTCGATGTGGTCGGCGATCACCCCGTCATAGAAGGCGTCGCGGCCGCCCTCGGCGATCATGCGGTAGGTGCGGCCGAGGTCCGGGTTGGCGAAGATTTCCCCCGTCTTCGGCGTGCGGCCGCCGGTCAGCCAGACCTTCTTGCGGTTGTCGTTCTCTTCGATCGTCGCTGCGCTCTTGTCGAAGTTGGCCATGCCGCGTTCGAGATAGTAGGCCACGACTTGCGGCACCGGCACGCCCTGTTCGCACAGTTCGGCGACGGGCAGCAGGACGTCCTTCCACGGCAGCTTGCCGTAGCGCTGGTGGGCGCTCCACCAGGCGTCGACCGTGCCGGGCACATTCACCGTCACCGCGCCGTAGCGGGGCAGATAGCCGTCGGCTCCGGCCTTGGATCGCGCGGCGGCCAGCGACAGGCCGCGCGGGCTGGCGCCTGAGCCGTTGAAGCCGACGACCTTCTTCTGCGCCGGATCCCACATCAGGCAGAAGGCGTCGCCGCCGATGCCGTTGGCGGTCGGCTCCAGGAAGCCCAGGGCGGCGTTGATGGCGATGGCGGCGTCGATGGCCGAGCCGCCGCGTCGCAGGGTGTCCAGGCCGATCAGGGTGGCGGCCGGATGGGCCGTGGCCGCGGCGCCGTTCGCGCCCCAGACGGTCGAGCGGCCGACGAAGCGCGGCCCGGTGATGCGGTCGCCGATGCCGACGCCGGCATAGGGGTCAGGCGCAGGGGCGGGCTGAACGGACGCCGGCTTGGCGACCGGCGCGCCAGCGGGCGCCTGTTGGGCGCGGGCGGCCCCCGCCATCAGGGCTCCGGCGGGCAGGGCGGACAGGAAGGTGCGGCGACGCATGATGATTGACTCCCCCTCATTCGAGGCGCGCATTGAGGCTGGAACAGGGGGAGGGCGCAAGCGGTCGATGGCTGACGGGCAAAGAAAAAGGGCCGCCGAGGCGACCCTTTTCCAGACTGTCGATTACCGACCGTCTCAGGTGATGTCTTCGTTCAGGAGGCCGACCTTGTAGAAGCCGTTTTCCTGAAGCTTGTTCATGACTTCCATGAACTGGTTGTACTTCACTTCCGGCTGGGCGCGGACGAAGACGCGTTCTTCACGGCAGTCCGTCGTCACGGCCTGGGCGGCGCACACGTCAGTCGTCAGCTTGGCGATCGTGGTTTCCGTCTCAGCGATGTAGAGCGAGCCGTTTTCCTGGATGGTTATGTAGACCGGCTCTTTCGGCTTCTCGGCGTCCGGCGCCGGCGGCGTCGCGGGCGGCAGGTCCAGCTTGATCGACACGGTAGCCATCGGCGCCGCGACCATGAAGATGATCAGCAGCACGAGCATGATGTCAACGAACGGCGTGACGTTGATGTCCGCGTTCTGTTGCGCCAGCTTGCCGCCGCCACCGCCTGAGGAAAGTTTCGCGCCCATTACGCCCTCGTCTCCATCAAGATCCGCACCCTCCGGCGGACCACACTGAAAGTCTGGCTCGTCTCTTGGCGTCCTGAAGCAGGCTTGTAAAGCCGTCGAATGCGAGGAAATGACGCCGCAGGGGAATAAGATTGCGAATTCGGCGCAGGGCCGCCCTGGCCGCGATCAATTCAGCCCCGGAATCCCCTCGCTGACTCTCAGCCTCGGGCCAGCTTGAGGAATCGTTCGGCCAGGGCCGGGTCGTTCTTGAAGGCGCCGGTGAAGCGGGTGGTGATGGTCGAGACGTGGCGGTGATGCACGCCGCGCGTCGTCATGCACTGGTGCGCCGCATCGACCAGCACGGCCACGCCGTTGGGCTGCAGGTGCGATTCGATGGCCTCGATGATGTCGTTGGTCAGGGTCTCCTGGTTCTGGAGACGGCGAGCGAAGATCTCGACCACGCGCGCCAGCTTGGAGATGCCGACCACCTTCTCGCCCGGCAGATAGGCGACGTAGGCCTTGCCCAGGAAGGGAGCCAGGTGGTGCTCGCAGTGGCTCTCGACCTCGATGTCGCGCAGGATGACCATGTCGTCATAGCCGGTCACGTCCTCGAAGGTGCGCGACAGCTCCTTGCCCGCATCGGCGTCATAGCCGTCGAACCATTCGCCGTAGGCGTCGACCACGCGCTTGGGCGTGTCCAGCAGGCCGGGGCGGTCGGGGTTGTCGCCGGCCCAGGCGATCAGGGTGCGCACGGCCTCCAGAGCCTGTTCGCGGCTGGGACGCTGGGGCGCCTCATTGGCGACGAGGACGGGCTTGGCGGGGGTGCTGCTCATGAAACGATCCGGCGGCGGCGAGAGCGCCTGTTCAGAATACAAATATATATGGACTTGGGCGCGCGGCCCTGACTGTCTATCAGGCCGCTATATGGGACACCTCCTCAGTCCCGCAAGAAAACTCGCAAAAGACCTGACCCATGGCCCTGCACATCCACGACACCCTGCGCCGTGAAAAGCGCCTGTTCGCGCCGCGCGATCCGAACCGGGTGAGCCTCTATGTCTGCGGCCCGACGGTCTATGACTACGCCCATATCGGCAACGCCCGCCCGCCGGTGGTGTTCGACGTGCTGGTGCGCCTGCTGCGCCGCACCTATGGCGCGGACAAGGTGGTTTACGCCCGCAACGTCACCGACGTGGACGACAAGATCAACGCCAAGGCGGCCAAGGAAGGCGTCGCCATCGGCGAGATCACCGCACGCTATGAGGCCGCCTATCTGGCCGACATGGGCCTGCTGAACGTGTCGCCGCCCGACATCGCCCCGCACGTCACCGACTACATCGAGGCGATCACCAGACAGATTCAGGCCATCATCGATTCCGGCTGCGCCTATGCCGCCGAGGGCCATGTGTTGTTCGACGTGTCGTCCTATCCGTCCTACGGCGCGCTGTCGGGGCGTAATCTGGACGACATGATCGCCGGCGCCCGCGTCGAGGTCGCACCGTACAAGAAGAACCCGCACGACTTCGTGCTGTGGAAGCCGTCCAAGGCGGACGAGCCGTCCTGGCCCTCGCCGTGGGGCGAAGGCCGCCCCGGTTGGCACATCGAGTGCTCGGCCATGATCGAGAAGACGCTGGGCCTGCCCATCGACATCCACGGCGGCGGCATCGACCTGGTCTTCCCGCACCATGAGAACGAGATCGCGCAGGGCGTCTGCGCCCACGGCCATGCCCACGGCGACGCCGCGCACGATGAATACGCCCGCTACTGGATGCACAACGGCTTCCTGACCGTGGACGCCGAGAAGATGTCCAAGTCGATCGGCAACGTCCTGCTGCTGCACGATCTGGTGCAGGCCATGCCGGGCGAGGTGGTGCGCTGGGCTCTGCTGAGCGCCCACTATCGTCAGCCGTTGGACTGGAACCAGACCCTGTTGGAGCAGAGCCGCAAGAACCTGGACCGCCTCTACGGCGCCCTGCACCGCGCGGCCGGGGTCGAGGCGGCGGACGTGGAGCCGCCGGTCGAGTTCATGAAGTCCATCGAGGACGATCTGAACACGCCGGGCGCCATGGCGGCCCTGTTCGCCCTGTCCAGCGACATCGAGCGGGGCATGACGGCGGGCGACACGGCGGCGGTGGCGACGGCCAAGGGGCAACTGATTGCGGCGGCCTCCATTCTGGGCGTGCTTCAGGCCGATCCGGCGGAGTGGTTCTCGGGCGTCGACGAAGGGCTGAAGGCCGAGGTCGAGGGCTTGCTGGAGCAACGCGCCGCCGCCCGCGCGGCCAAGAACTGGGCGGAAGCCGACCGCATCCGCGACCGCCTGAACGAACTGAACGTCGTCGTCATGGACGGCCCGCAGGGCGCGACCTGGCGGATGAAGGGCTGAGGCTTCCTTCTCCCTTGTGGGAGAAGGTGGCAGGCGGAGCCTGACGGATGAGGGGTTGCGAGACGTTAGCCTCGCAATCCTTGCATCCGATTGCGGAGAGACCCCTCATCCGGCCCTGACGGGCCACCTTCTCCCACAAGGGGAGAAGGACTCTACCGCGCCCGGCGGATCAGTTCTTCGGCCAGCACGTCGGTCAGATAGCCGTCGGCCGTCCGCCCGTTGGCCTGTTGCCAGCGGCGCAGGGCGGCGCGGGTGTTGGAGCCGATGACGCCGTCGACGCCTTGGGTGTCGAAGCCCATGCGGGTCAGAGCCTGCTGGGCGCCGACGCGCTGGTCCCGCGTCAGGGGGCCGTCGTTGGGCCAGGAGGCCTTCAGCGCAGGCTTGCCCGCCACCCCGTCGGCGATCATGCCGATGGCCAGGGCGTAGCTGACCGAGTTGTTGTAGCGGCGGATGACGTAGTGGTTGGGCAGGGCCAGGAAGGCCGGGCCCTTGGCGCCCTGCGGCAGCAGGATGGCCGCGCCCTCGGCCGCCTCGGCGCTGTTGGGCGAGGAGCCGTCGGCCAGACGCACGCCGCGCGCGACCCAGTAGGACCAGGGGTGTTTCGGCCCCTCGGCCTGGCTGTAGTCGAAGTTGGAAGGCAGGGTGACTTCATAGGCCCAGCCCTGACCGCGCTTCCAGCCGGCCTGGGCCAGCAGATTCGCCGCCGAGGCCAGGGCGTCGGCGTCGGAGCCCCAGATGTCGACCTTGCCGTCGCCGTTCTGGTCGACGCCCAGCCGCAGATAGTTATCCGGCATGAACTGGGTCTGGCCCATGGCGCCGGCCCAGCTGCCCTTCAGCCCTGCGCGGTCGCGCTTGCCCGTCACGACGATGTCGAGGGCGTGCTTCAGCTGGTCCTCGGCCCAGGCGCGGCGGCGGCCGTCATAGGCCAGGGTCGCCAGCGAGCGGATGACGTCGAAATCGCCCTGGACCTGGCCGAAGGCGCTTTCCTGGGCCCAGACGCCCAGCAGAATCTCGGTCGGCACGCCGTACTTCTGGGTCACGTCCCACGGCACGCGGTCGACGCGCTGGCGCGCCATGGCGATTCGCGCCGGAGTGGTGGCGTTCTGGATATAGACCCCGGCGGGGCGAGAGAATTCGGGCTGGTTGCGGTCCAGGCGGATGATGCTGGGGTTCGGCGTCACGCTCTCCAGCTCGCGGGCGTACTCCCATTTGCGGGCGCCGCCGTGGCGCTCCAGGAAGCTCTGCTTCCAGGCGTCGAAGCTGGCGTGGTCATAGGCCTCGCTGAGATCCGTCTGAGCGGGCGGGGGCGTGGGGGCCGGCGTGGCGGGCGCAGGCTCGACCACGGGCGGCGGCGCAGGCTGGGGCTGCGGCGGCGTGGGAACCATGGGGGTGCAGGCGGCGACCGAACCCAACAACAGAAGACGATAAGCGATACGCATAATCACAGGCTAACGCCCCCGAATTCCACGACCAATCACAAGCGCGCGAAGGTCCGATGAGTTTCCGTGATAAGGGTGAAAGCGCCGTTAACCATTCTCGCAAGGAGGCGGTTAATCAGCCGAATTTACATTGCAGCGTTCCCTGAGCATGGCCTGGTGGCGGAGGGGCGACGCGCCGGACGTGCAAGTCCGGAGATCCTCCGTTCGACTCGGAGGCCAGGCCTCCAGCGGATTCCCCGCGCGGAATGTTGACGAAAGGCGAAGGCCTCTCTATACGACCGCCTCCGCCGCAGGTTCGCCCGCGGCTCTTTTGTTTTACCCGCCCTCACGGGCCTCCAAATCCGGGACGTCCGACCATGAAGGTCCGTAGCTCGCTGAAGTCGCTGAAGGGTCGCCACCGCGACTGCAAGATCGTTCGCCGCAAGGGCGTTCTGTACGTCATCAACAAGACCGACCCGCGCTTCAAAGCCAAGCAAGGCTGATCAGGCGCGATCGGCGCGCCCCGCCTTTCGCGGGCGAGGCGCGCGCCGACCGTCGGTGGATGGGATGACTATCCACAGGGCCGCGGGCGTTGTCCGCGGCTTTTTCGCGTCCGGCATTGAGCGCAGGCTCGCGTCTGACTAGTGATTCTTTTTTAGTCGCCCTAACGGCCTTCGGCCTGCTTGAGGGCGTTTTTCTTTCGCCCTGACGGCTTGCCGCCTGTAGAGGGCGCAGCCTGATTTATGAGTTCTGGAGTTCAGTCATGGACGACGCTTCCTTCGACGCCAGCCCCGACGTCCTGACCGCCACGGCCCAGGGCCGTCTTCGCTCGATCATCGAACGCCTGGAGCGCCTCGAAGAGGACAAGCAGGCCGTCATGGTCGACATGAAGGAGGTCTTCGCCGAGGCCAAGGGCGAAGGCTATGACGTCAAGGTGCTGCGCAAGGTTCTGCGCCTGCGCAAGCAGGACAAGGCCAAGCGTCAGGAAGAAGAAGCGATTCTGGACCTCTACCTCTCGGCTCTCGGCGAGATCTGAGGGAGGCGGGCCTGAAGCGCACGCCCTTCAAGCCCTCCGGCGACGGCCCTTCACGCTCCAGCAGCCTGAAGGGCGGCGGCTCCAAGCTGCGATCCAGCGGCCTCTCGCGCTCAAGCAGTCCGAAGGACGGTAGCGCCTCTAAAACCAAACCTTCTCTGAGTCCTTGGGAGCAGCAGAAGGAAGCGGCGAAACGATCCGCGCTCAACGCCCTCAAACGCGCCCGCCGCTCGGCAGAGAAGGCGGGCGTTTCCCTGTCCGAATGGGAGGGGGAGTTCCTCGATTCGGTGGGCGAGCGAATCCAGACCCATGGCCGCGCCTTCGCCGACCCGGAAAAGGGCGCGCCGGGCCAGGCGCTGTCGGCCATGCAGGGCCGCAAGCTGAAAGAGATCACGGCCAAGGCCAAAGGCGAACCGCGTCGATTCGGGCGACGCAGGAAAGAAAGCCCGCCGACGCCCGATGAGGTTGAATGAAGCCCGCAACCGTTCAGCTTGGCCGTGCGTTGCGCCTGCGGATATCCAACCCCTTGAGAGGGAAGTCTCATGAGACGCTTCGTTCCCGCCGCCTTCACTGGCGGCCTTCTGAGTTTGAGCCTGGCGCTGGCGGCGTGCGGCGATCGTCCGGGGGCGGCGCCAGAGGCCGCGTCTGAGGCGACGGTCGATCTCAGCGGCGGTCCGGCGGCGGCGCCCCAGGCGGTCAGCCCGACGCCGAACGCCGTCCCGGCCTTGCCTGTCGTCGACGAGGCCGCCGCGCGCGCCTTCGTTCGCGAGGAAGGCTCCACGCTGGAGGTGCTGACCTTCGAGCGGGCCGGATCGGTGACGAAGGAAGGAACGGTGAAGGGCTATGCGGCGCCGGTCTACGCCGTACCCGTCGCGGCGGGACAGACGCTGAAGGTCGCCTTCAAACCGTCCAACACCAACCTGTATTTCAACATCAGCGACGCGACGGACCAGAGCGGCGCAGCCGTGTTCCGGGGCGAGGTCGAGGGCGAAACGGCCGACTTGAAGGCCGCCAAGGACACGACCTATGTCATTACCCCGTTCCAGCCTCGCGCCTCGGCGCGTCGAGGCGAGAGCGGGAACTATGTTCTGACGGTCAGTCGGAACTGAGGCTTTGACTCAAACGAGGGGCGGCGGAGGCGAACTCCGCCGCTCTTTTCGCCGTCTAGGGCAGGGCGTTCAGGCGCATGGCCGACAGATAGGGCTCATAGGCCGTGCGGGCGGCCGCCGCGCCGGACAGGTCGTCCTGTTCGATATGGATGGTCAGACCGTAGCGGCCCTTGAGCGCGCTCATCATCGAGCCGACGCGTCCGCCTGAATCCTTGGGTTCGACGCCGATGACGATGGGCTCGCCTGACGGAGCGTCCATGACCACGGGCAGATAGTCCTCGCCGCCGATCGAAGCCAGGGCGGGCGGGGAGGACAGGGCCATCTCGCGCACGCCCTTGGTCATTTCCACGCCTGCGACGACGCTCTTGAAAGCGGTCTCCTGAGCGCCCGCGAGCAGGCCGGACATGGGACCGCTTTCCTCGGGAACGGTGGCCTTGGAATCGATCAGCAGGATTTCGGCGCTGGTCCCCGGCTCGCCATAGGTCATGGAGACGGAGAAGGCCTGGCACTCGACCTCGGTCAGCGGCTTGCCGGCGATGGTCTGGGCCGTCGGCATGGCCGCCAGAAGCGGGTGATCCACGCACTCGGACGGCAGGGCGGCCTTGGAAAGGGCGGAAGCGCCGGCTTCAGCCGGGGGCGGCGCCTCGGCGTTGGAGCAGGCGGTCAGGGCGACGACGGACGCCACGGTCAGAACGGCGGCGGTATGACGAAACAAGATGGCGGGCTCCCCTAGTTGCACTGAGAAGAGACCTGTGGCCGGAACCGCCGCCGTTTGGAAGCCTCAAGCATCGTGGGTCAGTCCAGTTCCTGAACGCCGCCGCCGGAGACGGTCAGGATCTGGCCGCTGATCCACGACGCGGCGGGCGAGCACAGGAACAGGGCCGCGCGGGCGATGTCTTCGGGCTGACCCAGACGACCCAGCGGCGTGTGCTTGAGCATGGCCTGCTCGATCTCGGGCGTCAGGACGCCGGCCAGGGCGTCGGTCTTGATCGCGCCTGGCGCGATGGCGTTGACGCGAACGCCGCACGGACCCAGGTCGAAGGCGACGTTGCGGGTCAGATGGCTTACCGCCGCCTTGGACGAACCGTAGGAGGCCATGCGGGCGTTCTTGTTTTCCCCGGCCATGGAGGTGATGTTCAGGATCGCTCCGCCGCCTGCGTCCTGCATGTGCGGCGCCGCCAGTTGCATGAAGCGGAAGGGAGCGAAGACGTTGAGCTGATAGGCGCGCTCGAAATCGCTCATGGGCATGTCGAAGGGCTTGGGGCCGCCGCCGCCCGCATTGTTCACCAGCAGGGTCAGCTTGCCGAAGGCCGCGACCACGGCCTCGACAGTCGCGATGCGCTGGGCTTCGTCGGTGACGTCGCAGGCCAGGCCGACCGCGCGTCCGCCGGCCCGGACCACGCCGTCCGCCACGGCCAGGGCCTTGGCTGCATCCAGGTCCGTGACGGCCACCGCGGCGCCCGCCGCGGCGAAGGTCTCGGCGATGGCGCGGCCGATTCCGGCCCCCGCGCCCGTCACCAGGGCGACGTGACCGTCCAGTCGGAAATGTGCGTCCATGGCGCAGCCCCTGTGTGAAATCCCACTAGGGAAGCGTCAGGCGCGGGCGAGGGTTCCTGCGCCTGTGGTCTTCGGGCTTCTCAGCCGGCTTCCTTGAGCTGTTCCTCAAGGCCCTGTTCGCGGACCTTGCGATAGAGGGTGGAGCGGCCGATGCCCAGGCGGCGTGCGATTTCGGACATGTGGCCGGAGTAGACCTCGATGGCGTGCTGGATCAGGTCGCGTTCGATCTGCTCCAGTGTGCGGACGTGGCCGCGGTCATCGGTGATGCGGACCGGGCTGTCGTGCTGGGCGTCCTCATCGCTCGAGGCGGACTCGGAGGCCGAGGCGAGCGCGTGCTCGCCGCTCCGGGGAGCGGCCACGGCGTCCAGCGGCACGGCGACGCCCGAGATGGCCGGGAAGTCGTGCGGCTGCAGCAGGGGCGAGTCGGCCAGGACCAGGGCCCGATAGACCGCATTCTCCAGCTGGCGGACGTTGCCGGGCCAGTCGTGGCCCTGCAACAGGGCCAGGGTCTCGGGCGAGCAGCCCGCGACGCGCTTGCCTTCCTCGACGTTGAAGCGGGCGATGAAGTGCTCGACCAGGGCCGGAATGTCCTCACGCCGCTCGCGCAGGGCCGGGGCCTCGATCGGGAAGACGTTCAGGCGATAGAAGAGGTCTTCGCGGAAGGCGCCTTCCTTGACCTGCTGGGCCGGGTCGCGATTGGTGGCCGAGACGATGCGGACGTCGACCTTGACCGGGCGTTTGCCGCCGACGGGATCGACCTCGCCTTCCTGAAGCGCGCGCAGCAGCTTGACCTGCATGTCCAGGGGCAGTTCGCCGATCTCGTCCAGGAACAGGGTGCCCCCGTTCGCCTCGACGAACTTGCCCGCATGTTTTTCGTGCGCGCCGGTGAAGGCGCCCTTCTCGTGGCCGAACAGGATGGATTCGACCAGATTGGCGGGCAGGGCGCCGCAGTTGACCGCGACGAAGGGCTTGCCCGCCCGGTCCGAGGCGCCGTGCAGGGCGCGGGCGATGACTTCCTTGCCGACGCCGCTTTCGCCCGTGATCAGCACGGGGATGGAGGACTTGGCCGCGCGCTGGCCCAGGGCCTTGACCATCCGCATCGGCTCGCTGTCGCCGACCATGTCGTCGAAGGAGGTGCGGCCCGCAGCGCGCTTCTTCAGGCGGCCGATCTCGGCGGTCAGCTGGGTCATCTGCAGGGCGTTGCGGACGCCGACCAGCAGGCGGTCGGGGCCGACCGGCTTGACGAAGAAGTCTTGGGCCCCGGCCTGCATGGCCTTGACCACCGTCTCTATGCCGCCGTTGGCCGTCAGCACGATGACCGGCGTGGTCACGCCCGCCGTGCGCATCTCGGCCAGGGCCTCCATGCCCGACAGGCCGGGCATGACGAGGTCCAGCAGCACCACGTCGGCGCCGCCGCCCTTGGTCAGACGGTCGATGGCCTCGCCCCCGCTCTCGGCGTGGACGACCGCATAGCCTTCACGGTCGAGCACCGCCTGAATCAGGCGGCGCTGCGTGGGATCATCGTCGACGACCAGAACGGTCTTGGCCATTGGAGCACACCCTTCAACATCACCATCGAACGGCCGTCCTCATTGGGTCGGGACTGGCTCGTTTCGACACAACCCTAGAACGGAGGGAATGAAGATCGGGTTTCGGAGACCTGAGTCAGGGGTTAACGGGGGCGGGCTTCGGGCAGACGGCTTCCGGCTGCAGCCGCCCGGTCACGGCGCCCATGTTCAGATCGGGCCAGGGCGATGCGGCGGTCTTCAGGTCGGGGTGCTTGAGCGACTCGCGCAGATCGCGGCCGCCGGGACCGGGACAATGCGGAACCTGATAGTCGCCTTGATGGACCCAGCGGCCGTCGGCGCCCTGAGCGAACAGGGCGATCCTGTAAGTGGTCGCCAACAGGATTTCGTCGCGGCCGTCGCCGTTCAGGTCGCGCTGTGCGGCGAGGCAGTTGTCGTCGCTGTTGCAGGCGTAGCGCGGATCGCCGGACGGCGCCGGGGCCAGGAAGGCGGCGGGCAGGGGCTTGTCCGCCGGCCACGGGGCGATGTTCGGCGCGCGCGCGGGCAGGACGGCTTCCTCTATGTCATAGCGCGAGGTCACGGCCTGGGCCGCCTTGGCGCGGCGGGCGATCTCGGCGTCGGAGGATTTCGCCAGCTCGGCCAGGGCCGCGCGTCCCGTCTTGCCCGCGCCGAAGCGCAGGAAGGCGTAGTCGAACTGGGCCGCGCTGACGGCGCCGCGCTTCAGCCGGGCGACCTGGTCGTTGACCGACAGGCGGGCCGGATCGGCCAGGGGGCTGAACAGGGCCAGAATGACCAGCACCGTCAGGACGGCGGCCAGGACGTTGGCGCGCTCCAGCGGCTTCATCCAGGCGCTCTTGCGCCACAGGGGCGACAGGGCGGCCCAGCCGTAGCCGACGGCGTAGAGGACGCCCACCAGGGCGCAGGCCGAGGCGATGATGCGGTCGGGCGTCAGGCCGTGCTGGCCGATGCGAAGGCTCAGGCCCCAGACGGCGATCAGGATCAGCGGCGTCAGCAGCACCGAGGCGACCCGCACCGCCAGGCGCAGGGCGGCGGGCGGCAGATTGTCCTCGCGTCCGTCCTGATAGGCGGTGTTGATCAGCACGATCAGGGCGGCGGCGGCCGACAGCACCAGGGCCGTGGCGCTGCCCGTCTTCCACAATCCATCCAGCCCGGTGAAGGGCAGGGCGGCCAGGAAGCCCGCCACCAGAACCGTGATGACCAACAGCAGCCAGGACAACAGCATCAGCGCCACCGTCCGCACGCCCCGGATCAGGCCGCCGCGCACGTCGGTCAGCTGCACTGCCACGGCGAAGACCAGGCAGGTGACGGGGATGGAGAACCACTCCTCGCCCAACAGGTCGCTCAGGAAGCTGAGGCCGATGACGCGGAACAGGGCCGCGCCCAGGAACAGCAGCAGCCAGAAGGCGCCGGTGAAGCCTAGCGACAGCACCAGCTGCACGCCCGCCTTCCACGCCGTGTCGAAATAGTCGTCGTAATCGGCGATCCAGCGTCGCCCTTGGACGGCCGGAACGATCAGGTGATGGGCGATGAACAGGGCCGCCGCCGAGAAGGCCACGACCGGGAAGTTCAGATAGGGCGGGCGGAAATAGTCGCTCGCCTGCTGGGCTGCGTCGTGCCAGCCCAGCAGGGCCAGAACCGCCGTCGCGACCGCGCCCCACAGCGCCAGCGTCTTCCATCCCATCCGTCCGACGCCCGCCAGCAGCATGATCGGCGCGAACGCCGCCGCCAGCACCAGGGCGGCGAACAGCGAAGGCTGGGTGGCAGGCCAGGCCAGGGCCGTGGCGTCCGACGCCGAGCGATACAGCAGATAGAGAACCAGCCCCTGGATCAGACCGATCCCGATGCGGATGGCGGCGAGCCCGCGCGCGCCTTCCAGCGAGGCGCGGCCGGTGGGGTCGGGGGCGGCATGGGTCATATTTGAACAGTGCTCGATTTTGAGGGCGAAGGGAAGACTTTTCCTTCTCCCCTGGTGGGAGAAGGAAGGGATGCGGCTTGCATCGCGCCCTTCGCCTCCCCACAACCAAGGGCATGAACGCGCCCGTCAAACCGACCGAATTCGCCGACGCCCCGCTGTGGGATCTGTCCGACCTCTACGCCTCGCGCGAGGATGCGCGCATCGCCGCCGATCTGGAGCGGGCAAGGGCGTTGGTCGACCGGATGAACGCCTGGCAGGGGCGGCTGGCCGCGCTGTGGGGCGCCGAGCTGGGCCGGGCGCTGGACGAGGCGATCGGGCTTTACGAACAGGCGGCGGACGTGATGGGGGCCTTGGGCGCCTATGCCTTCCTCGCCGCCTCGACCAACCGCGAGGATGCGGCGGCGCAAGGCTTCGAGGCCGATGTGCGCGAGAAGCTGACGGTCATCGCCACGCCGACCGTCTGGCTGACGCTGGAGATCAATGCGTTGGACGAGGCGGCGGTGGAGGCGGCGCTGGCGGCCCATGCGCCCGCCGCGCGCTGGGCGCCGTGGCTGCGCCGGGTGCGGGCGATGAAGCCGCATGAGCTGTCGGCCGAGCTTGAGACCTTCATCGCCGAACGCGGGCCGATCCAGGCTCAGTGGCCGCGCCTGTTCGACGAGACCCTGGCTGTGCTGCGCGCATCCGTCGGAGATGAGGAACTGACCCTGGCAGAGGGTCTGAACCGTCTCAGCGACGCGGACGGCGCCAAGCGTCAGGCGGCGGGCGAGGGCCTGTCGACGGCCTTTTCCGGCATCGCCCGGACCATGGCCATGGTGCTGAACACCGTGGCCGCCGAAAAGGCGCTGGAGGACAGGAAGCGCGGCTTCAAGCGTCCCGCGGACAGCCGCCATCTGGGCAACGAAGTCGACGGCGAGAGCGTGGACGCCATGGCCGAGGCGGTGGCCGAAGCCTATCCGCGTCTGGCGCATCGCTATTATGCGCTGAAGGCCAAGGCGATGGGCAAGGACCGGCTGGCCCACTGGGACCGCAACGCCCCGATCGAGGCGGCGGCGTCGCGCGCCTATGACTGGGCGGGCGGGCGCGAGGTGGTGCTGTCCAGCTTTGCTGACCTGGGCGGGGACTTCGCCGAGCGTGCGGGCTGGTTCTTCGACCGGCCGTGGATCGATGCGCGGGCGCGGGCGGGCAAGCAGTCCGGCGCCTATGCCCACCCGGTGACGGCGGATCGGCACCCCTATGTTTTCCTGAACTGGATGGGCGAGCGGCGCGACGTGCTGACGCTGGCGCACGAACTGGGCCACGGGGTGCACCAGACGCTGGCGGCGGGGCAGGGCAGCCTGCTGGCCGATACGCCGCTGACGCTGGCCGAGACGGCGTCGATCTTCGCCGAGGGCCTGACCTTCGACCGCCTGCTGGCCGAGGCGACGCCGGACGAACAGCGCGTCCTGCTGGCGGGTCGGATCGAGGACGGGCTGAACACGGTGGTGCGCCAGATCGCCTTTCACCGCTTCGAGACGCGCTTCCATGACGAGCGGGCAGGCGGAGAGGTTCCAGTCGAGCGCATCCGCGAAATCTGGATGGAGGAGCTGGGCGCCAGCCTCGGTCCGGCGGTGGACCTGAGCGGCTATGAAGACTGGTGGGCCTATGTCAGCCACTTCGTCCACGCGCCCTTCTATGTCTATGCCTATGCGTTCGGCGACCTGCTGGTCGCGGCGCTGATGGAGACGCGGGCCAAGGATCCGGCGGCCTTTACGCCCCTGTATCGCGACCTGCTGTCGGGCGGCGGGGCGCGGACCTATGTCGAGGCGCTGAAGCCGTTCGGCCTGAACCCGCGCGACCCGGCCTTCTGGACCATCGGGACCAAGCGGCTGGAAGGTCTGATCGATCGGTTCGAGGCGCTGGGCTGACCGGAATGCGTTGACAGGCGGGACGCGGCGTTGAAGCGTGGCCGCATGAAAATCGCGTCCCGTGTGCTTGTTCTCGCCGCCGTCCTCGCCCTGCCGACGACGGTCCTCGCCCAGACGGCTGAGCCTTCCGCCAATCACCGCGCCCTGGCGGCGGGGTACAAGGCACTGACGGTGTGCAGCGCCCTGCATTCGGCGCGCGCGGCGGGGGCCGATCGCACGGTCGCCAGCGTCGAGGCGAACGAGTTGGTCGGCGTCTATCCCGAGCTTCAGCCGCTGATCGGAAGCATGAAGGCCGAGATGGCCGGGAACGCCGTCACCGTCGCCTGGGATCAGGCCGCGCCGCCGCGCGTCGCGACCTGGACCGACGGGCGCGGCTGCGTCATCGAGCCGATGGGCTATGCGCCGGGCGCTGCGCCTGAGCGGACGCCGCTGGCGCGTCGGGCCTCGGCGCCGGACTTGCCGACCGCGCGGCCCAAGGGGAACGCCCGCGCGCTGGAGGCCGCCGTCGCGCGCGCCTTCGATCAGGGATTCGGCGAAGGGACCAACACCACCGGCGTCGTGGTCATGCAGGGCGGAAAGCGGGTGGCGGAACGCTATGCCGCCGACTTCGGCCCGAACACGCCCCAGCGCACATGGTCGGTGGCCAAGAGCCTGGCTGGAACCGTCATCGGCGCGGCGGTCCAGCGCGGCGAACTGGATGTGAAGGCGCCCGCCGCCATCGCCAATTGGAGCCGCCCCGGCGATCCGCGCGCGACCATCACGGTCGACGCCCTGATGCGGATGTCGTCCGGCCTGACCAGCGACACGGCGGGTAACCGCACCGACGGCCTCTATTTCGGCGGCGTGGCCGTCGATGAACAGGCGCCCGGCTGGCCGCTGCTGGCGCCGGTGGGGACGGTCTATCGCTACGCCAACAACGACACCCTGCTGGCGACCCTGGCCGCCGCCCCGACCTTCACCGCCCATCCGCCCGCCGAACTGTTCGATGCGCTGGGCATGACGCACACCTGGGCCGAGACCGACTGGCGCGGCAACTACATCCTGTCGAGCCAGGTCTGGACCACGGCGCGCGATCTGGCCCGCTTCGGCCAGCTGTATCTGCAGGACGGGGTGTGGGAGGGGCGGCGCCTCCTGCCGGAGGGCTGGCGGGACTATGTTACGGCGCCCGCCGGGCCGCAGCCGCCGACGGGCGACTTCGGCTATGGGGCGACCTTCTGGCTGATCAACCGCTCCGAAGGCGTGCCGGTTGATGCGTTCGCCGCCTTCGGCAACCGGGGGCAGTATGTGGTGATCGTGCCCAGCCGCCAGGTGGTGATCGTGCGGCGCGGCGAAGATCCGGCGGGCAAGCCCTTCGACGTCGCCGCCTTCGCGCGTTCGGTGCTGGAAAGCCTCGACTGAGGCGTCGTTGACCCTGACGGGCTTGAGCCGCGCGCAGGCCTCGCTATAAGAGCGGTCGAAATCTCGACTCTTTTTTGGATGCCCCATGGCCGACCAGCACGCTGAAGCGACCGCCCCCCACGTCCACGGGGATATGAACATCTCGGAACAGGCCTGGACCTGGAGCCTGTTCATGGGCCTGACCAAGTGGCTGTCGCTGGCGACGGCCGTGTTGATCCTGTTCCTGACGGTGTGGTTCGCCGTCGGCGCCGGCTTCGTTCCCGCCTTCATCAGCGGCGCGGCTCTGTCGGTGGCGGGCTACTTCATGCTGAAGAGCAAGAAGGCGCACTAAGGGCGATCCCCCTATTGAATGCAGCAAGGCCCGTCGGCGTGTCCGGCGGGCCTTTTGCTTGTTTGACGACCCTTCGACCTTAGGCCTAACGTCGATCTGACCCTGGGGAGTGGAAGGGATTCGCTTGGCCGTCGCCATCGCCGTGACCCGTGAACGTCGTGAAGGCGAGACGCGCTGCGCGGTTACGCCTGAAACGGTGAAGAAGCTGATCGCCTTGGGCGCGACGGTGAGCGTCGAGGCCGGGACGGGCCTCGGCTCATCCCTGCCTGACGCCGACTACGCCGAGGCCGGAGCTAGCGTGAAGCCGGACCTGTCGGCGGCGCTGGCGGGAGCGGACATCCTGCTGAAGGTGCGCGGCCCGACGGCGTCGGAGATCAGCGCCCTGAAGCCCGGCGTGGTGGTCGTCAGCCTGCTGGACGCCTGGCGCGACAAGGCCACGCTTGAGGCGTTGAGGGGCGCAGGCGCCACCGCCTTCGCCATGGAGTTCGTGCCGCGCATCACGCGCGCCCAGGTCATGGACGCCCTGTCCTCTCAGGCCAATCTGGCCGGATACCGAGCGGTGATCGAGGCGGCCTACGCCTATGGCAAGGGCTTCCCTATGATGATGACGGCCGCCGGGACGGTGGCCGCCGCCAAGACCTTCGTCATGGGCGCGGGCGTCGCGGGGCTTCAGGCCATCGCCACGGCGCGGCGCCTGGGCGCGGTCGTCACGGCCACCGACGTGCGTCCTGCCGCCAAGGAGCAGGTCGAAAGCCTGGGCGCCAAATTCGTCGCGGTCGAGGATGAAGAGTTCAAGGCGGCCGAAACGACGGGCGGCTACGCCAAGGCCATGTCGGCCGAGTATCAGGCCAAGCAGGCCGAACTGACCGCCGCTCACATCATCAAGCAGGACGTGGTGATCACCACCGCCCTGATCCCCGGCCGCCCGGCGCCGAAGCTGGTGACGGCGGCGCATGTCGCCTCGATGAAGCCCGGCTCGGTCATCATCGACCTGGCGGTCGAGGCGGGCGGCAACGTCGAGGGCTCCAAGCCGAACGAGGTCGTGACCACGGCCAATGGGGTGAAGATCGTCGGCTGGAGCAACATGCCCGGCCGCATCGCCGCGGACGCCAGCGCCCTTTATGCGCGCAACCTGGTCGCCTTCTTGGGGTTGATGATCAAGGACGGCGCCCTGGCGGTCGACCTGGAGGAGGAAATCCTCGAGGCCGCCGTCGTCACCCACGGCGGCGCCGTGGTGCATGAAGGAGTGAGAGGCTGATGGAACACGTCGATCCCACCGTCTTTCGCCTGGCGATCTTCGTCCTGTCGATCTTCGTCGGCTACTATGTTGTCTGGAGCGTGACGCCCGCGCTGCACACGCCGCTGATGGCCGTGACCAACGCCATTTCCAGCGTCATCATCGTCGGCGGTCTGATCGCTGCGGCGGCGATGAGCGCGCAGGCGGGCGGGCCGCACGCCTGGATCGCCAAGGGCGCAGGCGTGGCCGCCGTGACGCTGGCCAGCGTCAACATCTTCGGCGGCTTCATGGTCACGCGCCGGATGCTGGCCATGTACAAGAAGAAGGAGCGCGCCTGATGTATAATCTGATCAACGGCCTGATCCTGGTTCTTCTGGCCGTCGCCGTGTTGGTGGTTCTGGCGGCCGCTACGTTAGGCGGCAAGCTGTCGGCTGAGACGCGCCGCCGCGTCGAGCTCGGCATGGCGCTGGTCTTCTTTCCAGTCGTCGTCGCCCAATTGATCTGGCGCGCGGCGGGCCTGATGGCGGCCGGAGACAAGCTGGCGGCGCTGGGCGCCGTGGCTTTCGCCTTTTTCATCGCCTGGAGCGGCGTTCGTATAATCTGGGCGCGGCGCAAGCGTCTGGCCGAAGGTTCCGCCGCCTCGTGACCCTGTCGCCTATCCTGTTGGCCTTCTATGCCTCCTGGGCCGTCACCGGCTTGGGCGTGGCCCTGTGGATCTGGAGCTGGGTGCGGGTGAAAGACCCCATCGGGCGCCTGCGGTTCCAGGACTGCGGGGTCGTGCTGGTTTTCGCCGCCGTCCTGACGCGCATCATCATCCAGGATCGTCAGATGACGGTCTTCGACTGGGCGATGATCCTGCTGGGGCCTCTGTTCATCGCGGCGGCGCTGTGGCGTCTGTCGCGCACCCAATCCGTCAAACGTTAACCTCGAAGAGTATTGCGTGATGAAAGCTTCCCTGATCTCCGTCCTGGCCCTGTCGGCCGCCGCTGTCGCCGGCGCGGCCTCGGCGCAATCCGCGCGCGAAGTGGGCAATGACCCCTATACCGGCCTGCACTGGTCGGTGGCCGCGCCCCAGGGCGCCAGCTGGACGCTGGAGTGCGGCTTCGCCCCGGTGACCATCAGGGGCGTGCACATGAACCGCATCAACCACACCGGCTCGGGCCGGATGGCCGGACGCCTGCCGGGCGACAACGGCAGCTGCCGCGTGACCAAGACGGGGGGCCAGGGTCCGGTCGGCGTGGCGGTGGTCAAGAACGGCCAAGCGACCGCCGCCGGCACCAACGGCGCGGCGCCCGCCGTGGTCAACGTTTTTTGATCTAGGCATGAAACAAGGGGGGAGGGGATGAACGCATCGATCGCGGCGCTGGCCTATCTGGCGGCGGGGGTTCTGTTCATCCTCTCGCTCAGGGGGCTGTCCAGCCCTGTGACCAGCCGACGGGGCAATACGCTCGGCATGGTCGGCATGGCCCTGGCCGTCGGCGTCACCCTGCTGACGCTGGGGACGTCGGGCGCCCTGGACCCCCTGACCCTGGCCCTGATCGCGGGCGGGGTCGTGGTCGGCGGCGGCGCGGGCGCGGTCATCGCCAACCGCGTGCCGATGACGGCCATGCCGCAACTGGTCGCGGCGTTTCACTCCCTGGTCGGCCTGGCGGCCTGTCTAGTGGCGGTGGGGGCGGTCTATGCGCCCGACGCCTTCGGCATCGTCACGGCGACCGGCGGGATCAAGACCCT
Organism: Brevundimonas sp. UBA7507; assembly: GCF_002478355.1. NCBI lineage: Bacteria > Pseudomonadati > Pseudomonadota > Alphaproteobacteria > Caulobacterales > Caulobacteraceae > Brevundimonas > Brevundimonas sp. UBA7507. The sequence continues at coordinate 223,199 of NZ_DLNP01000011.1, read as the reverse complement.
GTCGATTGTCGAACTGAGCCTGGGCGTGGCCATCGGGGCCATCACCTTCACCGGATCGGTCATCGCCTTCGCCAAGCTGGACGGGCGGATGAGCGGGGCACCGATCATCCTGCCGGCGCGGCACCTCATCAACATCGCCCTGGCGCTGGCCCAGGTCTTCCTGATCGGCATTCTGATCGGCACGGGCGGGACGGCGATCTGGGCCTTCTGGGGCGTGTTCGCCATCGCCCTGATCCTGGGCGCGACCCTGATCATCCCCATCGGCGGGGCGGACATGCCGGTCGTGGTGTCCATGCTGAACTCCTATTCCGGCTGGGCGGCGGCGGCCCTGGGCTTCACGCTGGAGAACATCGCCCTGATCATCACCGGCGCCCTGGTCGGGTCGTCGGGCGCGATCCTCAGCTACATCATGTGCAAGGGGATGAACCGCAGCTTCATCAGCGTCATCCTGGGCGGTTTCGGCGCCGAGGCGGGCGCGGCGGCGGGCGGTGGGGCGGTCGAGACGCGGCCGGTCAAGCAGGGCTCGGCGGAGGACGCCGCCTTCATCATGAAGAACGCGTCCAAGGTCATCATCGTGCCCGGCTACGGCATGGCGGTGGCCCAGGCCCAGCACGCCCTGCGCGAAATGGCTGACACGCTGAAGGAAGAGGGCGTGGAGGTGAAATACGCCATCCACCCCGTCGCGGGCCGGATGCCGGGCCATATGAACGTCCTGCTGGCCGAGGCGAACGTGCCTTATGACGAGGTGTTCGAGCTGGAGGACATCAACAGCGAGTTCGCCTCGGCCGACGTGGCTTTCGTCATCGGCGCCAACGACGTGACCAATCCGGCCGCCAAGACCGATCCGCAGTCGCCCATCTATGGGATGCCGGTGCTGGACGTGGAGAAGGCGGGCACCGTCCTGTTCATCAAGCGGTCGATGGGTAGCGGCTATGCCGGGGTCGAGAACGAGCTCTTCTTCCGCGACAACACCATGATGCTGTTCGCCGACGCCAAGAAGATGGTCGAAGGGATCGTGAAAGCCCTCTGACGTTCGTGCGCGAGAACCCTTCGCGTGGCGGTGCGTTGGCTTGCGACGCTCAACCTGAGCCGTGGAGAGATGATGACCGCATTCAAAGGACTGAAAACCGTCGCCGTGCTGGGCGTCCTGGCGGGACTGGCCGCTTGCGGTCAGGCGGAGAAGACGGCTGACAAGACTGACGCTCCGGCCGAGGCGACCCAGGCGGCGCCTGAAGTCGCGTCCGCAACGGACGGCGCGCCGACCATCGACCAGATGATGGGCGTGCAGGTGGCCTATCTGGAATCCAAGCTGGGTCCGGCCCGCACGGTTCAGGACAAGGAACGCACCTATGAGATCGGCGGCTGCACGGTCCGCGTCCGCGCCGAGGGCGACGAGGTCGTCGGCTACGCCGTGCCGATGACGCCGGCCTGCTCGACCCAGGCCCTGGCGGCGCTGAAGGATTATGATCTGCCGCAGAAGATCGACCTGACCATGGGCGAGTTCGCCGCCGCGCGCAGCAACGTGGACTTCAAGGCCGACTGCCTGATGCTGTGCGGCAATGCGGCCGACCCGTGGGTCTATCTGGAAAGCGCCGGCCCGCGCGTGTCGCCGGGCATTCGCGCCTCGGCCGTGATGGTCAGCGACGCCACGATCGACGCCTCCTTCCGCATCCGCGACGCCATCAAGGCGGCCAAGGGCGAGGACTACGTCATCGACGCCGCCTTCAACTGCAGCGCGGACTTCGACCAGATGGCGGTGCGCGAGCTGAAGGCCGTCCGCATTGACGAGATCGAGGTCGGCTACGTTCCCTACGGCCGCTGTTGAGGGCGAGGGCGATGAAACGCGGCGCGGGCGTCGGAGCGGCGCTGGCGACGACGGCCGTCGCCCTGGCCGCGTGCTCGGCGATGATCCCGGTCAACATCAGCGGCGGGCTGGAACGGCCAGTCGCGACCTTCGGCGTCGATCCCGCCAAGCCCGAGAAGGCCTGCCTGGGCGGTTTGGCCGTGCATGAGCGGTCGAACGCCATGATGCGTCCGGTCTGGTCGATCGAGGCGCGCGGCCGCGACTGCCGGGGTCTGAGGCAGGTCGTCTATGGCGAGACGCCCGAGGGGTTCGAAACGACGGTGGAGGCGGCACCGCTGAAACCCGGCGTGCGATACACGATCGTCGGCTACGGCCTGACCGGCGGACCGCTGAGCCGCGTGCCCTGGCGCGGCGGGGACGAGGTGGTGTTCGAGAACGGCCGCTGGCGTCCTGTCACGCCGCCGGAGCGCGGTCCGCGCGTGGACGCAGGCGGCGAAGCACCTCACTAGCGGCTGGATGGAAGGCGAGGCGGATTTCACGCTCGAAGAGGTCGTCGAGAACCTGGGGCTGCGGCCGCTGGCCGAGGGCGGCTGGGGGCGGCCGATGGCGGGGGCGGACGCGGACGCGCGCGGAGAGGCGGTCGGCGCCTATCGCCTGCTAACGCCCGAGGCGCCGGCGGACTGGCGCGCGATCGAGGCCGAGGAGCTGTGGACCGCCTATATGGGCGCGGCGCTTGAGGTCGAGCTGGCCACGGATACGGGCGTGCGGCGCGAGACCCTGGCGGCGGGATCGGGCGTGTGGGTGACGGCCCCGGCGGGCGGCTGGCTGAGGACGCGGGCGGTCGGCGGATGGTGTCTGGCGGGGCGGATCGGACAGGCGCAAGGTGACGGCTTGTCCTGAGCGGGAGGCCGGGAATGAGCGAGTCGAAGACCAAGCCCGCCGACGCCGCAGACGCAGGCCATGCTGGCGCGGCTGGGCCCCACGCGACGAGCACAGCCTGCCTCTACATCAAGCGGCTGGATCAGGCGGACATGGGCGTGCTGCGCGACCTCTGCATCGCCAGTTGGGACGAGATGAAACGCCGCTATCCGTGATTGGCTTGCCGACGGCGGCCGACGGACTATAGCGGATTCATGCGCACCTTCCTGATCGCCGCCTCCGCCCTGTTGTCCGCCTGCGCCCTGGCGCCGCTGGCCGCCGCCGAAACGCCGGTCCAGTCGATCGATCTGCTGCTGACCTCGGCCACGGTGGTCGATGTCGAGAAGGGAACGACGACGCCGGATCAACTGGTCGCGGTGCGCGGCGGCCACATCGTGGCCGTGGGGCCTGAGGGGGAGGCGGGCCGTTATCAGGCCGCGCGGACGCTGGACGTGGGCGACCGCTATGTCATGCCGGGCCTGTGGGACATGCACGTCCACTTCGGCGGGGGCGAGACCCTGATCGATGAGAACGCCGAGCTGATGCCGCTGTTCGTGGTCAACGGCGTGGTGGCGGTGCGCGACGCGGCGGGCGATCTGGCGCAGCAGGTGCTGGACTGGCGCGCGTCGCCGCCGACCGCCGATGCGCCGCGCATCTTCACCTCCGGCCCCAAGATCGAGGGCATCGCCCCCGTCTGGAAGGGCGTGATCGAGACCGGCAGCGAGACGGATGTCGACGCCGCCCTGGACCGCCTTCAGGCCCTGCGCGTCGACTTCGTCAAGATCACCGACAACACCCTGACGCCCGAGCTTTTCCTCTACGCGGTGCGCGAGGCGAAGAAGCGAGGCATGAAGACCTCGGCCCACATTCCGGCCAGCATCACGGTGCTGGAGGCCGCCGAGGCGGGCCTGACGTCGATCGAACACCTCGACTACGCCATGAAGGCCGGTTCGCGCGATGAGGCGGCCATCGCGGCCGACTATCTGGCGGGCAAGTACACCTATGCTCAGACCATGCGCCGCTATGCCGACACCTTCGACGTGGAGACGGCGCGCCGGGTTTATGCGCGGCTGGCGGAGCTGGGTACGGCGGTGTCGCCGACCCTCTACGGCTCGACCACCCTGGCCAATCTGGACAGGGACGACCACACGCACGACGACGGCCTGGCCTATGTCGGGCCGGGCATCCGGGCGACCTATGACTGGCGCGTCCAGCGCGCCGCCCAGGCCACGCCGCAGCAGGTCGAGGACCGTCACTTCGTCAAGGACGTCACCGCGCGAACCCTGCCCATGCTGCGCGACGCGGGCGTGACCATCCTGACCGGGACGGACGCGGGCTTCCTCAACTCGTTCAACTATCCGGGCTTTTCGCTGCACGACGAGCTGGAGCTCTATGTGTCGCTGGGCCTGACGCCGCGCGAGGCCCTGGCGGGCTCGGTCGTGGACGGGCCGCGCTTCCTCAATCAGGGCGAGCGTTACGGCGCGGTGGCGGCGGGCAAGTCGGCCGATCTACTGGTGCTGGAGGCGAACCCGCTGGCTGACGTCAGCGCCACGCGCGACGCCGAGGCGGTGGTGCTGCGCGGCCGCCTGATCGATGCGGCCGAGTTGGAGCGGATGCGCGCCGAGATCCGCGCTCGGGTCGCGGCGCGCAATGCGGACTTTAAGCCTTCGCCAGCGTCCTGACCTTGAAGGCGACCCAGATCAGCAGCAGGCCGAACAGCACGGCCCAGGCCGCGATCAGCCACAGCAGGCCCAGGGCCCCCGCGCCCGGCATGAAGACCAGGATCAGGCCGAAGATCACCGACAGGGCGCCGGCGACGCCCAGCGTCCACTCATTGGCGATCTCGTTGCGCAGACGGATGGCGCCGATGATTTCGAGCACGCCGCGCAGGATCGACCAGAAGCCGATCAGATAGACCAGGACCAGGGCCGTCAGGCCCGGCCAGGCGAAGGCGACGACAGCGGCCAGGATGCTGACCACCCCGCCCAACGCCAGCCACCAGCGCGGGACGAACCCGCCGCCCCGGATCGCTGCGATCAGGGCTAGAACGCCGTCGATCAAGGCGTAGACGCCGTAGACCATGATCAGGGTCAGCAGGCTGATCTGCGGCCAGACGAAGGTCAGCACGCCGAAGGCCACGGCGGCGATCCCGCGCAACAGCAGCAACCACCAGGATCGATGCAGGGCGGATTTGACGAAGCCTTCCAGCGAAGGCGCGGCGTTGGACGAGGACATGGTTTCAGTTCCCCTTGGGCGTGGCGGCATATGGCCACGCTGGCGCAACGTCGGAGCGGGGGCGGGGGTTCCGCAAACTTCTCGGCTCAGGCCGCCGCGCGCCAGTCCGAGCGGGCGTTGAACGGCGGGGTGTGGAACTCGTCCCACAGGGCGTCCTCGTTGGTGTAGCGTCTGGTCGAGGCGCTGATGACGTCCACGACCTGTTCTTCCTGGCGGTCCCAGATGACGGCCAGATCGCTCTCGGTCTCGCACGGCACGATCATGTAGCGGTCGGAGAAGGTCTTGCGAGCAGGCTTCTGGACGGTGGGGGTGCGGACGAAGGCCATGGGGAAAACTCCTGATGCGGAGGCGGTCGCCTCTTGCTGACAGGATGAAGATGCGACAGCATTGCGCCAGTTTCGGACGTATGTCTGTGGAGAAGTCATTTGCGGCACGACAAGGCGGCCATGGTCATCGATCTGGCGCGGGGCATGGCGGCCAGCGCCGAGGGGCTGACGTTGAACGAAATGGCGGCCCAGCTGAACGTCGGGCGCCGCACGGCCGAGCGGATGCGCGACGCCGTGCTGATGCTGTTCCCGCAGGTGGAAGAGGTGTCGGATCCGCCGACCAAGCGCTGGCGCATCCGGGGCGGGCTGTCGGCCTTTGAACAGGCGCCGACGGCCACCGAGATGCTGGAGCTGACCAAGGCGGCGGCCGCCCTGCGCGCGGCGGGGGAACCGGCGCGGGCGGCGGCGCTGGAAAGCCTTGAGCGCAAGGTGAAGGCGGCGATGCGCTCGACCACCCTGAACCGCATGGCGCCCGATCTGGAGGCTCTGGTGCGGGCCGAGACCATCGCCGTCCAGGCCGGACCGCGCCCCAGCGCCGACGAGACGGTGCTGGCCGAGATTCGCGGGGCGGTGCTGGCCGAGCGGCCGCTGAACTTCATCTACGCCCGGCCGGGGGCGGAAGCGCGCACCCGCACCATGACGCCATGCGGCCTGATGTTCGGGCGCGCCAACTATCTGGTGGCCGCCGACCGCGAGAGCGGGCGCATCCAGACCTTCCGTCTGGACCGGATGAGCGCGGTCGAGGCGGGCGAGGGCACGGCGCGCCCGCCCGAAGACTTCGACCTGGGCGTCTTCGCCAGCCAGTCGTTCGGTATCTATCAGGACGAGATCGAAGAGGTCGCCGTCCGTATCGCGCCAGAGGGGGCGGACGAGGCGCGCGGCTGGCGCTGGCACCCGACCCAGACGATCGAGGATCAGGCCGACGGATCGGTCGTGGTGCGGTTCCGCGCTTCGGGGATGCGCGAACTGGCCTGGCACCTGTTCACCTGGGGCGAGCAGGCGACCATCCTGGAGCCGGACCGGCTGAAGACGGTGATGGCCGAGGCGCTTGGGGCGGCGGGCCGCGCCCTCGAACGGGCGGAAAACTGAGGAAACCGTAAGGTGACGTGCGGCGTTTGGGAGCCCTAAGCTGCGCCGTTCCTTGTAGGAGACTGCTCTTCGTGCGTCTGAAAGCCCTGTCTGCAACCGCCCTTTCTGTCGTCGCCCTGCTGACGGCCTGCGCCGCCAGCCCTGCGCCCGGCCCCTGGAACGTCGAGGCGGCGCCGCAGGTGACGGTGACGCGCGAGGACGGGCGGTTGACGGTCGATTATGTCTTCAACCGCGACGCCGTGGTCTGGGCCTTCATTGATTCGGCCCTGATCTCTGAGGTGCGCGAGCCGTGGCGGCCGCGCCAGTGGACGGTCGAGACGCCCGGCGTAGTGATGGAGCGACGCGGCCATTACGACATCATCCGCAGCACGAACGGCGGCCCCGTGCCGCGCCATGTCCGTTTCAGCGTGACGCCCAAGGCGGTCGAGCTGGAGGCGGAATACAAGACCCTGGTCTTCTCGGACGGGGCGGTGGCCCTGCCGACGCGGCAGATGGACGTCTTCGCCCTGGGCTCGCCCGAGGCGGCGGAGGCGATGCCGGCGGACCTCAACGGCGTCAATCTGGACGGCGGGGCGTCGCGCGTGACCTGGCGCGACCTGGACGGGCCGGTGCTGTTCAACGGCGAGCGCCACGCCGAACTGACGACGACGGGCGAGCGGTCCTATGTCCTGCTGGGACAGGCGCGGGTGACGCCGGGCGAGGGGCTGACCACGGTCATGGACCCCAATCTGCCGGCCTGGATCGGCGAGAAGATCCGCGACTTCGCCCCGCGCGTGGGCCAGTTCTACCTGCAGCGCCTGGGACGCCCCGGCTCGGGCGGCGACAATCCGGTGGTCATGGTGTCGTGGAACGGCCCGACCGAGCGAATGACCAGCATGGGCGGCAGCGTCCTGCCCGGCTTGATCGTCATGTCGTTCGAGGGGACCGGCGTGACCCGGCCGACGGCGGAGATGGAGCGGGTGTCCCGCTGGTTCATCGGCCATGAGAGCGCCCACTTCTGGTTGGGCCAGACGGTGCGCTACGAGTTCGCACGCGACGCCTGGATCACCGAGGGCGGCGCCGACCTGATGGCGGTGCGGGCGCTGAAGGCGCTGGACCCGGCCTATGACGACCGCAAGGCCCTGCAGGAAGAGGTCGACGACTGCGTGACCCTGAGCCAGGGGCGCGGCGTGGCCGAGGCGGGCGTGCGGGGCGAACACCGCGCCTATTACGCCTGCGGCGCCGTCTTCGCGATGACGGCCGAGGGGGCGCAGAAGCGGCGCGACGGCGGCGACTGGTTCGGCTTCCTGAGGCCTCTGCTGGACGCCAACCGCCGGGACGGGGTGCTGAGCCGCGCCGAGTGGATGAACGCCCTGACGCGCGTGTCGGGCGATCCGACGCTGGCGGCCGACATCGGGCGGATGCTGGATCAGGGCGCGGCCGATCCCGCCGCCGAGATCGCCAGCCTGTTCCGCCGCGCGGGCGTGCCTCATCGGGTCGAGGATGGACGCGTCATTCTGGCGAATTGATCCTGCTCAAGGCGCGGAACGGCGGTTTGTGCGTTGATGGGGCGTATCCTGAAGCAGGAGGCCCCCATGCCCTGGACCAGTCTGATCGTCTATGTCGACGATGAAGCCGACAACCCCGCTCGCCTGACCGAAGCCTGCGCCTTGGCAAGCGCGCATGGGGCGCGGCTGATCGGGGTGTCGGGCTGCGCGCCCGAGACGCCGGTGGCCGACGCCTATGGGGCGGGCATCCTGTTGGGCGAAGTGATGGCGGCCCAGCAGGCGCGCAATGAATCCACGCTGAAGTCCGCCGAGCAGCGGTTCCGCGGCGCCATCGAAGCGGCGGGCGTCGAGGGCGAGTGGCGCGGCGACGTCGGCGATCCGACGGGCCTGACGCTGCGCCACCTGCGGGCGGCGGACGCGGCGCTGGTCGGGCGTGACGCGGGCGGGGCCAGCGCCTGGCGCGCGCCGCATCCGGCGGACCTGGCCATGCGCTCGGGGCGGCCGGTAGTGGTTCTGCCGCCCAATCCGATCCGCTCGATGGTGGATGCGCCCGCTCTGCTGGCGTGGACCGATACGCGCGAGAGCCGCCTGGCGGCGCAGGCGGCTCTGCCCCTGCTGAAACGCGCTGACGGCGTGCGCGTGGTCGAACTGTGCGATCCCGAGGACACGGACGGCGCGCGCCTGCGGACGCAGGACGTCGTGCGTTGGCTGGCGGGGCACGGGATTGCGGCTGAACCGGACGCCCGCGCCCATGACGACCGCTCGGGCGGGCGGCGGCTGATCGATTGCGCCGAGGAAATGGGGGCGGGGCTCATGGTTTCGGGCGCCTGGGGCCATGCGCGGATGCGGCAGTGGATCTTCGGCGGGGTGACGCAGACCCTGCTGAACGAAGCGCCTGTGGCGCTGATGCTGGCGCATTGATGAAGTGTCCTTCTCCCCTTGCGGGAGAAGGTGGCCGAGCGAAGCGAGGTCGGATGAGGGGCTCTCAACCGACAGCGCAACCCCTCATCCGTCGGCCTACGGCCGCCACCTTCTCCCACAAGGGGAGAAGGAAGAATTAGGCGAACGGATAGGGGCTGACGGATTTCGACCAGTCGTCGACCGTCAGGGCGCGGCCGACCGGCGGGGCGGCGCGTTCGGCGCAGGGG
>NZ_DLNP01000011.1:998-213983 GCF_002478355.1 Brevundimonas sp. UBA7507 | reverse complement strand
GGCGGCGCGTTCGGCGCAGGGGTGGCGCTCGCACAGGCGGCAGGCCGGGCCGATGGGCGTGACCTCGGGCTTCTGCAGGTCCAGGCCGCGCGCGTAGATCAGGCGGTGAGCGTGGCGAAGCTCGCAGCCTAGGCCGATGGCCAGGTCGTGCCCCTCGGTGAAGGCGTCCTGGCCCTGACGGTCGACGGTGCGGGCCAGGGTGAACCAGCGCGATCCGTCGGGCGTCTCGATGATCTGGGTGACGATGCGGCCCGGCGTGCGGAAGGCCGAGTGCAGCCGCCAGCGGGGACAGGCCCCGCCGAAACGCGAGAAGGGAAAGGCGCCCGACGCATAGCGCTTGGACACATTGCCAGCCTGGTCCACCCGCATCAGGAAGAAGGGCACGCCCCGCGCCGTCGGCCGCGACAGGGTGGTCAGCCGGTGCGCGACCTGTTCGAAGCCGACGCCGAAGCGAGCCTGAAGCCGGGCCAGATCATAGCCGGTCTCCTCCGCCGTGCGCTGGAAGGCGGCGTAGGGCATCAGCACGGCGGCGGCCAGGGTGTTGGCCAGCGAGGCCTTCAGCAGGTTGCGCGTCGGGGCGTCGGGGGCGTTTGCGGCCTCGGTCAGGGCCTGAAGCTCAGGCCCGTGCTCCATTAGCGCCAGTTGATTGGCGACGGCGAAGGCGCGCGAGGACGGCCCGAGCGTGTCGGACAGCAGAAGGCGGCCCCGATGCGGATCGAAGCGGCGGGTCCATTCGACCATGACCTCGGCGGGCAGGGTGCGGACGGTCAGGCCGTGGCGGGCGAACAGGCGCGCGCGGGCCAGCGCCTCGAAGCCTTCGTCTGGGGCGGGGGCTTCGGCGCGCAGGGCGTCGTGCAGGGCCTCGCCGAGCGCATCGAGGTCGGGGAAGTGGTTGTGACGGGACTGGACGTATTCGCGCACCCATTCCGAAGGACTGTCGGTCGGGGTCGCGCCGCCGCCCGCCTCGATCTCGGCCCGGTCGCGTACGCGGCGGTCGCTGAAGGCGCGATAGAGGCGCAGCACGGCGTCGGCGGCGGCGGGCTGATCCTCGGCCAGCTGCATGATCTCGTGGCGCGGCACGGCCAGACCCTGGAACAGGGGATCGGCGAAGACCTCGGCCAGTTCCGCCTCTGACGCCGGTCCGCCGGACTGGCCGAGGTTGCGAAGGTCGACGTCATAGGTTTCGGCCAGGCGCAGCAGCAGCTGGGCCGAGACGGGCCGCTGGTTGCGCTCGATATGGTTCAGATAGGAGGGCGAGACGCCCAGGTCCGCCGCCATCGCCGTCTGGGACAGGTCAAGGTCGCGCCGCAGCCGCTTGAGGCGGCCGCCCAGGAACAGCTTGCGATCAGCGGCGGCGTTCATGGCGCGATGATGTCACATCATGACTTCATGGCAAGTGTCATGATGTGACTGTTTGACTTGAATGATGCGGCTGTCGCTGTGTCAATCATGACGGCGGCGTGTTCAGGTCTTCGGGACGGCGGCCCATTCTTCCTTCTTAAGGCCGCGCCTTATCGAGACCGAGACGAACATGACGACCTTCGCCGATCTGGTTCCTTCGCCTGCCGGCCGTTTCGACGGCATCGAGCGCCCCTATACGCCGCAGGATGTTCTGCGTCTGCGCGGCTCGGTGCCGGTCACCCATACGCTGGCCGAGCGCGGCGCCAACCGTCTGTGGGAGCTGCTGCACTCGGAGGCCTACATCAACGCCCTGGGCGCCGTGACCGGGAACCAGGCGATGCAGATGGTCCGTGCGGGCCTGAAGGCCATCTATCTGTCGGGCTGGCAGGTCGCCGCCGACGCCAACACGGCCAGCGCCATGTATCCGGATCAGTCGCTGTATCCGGCCAACGCCGCGCCGGAACTGTGCCGCCGCATCAACCGCACCCTGCAGCGCGCCGACCAGATCGAACACGCCGAGGGCGGCGCCAAGCGCGACTGGTTCGCCCCCATCGTCGCCGACGCCGAAGCCGGTTTCGGCGGCCCGCTGAACAGCTTCGAGATCATGAAGGCCTTCATCGAGGCGGGTGCCGCCGGCGTCCACTTCGAGGACCAGCTGGCGTCTGAGAAAAAGTGCGGCCACCTGGGCGGCAAGGTGCTGATCCCGACCCAGGCGCATGAGCGCAACCTGATCGCGGCGCGTCTTGCGGCCGACGTCTGCGGCACGCCGACCCTGACGGTGGCGCGCACCGACGCCGAGTCGGCTCAACTGATCACCTCGGACATCGACGAGCGGGACCACCCCTTCATCGACCGCGAAAACCGCACGCCCGAGGGCTTCTATCGTCTGAAGCCGGGCACGGGTCTGGATCACTGCATCGCGCGCGGCCTGTCCTACGCCAAATACGCCGACCTGCTGTGGTGGGAGACCTCGCACCCCGATCTGGACGACGCCAGGAAGTTCGCCGAGGCGGTCCAGAAGAAATATCCGGGCAAGCTGATGGCCTACAACTGCTCGCCCTCGTTCAACTGGGAAGCCAAGCTGGACAAGGACACCATCGCCAAGTTCCAGCGCGAGCTGGGGGCCATGGGCTACAAGTTCCAGTTCGTGACGCTGGCGGGCTTCCACAGCCTGAACAACGGGATGTTCGAGCTGGCCTCGGGCTATCGCGATCGCGGCATGGCGGCCTATTCCGAGCTGCAACAGCGCGAGTTCGCCAATGAGGCCGCCGGCTACACCGCCACGCGCCACCAGCGCGAGGTCGGCACCGGCTACTTCGATGATGTCGCCACGGTCATCTCCTCGGGCCAGTCCTCGACCACGGCCCTGAAGGACTCGACCGAGACGGCCCAGTTCCACGCCGCCTGAGTTCCACGCCTCACAGGAAAGGAAACGACATGGAGCCCATGACCCGTCCGCAAGCCGTCATCGACTTCTGCCTGGCGCCGCTGGCGCTGGACGGATCGACCGAGGCCGAGCGCGAGGTGCGCCGCCGCCTGGAGCACGTCCTCAAGACCTTCGAAGCCAAGGCGGTCCGTCCGCTGAGCGTGGATTTCTCGACCATGCCCAGCCAGGTCATCAACGAGGCGGCGCACGGCTACGAGTGAGCCGGCTCGATATTGGAAGAAAGAGACCTCAGGCCGCGGCTTCCGCGGCCTGAGGCGTCTGTGCGGTCAGGTCGGCGACCATGGCCAGCAGGTCTTCTACGCTGAAGGGCTTGGCCATATGGCGGTCGGCGCCGGCGGCCAGGGCCTCGTCCAGATGTTGGGGCAGGGCGTTGGCGGTCAGCATGACGACGGGAACGTGCGGCAGGCCCAGGACGGACTCGTGCAGCCGGATTTCGCGAACGGCGGTCAGACCGTCCATGACCGGCATCTGCATGTCCATCAGCACCAGGTCGAAGGTCTGGGCGCGGTAGGCTTCGACGGCCTGGGCCCCGTTCTCGACCGAGACGAGGTTGAAGACGGCGCTGTCCAGGATCAGCTCGACGACGCGGCGATTGGTCGGGTGATCGTCGGCGGCCAGGATGCGCAGGCGGCGCGGCGCCTGGTCGACCACGGCCGCGACGGCTGTGTCGGCGTCCTGCCGGTCGGGTCGAAGCGGGACGGGCGGCGCCTGAGCCGGCTTGAGCGGCAGGCTGAGAATGAAGGCGGCGCCCGCGCCCGGCTCGCTTTCGCAGCCCAGGTCGCCGCCCATCATGGCCGCCAGTTCGCGGCAGATCGCCAGGCCCAGGCCAGAGCCGCCGTAATGGCGGGTGATGTCGCCGTCGGCCTGTTCAAAGCGGTTGAACAGCCGGGCCTGCGTCTGGGCGTCAAAGCCGATCCCGGTGTCCTGGACGACGAAACGCAAGGTCTGGGGCGCTTCGGCCGGGACGGCGTCGACGGTCAGGCTGACGAAGCCCGAGGCGGTGAACTTAACGGCGTTGGAGACCAGGTTGGTCAGAACCTGCTTCAGGCGGACGGCGTCGCCATAGATCCAACGCTGCGCCTCAGGCGCGACCTCGACAATGAACTGCAGGCCCTTGTCGCGCGCGGCGGCGGCGTAGAGGAGAGCGGCTTCCTCCACCGTCCGGGCGAGGTCGAGCGGTTCCTCCTTCAGCTCCAGTCGCCCGGATTCGACGCGCGCCAGATCCAGTATGTCGCTGAGCAGGGTCTGGAGGGTGCGGCTGGAGGACTGGATCAGCTCAAGCATTTCCTGCTGATGCTGTGACAGTTTCGTGCGGGTCAGAGCCTGGGCCACCCCGATGACGCCGTTCAGGGGCGTGCGGATCTCATGGCTCATATTGGCCAGGAAGCGGCTCTTGGCGCGATTGGCGGCGTTTGCCGCATCGCGCGCTTCGGCCAGGGCGGCCGCGTCTCGTTTCAGGTCGCTGATGTCCGAGCAGACCGTGACCGCGCCGCCGCCGACGGTCGGGCGATCCTGAACCCGCAGCCAACGGTCGGCGACCTTGATCTCGCGCGGGGCGGTGGCGATGCGGCGGCAGGCCAGCCGCTCTTCGATCCAGGCGTCCTCTCGGCCCACGATGTCGGGATAGACGCCGCTTCTGATCCCGGCCTCCAATATTTCCCGGAAGGAGACGCCGGGCCTGAGCACGCCTTGCAGGTGAGGGGCGATCTCGCTGTAGCGCTGGTTCCACAGGATCAGCCGGTCATCGGCGTCATAGACGCTGACGCCGTCGGGCATGGCGTGGACGGCTTCCAGCAATTGACCCAGAACGCTGCGCCGCGACCACCAGATCATGCCGGTGAAGAAGGCCGCCACGACGACAGTCAACGTCACGCCCAGGCCGATCCACAGGGCGACGACGACGGCGCTCGCCGCGTCGCTGGGCAGGATCACGCCGGGGGCCGGCGTCAGGCTCACGGCGGTCATGGCGATGAAGTGCAGCCAGGCGACGCCGCTGGCGGTCAGGGCGGTCGCCGCGGCCAACTGCTTCCAGCGGCCGAGGGGCGGCAGGAAGACGACCGTGCTGAACAGGACCAGCCCGCCCGCGACGGCCAGAATGACGCGCGGCGCATTCCACGTCAGCACCGCGCCGGACAGGCGCATGGCGTCCATGCCGACGAAGTGCATGGCCGCGACGCCGGTTGTGACGGCGATTGCGGCGACCAGCCCCCATCGACGCCGCAGCTTCGCATCCGCCGGGCCGATCAGGTGCAACTGCATCCCGATCCAGAAGGCGGCCGCCACGATCACCAGCGACAGGAAGGTCTGCAGGGCGTCGTAGCGGACCTCGACGCCCACGTCGTAAGCCAGCATGGCGATGAAATGGGTGGTCCATACGCCCAATCCGCCGACCAGGGGCGCGGACAGGGTGTAGGCGCGGCGTGCTCGGGGCGACAGGCGTCGCGCACGCTCGGACAGCAACAAGGCGATGCCGAGGCTGAAAACACAGGCCAGGATGGCGAAAGCGGCGATTCGCCAGTCGTGGCGTTCAACCAGACAGCTCAGAACACCGTCCAACATGATGCGCCCTCAGCCCCTAAACCGTTCCGCCGTAAATCCGTGAAGAAACCAAGCTACACATCCCGTGCGTCGAACCGGCCGACTCAGCGGGCTGCCGACGGACCAGTCTAGGTCGAGCTGCTGAAGAATGAGATAACGTCGGTCGAAATGCCTTACGATCACTCTCCGTCTCCCGTTGCGCCTACAGCGTCGTCCCGTTTGTGGACGGCCGGCGCCAGCGGGGGCGTGGCCATCCTGGTGATGGCGGTTCTGGCCGTGATGAAGCCGGAATTGGCCGGATGGCTGGCGGCGGGGGCCGTCGCGGTCGCGCTGGCGACCTGGCTGGTGAACCGCAATCCGCCGCCGGCCGCCGATGAGATGGAATTCGAGCCGCGCGGGGTCGATCTGGGACCGGACGCGGCCCTGTTGGGCGATGTGTTCGAGGCGCTGGACGACCCGCTGCTGATCATCAGCGGAGGCGAGGCGGACGACATCGCCGGCCGCCGCATCGCCCTGGCCAATGCGGCGGCGCGCGAGCTGTTCAAGCTGAACGGGACGGGCGGCGGGCTGCTGGTCTCGGTCCTGCGCGAGCCGCGCGTGCTGGAGGCGGTGGACGAGGCCCTGTTCGGCGGCGTCGGAGCTGAAGTCGACTATGTCGGCGGCGGCGTTCAGGAACGGCATTGGCGCGCCTTCATCCGACCTCTGCCCGCACGCGAGGATTCGGCCTGGGGCGGCGGGATGCTGGCGCTGCTGGCCCTGCGCGACGAGACGGACGTGCGCCGCATGGAGAAGATGCGCGTCGACTTCCTGGCCAACGCCAGCCATGAGCTGCGCACGCCGCTGGCGTCGCTGTCGGGCTTCATCGAGACGCTGAAGGGCCACGCCAAGGACGACCCCAAGGCGCGCGACAAATTCCTCGACATCATGGCGGTTCAGGCCGACCGGATGCGGCGGCTGGTGGCCGATCTGCTGTCGCTGAGCCGGATTGAGCTGAATGAACACATCGCGCCCCTGGGGCGGGTCAATCTGGCGCGGGCGACGGCCGATGTGGTCGATGCGGTCAGCGTCCTCTCGCGCGAGCGTCAGGTGACGATCCATGCGGAGCTGCCGCACGGCGGCGCGGCCGTGACCGGCGACCGGGACGAGATCGCCCAGGTGGTGCAGAACCTGATCGACAACGCCCTGAAATATTCCAGCGCGGGCGGGACCATCGAGGTCGGCATCGAGATCGACCGCACCCTGGACGAGGCCATGGCGGCGCGAATGCCCGAGGGCAACCGCCTGTCGCTGGCGACCCCGGACCGCGAGACGGGCCAGCGCTACGCCGTCGTCACCGTGCGCGACCACGGGCCGGGCATGGCGCGCGAGCACCTGCCGCGCCTGACGGAGCGATTCTATCGCGTCGAGGGCCAGAAGAGCGGCGATCGGCAGGGCACGGGCCTGGGCCTGGCCATCGTGCGCCACATCATCATCCGTCACCGGGGCGGCCTGTCAGTGGACAGCGCGCCGGGGCATGGAGCGATCTTCGCGGCCTGTTTCCCGCTGGCTCCTGCATCCGAGGCGTGAGGTCCGTATTCGGAGCGATCGTCATGCAGCTGCGACATTGCGGCTGGGCGTCGTAACAGAACTGTCATCCAGTCGTCTTAATCCGCTGACGTATCGCAGGCAGTTTCCCGGCCGAAACGCACCGAACCCGGCGCGTTGCTGATTCCTGCGCTGATCGGACCGGATGATCTGGATTTTCCTGCTGCTGCTGATCGCCTTCGCCGTCCTGGCCTATGTGGCCGGGCGGGCCTTGGCCGTTCGTCGGAGCCAGGGTGCGAAGTCGCATTCGCGTCCTGGCCAACACGGGCTTTACGCCCTGATCTGGGTCGGTGTTCCGGCCCTGGCGATGCTGATCGCCGCCTCGATCTTCTCCACGCCCATCGAGCAGCAGATGATGCGGGCGGGCGCGCCTGACAGCGTCACCCAGCTGGAGCCGTTCCGCCGCGAAGCCTTCTTCGCCGACGCCCGTCTGGTCGGGGCGGGGCAGGAGGCGCGCCAGATCTGGCCTGCGCCCTACGCCGAGGAGCTGCCGGCCGAGGGTCGCCGCGCCCACCGCATCGCCGCGGCCCTGAACTGGGGCGGGGGCGTCGCCGCCCTGATCGCCGCCGTGCTGGGCGGCCTGTTCGTCTTCACCCGCATTCGCCCGGACCTGCGCGCGCGCAACAAGGTCGAGGGCTGGATCACCGGCGTCCTGTTCGCCTGTTCGGCGGTGGCGGTGCTGACCACGGTCGGCATCATCTTCTCGCTGGTGATCGATTCCTTGCGCTTCTTCAGCATGGTGCCGATCACCGAGTTCCTGTTCAGCACCAAGTGGAGCCCGCAGATCGCCATCCGCGCCGATCAGGTCGGGTCGTCGGGCGCCTTCGGGGCCGTGCCGCTGTTCGCGGGCACCTTCCTAATCATGGCCATCGCCATGGCGGTGGCGGCGCCGATCGGCCTGTTCTCGGCGGTCTATCTGTCGGAGTATTCGGGCAAGAAGACCCGCGCCCTGGTCAAGCCCGCGCTGGAGGTTCTGGCCGGGGTGCCGACCGTGGTCTACGGCTTCTTCGCCGCCCTGACCGTTGGGCCGGCTCTGCGCGTCTTCTTCAACGGCATCGGTGAGATGCTGATCGGCGGGCCGTTCAACGATTTGGGCCTCTACCTGTCGCTGGTGCAGAACCAGATGGCTCTGGTCGCAGGCGCGGTCATGGGGATCATGCTGATCCCCTTCGTCAGCTCCCTGTCGGACGACATCTTGAACGCGGTGCCGCAGTCGCTGCGCGACGGCTCCTATGCCATGGGCGCCACCAAGTCCGAGACTATCAAGAAGGTGTTGCTGCCCGCCGCCCTGCCGGGCGTGGCCGGGGCCCTGCTGCTGGCCGTGTCGCGCGCCATCGGCGAGACCATGATCGTGACCATGGCCGCCGGTCTGGCCGCCAAGCTGACCCTGAACCCGCTGGAGACGGTCACGACCGTCACCGTCCAGATCGTCACCCTGCTGACCGGCGACCAGGAGTTCAACAGCCCCAAGACCCTGGCCGCCTTCGGCCTGGGGCTGACCCTGTTCGTGGTCACGCTGATGCTGAACATCGTCGCCATGCGCATCGTGCAAGCCTATCGGGAACAGTATGACTGACGCCGCCTCTCCCTCGACCGGCGTCAGCCCGCGCACCCAGCGTCTGAAAAGCCGCCTGCGCGCCCGCTATGCGCGTGAGACCCGCTTCCGCTGGTACGGCCGCGCGGCCATCGGCGTGGCTCTGGCCTTCCTGGTGATCCTGCTGGGCAGCATTGTCACCCAGGGCTACACCGCCTTCTACGCCCATACCGTGACCCTGCCGGTCTACATGGACCCGGCGCGGATCGACCGTTCCTATCCGCAAGGCGCCAATTTCGAGCAGATCGTCGCCGAGCAGCAGATCCGCCGTCTGGGAATCCAGGACGACGAACAGGGAACCAAGGCCTCGACCATGAAGGCCCTGCTGTCCTCGGAGCTGAAGTTCCAGGCCGCCAAGATGATCGCGCGCCAGCCCAGCCTGCTGGGCCAGACCGTGCCGGTCGCCGCGCCGCTGTCGGACGACGCCGAGATGTATCTGAAGGGCAAAATCACCCGCGATCAGCCCGAGGACCAGCGCCGCGTCACCAATGAGCAGATGGACTGGCTGGACCGGATGAAGGCCTCGGGCGCGGTGCGCGCCCACTTCAACGCGGCCCTGTTCACCAAGGGCGACTCGACCCAACCGGAGCTGGCGGGCCTGCTGGGCGCCGTGGTCGGTTCGGCCCTGATGCTGATGGTGACGGCCCTGATCGCCATTCCGGTCGGCGTCGGCGCCGCCGTCTGGCTGGAGGAATACTCCCCGCGCAACCGCATCACGGCGATCATCGAGGTCAACATCAACAACCTGGCCGCCGTGCCGTCCATCGTCTACGGCCTGCTGGGTCTGGCGCTGTTCATCAACTTCATGCACCTGCCGCGCGCCAGTCCGCTGGTCGGGGGTCTGGTGCTGGCGCTGATGGCCCTGCCGACCATCATCATCGCCACCCGCTCGTCGCTGAAGGCGGTGCCGCCGTCGATCCGCGAGGCGGCCCTGGCCATGGGCGCCAGCCGCACCCAGACGGTGTTCGGCCACGTCCTGCCGCTGGCCATGCCCGGCGTGATGACCGGCGCCATCATCTCCATGGCCCATGCGCTGGGCGAGACGGCGCCGCTGCTGCTGATCGGCATGATCAGCTTCGTGCCGGGCGTGCCGCACGCCATCGACGAGCCCGTCGGCGCCCTGCCGTCGCTGATCTACATCTGGGAGAATGCGTCCGAGCGCGCCTTCCACGAACGGACGGCGGCCGCCATCCTTGTCCTTCTCGCCTTCATGATCGTCATGAACGCCGCCGCAGTCCTGCTGCGCCGTCGCTTCGAACGCCGGTGGTAAATCTTATGAAGTCCCGCACCTTCCGCGCTCCCGACGGCTCGTCGACCGGCGCCGCCCCCTCTGAAGCCGCCACCCTGTCGACCGCCCCGGCCGTCGGCGCCCACGCCTCGGCCCCGCTGGGCCCGATCAAGATCGCCGCGCGCGACGTCTGCGTCTTCTATGGCGAGAAGCAGGCCCTGTTCGACGTCTCGCTGGAGATTCCGGACAAGACGGTGACGGCGCTGATCGGCCCGTCGGGTTGCGGCAAGTCCACCTTCCTGCGGACGATGAACCGCATGAACGACACCATCCCCGGCACCCGCGTGACCGGCCGGATCGACATGGACGGCGCGGACATCAACGACAGGAAGATCGACCCGGTGCTGTTGCGCGCCCAGGTCGGCATGGTGTTCCAGAAGCCGAACCCCTTCCCCAAGTCGATCTATGAGAACGTGGCCTATGGGCCCAAGATTCACGGCCTGGCCTCGACCAAGGGCGAGATGGACGAGATCGTTCAGAAGTCGCTGAAGCGCGCCGGTCTGTGGGACGAGGTCGCCGACCGCCTGCACTCGCCGGGCACCGGCCTGTCGGGCGGTCAGCAGCAGCGTCTGGTCATCGCCCGCGCCATCGCGGTCGAACCCGAAGTCATCCTGATGGACGAACCCTGCTCGGCGCTGGACCCGATCGCCACGGCCAAGATCGAGGAACTGATCGACGAACTGCGCGAGCGTTACTGCATCGTCATCGTCACCCACTCGATGGCTCAGGCGGCCCGCGTGTCGCAGCGCACGGCCTTCTTCCACATGGGCAAGCTGGTCGAGACCGGCGACACCGAAGAAATCTTCACCAACCCGCGCGAAAAGCGCACGCTCGATTACATCACCGGCCGCTTCGGCTGAGGACGCGACGATGAACCAGCATACGGTCAAGGCTTACGGCGACGAGCTGAACCAGTTGACGGCCGAGGTGGTCCGCATGGGCGGCCTGGCCGAGGCCCAGGTGGCGGACGCCATCGAATCCGTCGCCCGCCGCGACGTGGCTCTGGCCAAGGCGGTGGTCGAGCGCGACAACCGCCTGGACGCCCTGCATCGCGACATTGAGAAGAAGGCGATCCGCCTGATCGCCCTGCGCCAGCCGGTCGCCAGCGACCTGCGCCGGACGCTGGGAGCCATGAAGCTGGCCTCGGACCTGGAGCGGACCGGCGACCTGGCCAAGAACATCGCCAAGCGGGCGCTGATCCTGGCCGAGGCCGAGCCGATGCAGCCCCTGACCCGCTCGATCGAGCGGATGGGACGGCTGGTGTCGAACCGCCTGCGCGACGTGCTGGACGCCTATACGGCCTCTGAGATCGAGCGCGCCCTGTCGGTCTGGCAGACCGACGACGAGGTGGACGAGCACTACAACGCCCTGTTCCGCGAACTGCTCACCTATATGATGGGCGACCCGCGCACGATCACGGCCTGCACCCACCTGCTGTTCATGGCCAAGAACCTGGAGCGGATCGGCGACCACGCGACCAATATCGCCGAGACGGTCCACTATGAGATCACGGGCGAGGACATGCTGGGCGAGCGGCCGAAGGCCGTGCCCGGTCCCGGCGAAGAGCCGACGCCGACCCCGCACCTGTCCGCGTCTCCCGACGCGGCGGACGACTGATCCCCCCTACATCGCTGACGACTTCGACGAACCGGAGAGGCTGACGTGCAACCCTATATCCTGGTGATGGAAGACGAGGACGCCCTGGCCACCCTGCTCCAGTACAATCTGGAGAAGGAAGGCTATGACGTGGCCGTCGCCGCCGACGGCGAGGAGGGGATGCTGCAGATCGACGAGCGCACCCCCGACCTGATCCTGCTGGACTGGATGCTGCCCAAGCTATCGGGCATCGAGGTGTGTCGTCGCGTGCGCGGCCGGGCCGAGACCCGCAACCTGCCGATCATCATGCTGACCGCGCGCGGCGAAGAGACGGACCGCGTGCGCGGCCTGGACACCGGCGCCGACGACTACATGACCAAGCCCTTCTCGATGACGGAGCTGACCGCGCGCATCCGCGCCGTGCTGCGCCGCATCCGTCCGGGCCTGGCCGACGACCGGGTCAATCATGCCGACATCATCATGGACCGCGTCGCCCACCGCGTCAGCCGCGCGGGCCGCGAAGTTCATCTGGGGCCGACGGAGTTCCGCCTGCTGGACCACTTCCTCAAGCATCCGGGCCGGGTGTTCAGCCGCGAGCAGCTGCTGGACGCGGTCTGGGGCTCGGACGTCTATGTCGAGGCCCGCACGGTGGACGTCCACGTCGGCCGCCTGCGCAAGGCGCTGAACGTCGAAGGCACGGTCAACCCGATCCGCACCGTGCGCTCGGCGGGCTATTCGCTGGATTTGAATAACTAGGCGGCGCCTCCTGCGGCGCGGGCCACGTCGCTCCACACCGCTCTACGACGCGCCACGGCGTCCCATCCCTGCCGTCATCCTCGGGCTTGACCCGAGGATCCAGCCGTCCGCCTGCACGGCGTTGAACGGGTGAGCGCGCCGTCGCCCTGGATCCTCGGGTCAAGCCCGAGGATGACGGCGTGTAGAGGCGGGAAACGGCGCGTATGGGGGCAAAGCCCGGGCGTGTGGGGGCGGGGAGCAGGAGCTTAACTTTTCTTCATCTGCATCTGCTGGCCCATGCCGCCGCCTCTGAACGACGACGTCGCATCGGGGGAGGGAAGAGCCATGCCGGACGCCATTATCGCCATGTCAGGCTGGGTCGGCGCGGTTGCGTTGGCGAGCGGGGCGGCGGCCGTGCTGTCGCGCGGCAAGGTGCGCTGGGGCTGGCTGGCCGCAGCTCTGCTGCTGATGGCAGTCTATGACGCCGTGCTGACGCGCGGCTATGGCCATATCCCGCTGGATTTCGGACCCTCGCGCTGGAACTGGGAGGGCAAGACGCTGGCCGTGCTGCTGTCCCTGGCGGTCGCCAGTCTGCCCATCGTGGGGTGGCGGCGCAGCGGCCTGACCCTGCATCAGGACCGGCAGGGGCTGAAGGGGGCGTTGATCCTGTCGGGCCTGCTGGTCCTGCTGTTTCTTGGGCTGGCGATCGCGATGCCGGGCGAGGGGTTCGACGCCGACAGCCTGACCTTCCAACTGACCATGCCGGGGCTGGACGAGGAGATCTTCTATCGCGGCGTGCTGCTGCTGATGCTGAACGAGGCGTTCGGGCGGCCGGTCCACGTGCTGGGCGCGCCAATGGGCTGGGGCGCGGCGCTGACGGCGCTGGCGTTCGGCCTGACCCACGCCCTGGGCTATCAGGACGGCGGCTTCACCTTCGACTGGGCGCCGATGGCGACGACGGGGCTGGCGGGCCTGTTGCTGGTCTGGCTGCGTGAGAAGACCGGCAGCGTGCTGCTGCCGGTCCTGCTGCACAACTACGGCAACGCCGTCTTCATGCTGGTCTGAGGGATCAGGCCTCGGCCGTTTCCAGCTCGGCCGGGTCGATCTCATAGTTGGTCGAGCAATACTCGCACGTCACGCGGATCTTGCCGTCGTCCTCGACCATTTCTGCGCGTTCCTCGGCCGGGAAGGACTGCAGTACGGTGGCGATGCGGTCCTTCGAGCAGCGGCAGACGGCGGCCAGGGCCTTGGCGCCTTCCAGCCGCACGCCGTCCTCGTGGAACAGACGGTACAGCAGGGTCTCGGCGCTGATGGTCGGATCGATCAGCTCGTCGTCGCCCAGGGTGGCGAACAGGGCGCGGGTGCGCTCCCACACTTCCTCGGTCGAGCCGCGCGACTCGTCGCCGGCGATGACCTGGATCATCGCCCCGCCCGCGCGCCAGGCGCGGCCCGCGTCGGTTTCGACCTCGCCGACGGCCAGGCGAACCTTGGTCGGCACCTGTTCGGATTGGGTGAAGTAGTGTTCGGCGCACAGCGACAGGCTCTCGCCCTCGATGGGGGTCACGCCCTGGGTGCGTTCGAAGTCGGCGCCGCGGTCCACCGTCATGATGAAGACGCCGCCGCCCAGCAGGGTCTTGGCCCCCGGACGGGCGAAGCCTTCAGACGCCTTGGCCACTTCTTCCGGGTCGAACCGGCAGAAGCCGCGCAGATGGCCGTCCGTGCCGTAGTCGGCCACGACATAGCGCACCGGCCCGTCGCCCTGGGCCTGAACGATCAGGCGGCCGTCGAACTTCAACGCCGAACCGACGATGGCGGCCAGGACGCAGGCTTCGCCCAGCAGGGCGGCGACCGGCTCGGGATAGGCGTGGGCCGAAAGGATCTTGTCGACCGCCTCGCCCAGGCGGACCAGACGGCCGCGCACCGGCCAGCCTTCGATCTGGAAGGCGGCGGCGAAGTCGTCCGTCGGGGCGGCGATGGGGGCGTCGGGCGCGTGATCGGTCACGGCGTGAAATCCTGAAAACTGTCGGAAGCGGCGCAACATAGGGAGCCGCGGGCGGCTTGGTAAGGGGAGGGCGTGTCGCCTGCGTCACGACCGCGCGCGGCGGCGACAAGCTTGACCGGATGAAGGGAACCCTTTGTGCTGAAGCTCGCTCCCTTAGATGAAACCGTTTCCTTCCCGAGAGGTCTGACATGATGGATCGTGAGTTCAACGTCGTGGACGAAGTCCGCAAGCATCCCGGAATCACGGCGGGGGTGGTGGCTGTGCTGGCGGGCGTGGGTCTGGCGACCATCCTGCTGAGCCAACGCACCGGCCCGACGCGTTATGAGCGGATCAAGACCCGCATCGACCCGCGCGGCTGGTTCGACGCCGAGGCCCTGCGTCATCGCTTTGACGACATCGCGCGCGGCGTGCGCGACGGCGCGGACGACCTGACCCACCGTGCGGCCGATCTGGGCGGTTACGCCCAGGATCGCGCGGGCCGCTTCGGCGCCGAGGCGCGGGATCGGGCTGACGACTGGTACCGCCGCACCAGGAAGAAATCGCGCCGTCCGATGCGCCGCTACACCAAGCAGGCGCGCCGCTATGTCGAGGACGCCGGCGACTTCGCCCGCGATCACGCCAAGGAAGGCGGCGCCCTTCTGGCTGTGGCCACCATCGCCGCCGCCATCGGCGCGGCGGCGTTGGAAAGCCGTCGTCGCGCCGGAAACGGCGGCCGCTAAGCCGGTTTTTCGCCGTAAATGGAAAAAATATGCGGAAAGGGGTGCTGCGGCGCCCCTTTTTATTGCTGCGGGTGCGAAGAAGGTCTAGAGCCCGCGCATGATCTCGCCCGTCTTCATCTTCGACTTCGATTCCACCCTGGTTCGCATCGAAACGCTGGAGGCGCTGGCCGATCTGGCGCTGAAGGATGCGCCGGACGCCGCCGAGCGCAAGGCCCGGATCGCGGCCCTGACCGACGACGCCATGAACGGCCGCATAGGCTTCGGCGAGGCGCTGAAGCAGCGGCTGGACCTGCTGGCGCTGCGCCGTGAACACGTCGAGACCCTGACCGATCGCATCTTGGACGAGGCGACGGTCTCCATTCGCCGCAACGTCGACTTCTTCCAGCGCAACGCCGAGCGCATCTACATCCTGTCGGGCGGCTTTCGCGAGGTGATCGCTCCCCTGGCCGAGCGGCTGGGCGTGGCGTCCGATCATGTGCTGGCCAACGACCTGATCTATGACGACGAAGGCCGCGTGACGGGCGTGGACACGGCCAACCCGCTGTCGCGCGAGAACGGCAAGCCCGAGGTGATCCGCGCGCTGACCCTGGAAGGGCCGGTGGTCATGGTCGGTGACGGCTGGACCGACGCCGAGGTCAAGATTCAGGGCGCTGCCGACCGCTTCTACGCCTTCACCGAGATCGTCAGCCGCGCCAAGGTGATCGAGGCCGCCGACGCCGCCTCTGCCTCTCTGGACGAGGTGCTGTACGCCGAGGGCGTGGCCGGGCGCTGGTCCTATCCGCGCAACCGCATCCGCATTCTGCTGCTGGAGAACGTCCACCCCGCCGCCGTCGAGCGGCTGGAGGAGGCGGGCTATACCGTCGAGACCATGAAGGGCGCGCTGGACGAGGACGACCTGATCGAGGCGATCAAGGGCGTGCACGTCCTGGGCATCCGCTCCAAGACCAATGTCACGCGCAGGGTGCTGGATGCGGCGGACCGGCTGATGGCCGTGGCGGCCTTCTGCATCGGCACCAATCAGGTCGATCTCGACGCGGCGGCGGACAAGGGCGTGGCCGTGTTCAACGCCCCCTATTCCAACACCCGCTCAGTGGTCGAACTGGCCATCGGCATGATGATCGTCCTGATGCGCGACGTGGCGGACAAGTCGCGTGAAATGCACAAGGGCGTGTGGAACAAGTCGGCCACGGGATCGCGCGAGGTGCGCGGCAAGACGTTGGGCATCGTCGGCTACGGCGCTATCGGCAGCCAGTTGTCGGTGCTGGCCGAGAACCTGGGCATGAGGGTGCTGTTCTACGACCTGTCGGAACGGCTGGCGCTGGGCAATGCGCGGCGGATGCGCTCGCTGGACGCCCTGCTGGCCGAGGCGGACGTGGTGACGCTGCACGTCGACGGCCGCAAGGAAAACACCGCCATCATCGGCGCCGACCAGTTCGCCAGGATGAAGCCGGGCGCCCTGTTCCTGAACCTTTCGCGCGGCCATGTGGTCGATGTGGACGCGATGGCGGCGGCGCTGAAGTCCGGCCGTCTGGGCGGGGCGGCGGTCGACGTCTTCCCCGAGGAGCCGCGCACCAACGCCGACCCGTTCGACAGCCCTCTGGTCGGCCTGGATAAGACCATCCTGACCCCGCACATCGGCGGCTCGACCGAAGAGGCGCAGGAAGCCATCGCCGAGTTCGCGGCCGAGCGGCTGCTGGGCTATCTGAACCGGGGCGACACCACCTTCTGCGTCAACCTGCCCAACGTGCAGCTGGCCGAGGTGACGCGCGCCCACCGACTGCTGCATATCCACCGCAACCAGCCGGGCGTGCTGGCCGAGCTGAACCGCGCCCTGTCGGATGCGGGGCTGAACATCCTGGGCCAGCACCTGAAGACGGACGAGCGGACCGGCTATGTCATCACCGACGTGGATCGCGACTACGACCGCGAGGCGCTGACGGCGCTGAAGCAGCTTCCGGGCACGATCCGCTTCCGTCGGCTGCACTGATCGTCGATCACCTTCCGTCACGTCATCTTGCGTCCTGCGAAAAGCGGCGCAGAGTGGCGGATAACGACCGCATACGGACGGTCGATGGGAGGGAAATCGATGTCTCGTCTTCTTCGCGGAGCGGCGTTGGCTGCTCTGAGCCTGGCCGCCGTATCCGCCGCCGGGGCCGCCTCGGCACAGAGCTACAACCGTCTGGTGGTGTTCGGCGACAGCCTGTCGGACAACGGCAACCTGTATCTGGCGACGGGCGGAACTACGCCGACCTCGCCGCCCTATGGCGCGGGGCGATTCTCCAACGGGCCGGTGTTCACCGAGCGGCTGGGTTTCACCGCCGCCAACTTCATGGGGCCGGTGACGGGCAGCATCAACTACGCCTTCGGCGGCGCGCGCACCGATAGCCAGGCCCAGCCGCTGGGGATGCGGCTGCAACTGGGTCAGTATCTGCAACGCGGCGGCAAGTTCGGCGCGAACGATCTGGTCAGCGTTCTGGGCGGAGCGAACAACATCTTCCAGGGTCTCCCGGCGGCGGGGGCTTCGCCCAACCCGACCGGCTCCATCGCCCCTGTGGCGCAGAGCGCGGCGGCGGACATCAACTTCATCGTCAACGGCATCGCCGAAGCCGGGGCGGGGACCGTGCTGGTCACCAACCTGCCCAAGCTGAGTCTGACGCCGCAGTTCAGAGGCACGCCCGCCGCGCCGCTGGCCGACTACGCCGTCACGACGTTCAACGGGGCTCTGCTGACCGGGCTGAACACGACGGCGGCGGCGCGGCCGGGGACGAACATCATCCTGATGGACCTGTTCAAGGTCGGGGACGTGATTTCGGCCAACCCCAGCGCCTTCGGCGTGTCGAACGTGACCCAGGCCTGCTTCAACGGTGTGACGCTGTGCGCGAACCCGGACGACTACTTCTACTTCGACGGGGTTCACCCGACGGCCAAGGGCCATGCGGTGATCGCGCGTCTGGCGAACGACTACCTCTACTACGGCGATCTGGGCAGCCAGACGGCGGTGCTGGGCGAGACGGCCTGGCGGCACCGCGAGGACGCTCTGGACGGCTCGACCGCCGCCCTGTCGGGGCGTGAGGCGTGGACGGGCGGAACCTCGATCTCAGTCGAGGGGCTGGCCGACAAGACCGAGACGGATGCGCGCGGCGCCATCGGCAAGGCGACTTCCGACGGCTATGGCGTGCGCATCGCGCTGGAAAGCGGGACGGAAAGCCTGCGCTTCGGCCTGGCCGGCTCCTATCGCAACGCGGACGTGGATGCGGGCGCCCTGCGCGCCGACATCGACAGCTTCGGGCTGGACGTCTACGGCGGCTGGCGCTCCGGTGATGTCTTCCTCAATGCGGCGGCGGGCGTGGCCCAGGACGACTTCAACGACGTCAACCGCCTGACCAGTCTGGCGCCGATCGTCCACAGCGGCTCGACGCGCGGCGTCTCGACCGGGGCGCGTCTCCAGGGCGGCATGTGGTTCGATATGGGCGGTTTCGCCCTGTCGCCGCGCGCGGCGGTGGCCTGGATCAACGCCGACGTGGACGGATTCTATGAACAGGGTCCGGCGGCGCAATACGCCTATGCCGACCGTTCGGTGCAGGCGACGACGGCCGAGATCGCCCTGCGCGCCGAGGGCGGGACCGAGCGGATCCGCTTCTACGCCGAGGGCGGCTATCGCGACAGCCTGAGCGACGACAGCGACGCCGTACGCACCGGCATCCTGGGCAATCCCGCCCAGGTTCTGGCCCGCAACGTGGATCTGCCGTTCGGGGGGCAGGTGCTGGGCGCCGCCGGGATCGAGGGCACGGTCATGGACCGGCTGAAGGTGTCGATCGGCTACAAGGGCCGCTTCGGCGATCATGCCGACAGCCATATGGCGGCGGTGAAACTGAGCCTGCCGCTTTAGGTCTGGAAAACGAAGGTTTCCGAGGTGCGACCCCGTGTCGCCCTCGGAACGCCCCATTCATGTCCCGGTGAAATTGCAAAAGACGGTCAATTCCGGCCGTCGGCGACGTTGAGTTTTCGCTGCCTGTGCGCGTGTTTCGCGCCTTTCTGACGGCTCCTCCGCGCTGACGATGCGCTCAAAATGAGTCGTTAGAGTATGCGTTTAGTTCCCCCGGCCGTGCGGCCGCATGTGATCCGTTTCGGTCAGACAGGCGCTCTGGCCGGTCTTGCGATCCTGGCGATGGCGGCCGCCCCTGTCGGCATGATCGCCGCCTCGCCCGAGAAGGTCGTCGAGGTTTCGGCGCCCATCGCTCCGCCGGTGAAGGCGGTGGCGGAGCCTGCCGGTCCCGTCACCCGCAAGATCGTCTTTGAAGCCCCGCTGAAGGGCTATCGCATCAACTCGCCCTTCGGCCTGCGCAAGTTGGCGATCGAGGCCAAGGCGCGGGCCCACAGGGGCGTGGACGTCGCCGCCCCGACCGGCACCGGCGTCTTCGCCACGACCGAGGGCAAGGTGCTGCGCGCGGGTTATCAGGCGGGCGGCTACGGCAACTTCATCGAGCTGCAGCATCCCAACGGCATGACCAGCCTGTACGCCCACCTCAGCCGCATCGACGTTCACACCGGCAAGACGGTGACGGCGGGCGAGCGCATCGGCCTGGTCGGTTCGACCGGCTATTCGACCGGCCCCCACCTGCATTTCGAGGTGCGTCGCAACGGCGGTCAGGTCGATCCTGCCAAGATCGTCGGCCAGAGCTTCGACATCCGGGTGAAGGCCCCGGTCTGACCGCATTAGACGGCGCGGCATCATGACCAAACCGTAATGTAAAATACCCTTTCCATTGCCTGCGCGCTGCCGTTAGATTCGATCCTTGGGCTTTTTGCAGGGGGACCGAATGGTCGCGGCGCTGACGCTGGATGGAATCAGTAAGAGATACGGAGGCTTCCAGGCGGTCTCCGACCTGAGCTTCCAGGTCGAGAAGGGGTCGATCTGCGGCTTTCTGGGGCCGAACGGGGCGGGCAAGACCTCGACCTTGCGGATGATCCTGGGGCTGCAGCCGGCGACCAGCGGCCGCATCGATATCCTGGGCGCGGACGACGGGCGTAAGGTGCGCGATCGGATCGGTTTCCTGCCCGAGGAGCGGGGCCTCTATAAAAAGATGACGCCGGTGGACGCCATCGCCTTCTTCGGCGGGCTGAAGGGCCTGCCCCTGCCCGAAGGCCGTCGTCGCGGCCGCGAGATGCTGGAGCAGATGGGCCTGGGCGAAGCCAGCAAGAAGAAGATGAAGGAGCTGTCCAAGGGGATGGCCCAGAAGGTCCAGCTGATCGCCTCGGTGGTGCATCAACCGGAGTTCGTGATTCTGGACGAGCCGTTCTCGGGCCTCGACCCGATGAATCAGCAGGGGCTGGAGGCCATGATCCGCGCCCTGGCCGATAACGGGGCGACGGTGCTGTTCTCGACCCACGTCATGCAGCACGCTGAGCGTCTGTGCGACAAGGTGGTGCTGCTGGCCCGCGGCCGTAAGGCGTTCGAGGGCACGGTGGATGAGGCGCGGGCGACCTCGCCGCGCTTCCTGGAGCTGGAAGGGACGCTGGATCGCAATGCGGTCGTCGCCCTGCCGGGCGTCGGCGGCATCGAGGTGCTGGCCGAGGACGGCCCCGTCAGCACCCTGCGCGTCGGCCTGACGCCGGGAGCGGAGGCGCAAAGCGCCCTGCGCGCCGCCTTCCTGGGCGGGCTGGACGTAAGGCGCTTCCAGATGAAGGAGCCGACCCTGCACGACGCCTTCATCGCCCTGACCGGCGACCACCCGGACGAAGACCAGTCCGTCTCCAAGACCGATAAAGCGGGAGCCGCCTGATGAACCGGATTCTTCTGATCGCGCGCCGTGAGTTCCTGGCCTACGCCAAGACGGTCGGCTTCTGGCTGTCCCTGCTGGCCTTTCCGCTGTTCGCCGTTCTGGGCGGGGCGATCCCCGCCTTGATGAACCACGCCGAGCCGGTGCGCGAGGCCGTCATCATTGACGAGACCCCGGCCGGGTCCGGTCTGGCCGCCGCCGTGCGTCAGGCGCTGGAGATGGAGCGCGGGCGGGCCGACATCGCCGCCCTGCGCATGGCCGCCGTGCCCGAAGCCGGGACGGCGGGCGGCGACCGCGTGCGCGAAGCCGCCGAGAAAGGCGGCTTCGACGCCGGGCTGGAGGCGTTGAAGAAGGAGGCGCCGCGCGCTGGGGCAAGCTTCAAGACGCCCAAGCGCGCGTTCGAACTGGTCGAGGCGCCTGCCGCCCTGACCGCCGCTGCGCCAGGCGAGGCGCGCGACGCCCTGGCCCGTCGCTACGTCGACAAGGAGGCGCCCGAGGACGAAAAGCTGAACGCCGTCGTCTTCCTGACCGAGAAGGACGGCAAGCCGGGCGCCCGCGTCTGGACCGGACGCGCCACCGACGACGTGGTCGAGGACGCCGTCCGCGACGCCCTGAAGTCCGCCAACCGCAGCCGCGTCTTCGTCGCCAGCGGCATCGACCCGGCGGTGGTGTCGGATACGGAGATGTTCCGACCGGACGTCTCGGTCTTCTCGCCGCGCGCCGCGTCGGGAGGCGAGGTGTCGTTCCGTGACAAACTGCCGGTGATCGTCGGCCTGGCGGTCGGCTTCATCCTGTGGTCGCTGATCATGACCGGCGCCTCCATCCTGCTGAACAGCGTGATGGAGGAGAAGTCGAACAAGATCCTGGAGGTGCTGCTGTCCTCGGCTTCGGCGACCGAGATCCTGACGGGCAAGGTGCTGGGCGTGGCCCTGCTGACCCTGGCCGTGCTGGGAACCTGGGGCGGCATCGGCGCCGTCGGCCTGATGGCCGCCATGCCTGATGTGGCGCGGGACATCGGCTCGGTGCTGCTGACCGACGGCCTGTTCGTCTACTTCCTGCTGTTCTTGGTCGGCGGCTATCTGATGTACGCGGTGCTGTTCGCCGCCATCGGCGCCTTCTGCGACACGCCGCGTGACGCCCAGACCCTGATGGGACCGATCATGATGGTGCTGATCGTGCCGATCCTGGTCATGCAGATGGCCATCCGCACCCCGGACGCCATGGTGGTGAAGGTCATCAGCCTGATCCCGCCCTTCACCCCCTTCGTCATGGCCGCGCGCGCGCCCAGCGGGCCGCCCCTGATCGAGATCATCGGCGGCCTGATCGGGATGTTCCTGTTCGCGGCCTTGATGGTCTGGGCGGCGGGGCGCGCCTTCCGCGCCGGCGCCCTGTCGGACGTGAAGCTGAGCTGGAAGAGCTTCATGGGCGCCGTGACGGGGCGATGAGGTCTAGGGGAGGGAGGCCTTGCCTCTCTCCCATTCATCCCGGCGGAAGCCGGGGCCGTGAGCCGAAACAGACAAAGAAAAAGGCCGCCCCGGCGATCCGGGGCGGCCTTTGATCTTTCAGGCGTCAGCGGGTCTTAGCGACCGCGACCCTTCGGAGCCGGCAGCAGGCCTTCGCGCTGGGCGCGCTTGCGGGCCAGCTTGCGGGCGCGACGGACGGCTTCAGCCTTTTGGCGAGCGCGCTTTTCCGACGGCTTTTCAAAGTGCACGTGACGCTTCATTTCGCGGAAGCTGCCTTCGCGCTGCATCTTCTTCTTCAGGGCCTTGAGCGCCTGATCGACATTGTTGTCGCGGACGAAAATCTGAACCAGGGGTCTCTCTCCTTTGGCCGCCCGCCGCGTCCTTTCCAAGGGAGACGGGCAGACAAAACAAAACCACGCTCGAGAGGAAGGCCTCTCAAGTGAAGGCGCGCTGATACATGATCGGGGGGGGCGTGTCCAGATCGTCGCGCCTAATCGTGATGGGTCGAAACGCCCGCCGGATGGGCGTATCGTGCCGCCCATGACCGAGACAGCCGACACCGCTCCGAAAGGCGATTGGGCCGACCGCACAGAACAGGCCGTTCTGGATGCGGCCATAGAACGCGCGCCCGCGCTGGGCTGGAACGCGCGCCTGACGCGCGCCGCGTGCGAGGCCTGCGGCCTGTCGCTGGGCGACCAGGAACTGTTGCTGCCGAACGGCCCGCGCGATCTGGCGGTCCTGTTGTCGCGTCGCCATGACGCCCGCGCGCTGAAGGCGCTGGAAGCCACGCCCGCCGCCACGATGAAGATTCGCGAACGAATCGCCGCCGCCGTCTCGGCGCGGATGGAAGCGGGGGCGCAGGACATCGAGGCCGCCAAGCGATGCGCGGGCTTCCTCAGCCTGCCGACCAACGTCGACCTGGGCTTCAAACTGGCGTGGGAGACGGCGGATCACCTGTGGCGCTGGGCCGGGGATACGGCGACGGACCAGAATCACTACTCCAAGCGAGCGATTCTGGGCGGCATCCTGATCCCCGCCCTGACCATGCGCTGGTTCGACGGGCGCGAGGCGGCGGAAGGCTTCGTCGCCCGCCGCATCGACAACGTCATGGCCTTCGAGAAGTGGAAGGCGGGCAAGGACTTCGACGCCCCGGTCCGCACGATCACCGACGTGTTAGGGCGGCTGCGGTATGGCCAAAAGGCCTGACCCTCTCCCGATGGGAGAGGGCTTGAGCGCGCGGCGGCGCAGCCGTCGCTCTTGCGCGAAAGGGTGAGGGTTCCCGGCTTGCCGTCATCTCTCGTCGCTTGCAAAGTCACTTCCATGACTTCCCTGCGAACCGACCGTGCGCGTGGGTTGCGCCAGTCCTCCGGGCGCGCGGAGGAGCGTATCTGGACGATTCTGCGGGGCGGAAAGGTCGACGGGCACAAGTTCCGCCGCCAGCATCCCGTCGGCCCCTATTATGCGGACTTCGCCTGCAACCGGCTGCGCCTGATCATTGAGATCGATGGCGGCGTGCATCGTCTGGATGAGATGGCGGCGCGTGATATTGAGCGGCAGCAGGTCCTTGAGGCGCTGGGCTGGACGGTAATCCGCGCGACCAATGATCAAGCTTATGCGGCGCCGGAGTTATTGATCGAAGCGGTGCAGTCGCACGCGCGGCGTCTCAACGGCTGAGCGCCGACCCTCACCCTTTCGCCTTAGCCACTCGCTTCGCTCTTGGAGACTCAAGCCCTCTCCCATCGGGAGAGGGACGGCGGTGAAAAGGTTTTAGAGGATGCGGTTGACGTGCGCCATCTTGCGTCCCGGCCGGGCGTCGTGCTTGCCGTAGAAGTGCAGGCGGGCGTCGAGCTGGGCGGCCAGGGCGCGCCAATCCTCAATCTCGGCGCCCAGCAGATTGGTCATCTCGATGCGGGCGTGGGCATTCGTCGGGCCGAGCGGCCAGCCGACGACGGCGCGGACGTGCTGCTCGAACTGGTCGCAGACGCAGCCGTCCTGGGTCCAGTGGCCGGTGTTGTGGACGCGCGGGGCGACCTCGTTCACCAGCAGCTCGGGCTTCCCTTCAGAATCGGCGCCCATGTCGAACAGTTCGATGCCCATGACGCCGATGTAGTCGAGGCCGTCCAGCACCGCGGCGGCGATCTGTTCGGCGCGCGCTTGCGTGGCGGGATCGACGGCGGCGGGGGCGATGGTGGTCTTCAGCACCCCGTTCTTGTGGACGTTCTCGCCCAGGGGGTAGACAGCGACCGCGCCGTCGTGGCCGCGGGCGGCGATGATCGACAGCTCGCGCTGGAAGACGGCGGCGGCTTCCAGCACGGCGGGACGGCGGCCGATGGCGTCGAAGGCGGCCTCGGCCTCGGCGGCGTCGCGAATCCAGACCTGGCCCTTGCCGTCATAGCCCTCGCGTCGGGTCTTCAGCAGGGCGGGCAGGCCCAGGCGTTCGATGGCGTTGGTGAGGTCATCCAGCGTCGTCACGGCGGCGAAGGCCACGGTCGGGGCGTCGACGGCGTTCAGATAGGTCTTCTCGTCCACCCGGTCCTGGCCGACGGCCAGGGCGGTTGGTCCCGGCGCGACCAGGGCGCCCGCTTCGGCCAGGGTCTCGACCGAGGCGGCGGGGACGTTCTCGAACTCGAAGGTGACGACGTCGCACAGACGGCCCAGCGCCTGGAGCGCGTCGGGGTCGTCATAGGGGGCGGTGATCTGGGCGCGCGAGACGCGGGCGGCCGGGCAGTCCGGCTGGGGATCGAGGATCACCACGTCGAAGCCCAGGCGCGAGGCGGCCTGGCTCAGCATCCGGCCCAACTGGCCCCCGCCGAGAATGCCGAGGGTCGATCCGGGAGGCAGGGGCAACTGGGGCATCAGTCCTCGACGGTTTCGGCGACGGATTCGGTTTGGGCGACGCGGAAGGCTGATAGGCGCTCGGCGACGGACGCGTCGGACAGGGCCAGGATCTGGGCCGCGAGAATCCCGGCGTTCGCGGCGCCCGCCTCGCCGATCGCCAGCGTAGCGACGGGCACGCCGCCGGGCATCTGGACGATGGACAGCAGGGAATCGAGGCCCTTCAACGCCTTGGACTGGACCGGCACGCCCAGCACCGGAAGATCGGTCATCGATGCGGCCATGCCGGGCAGGTGGGCCGCGCCCCCGGCGCCCGCGATAATGACCTTGAAGCCCTTGTCCTTGGCCGTCGTGGCGAAGTCGTAGAGGCGCTGGGGCGTGCGGTGTGCGCTGACGACCTTGGCCTCCCAGGCGACGCCCAGCTGATCCAGACGGTCGGCGGCCAACTTCATCGTGGGCCAGTCGGAGCGGCTGCCCATGATGATGGCGACAGGAGGCGTCGTGGCCGGCGGCGTGGAGGCGGTCATGCGCAAAGGCTCCCCAAGCGGAAAGCGGCCCGTTACAGCACCCGCGTTGCGCCCGCAACCGAGGACGCTAGACTCTGATGCGTCGCGGGCCTTTGAGTCGGCCGGAAAAGCGACGCCGGAGCCCGCCTTGAACCACCTGGCCGATCAGACCATCGCTCCGGTTTCGGAAGACGAACTGCACGCCGAGCTCGCGCGCCTGCGCGCCGAGGTGACGGCCCTGACCGAACGGGCCGAGCGAGCCGAGGCTCTGGCGGATCATGACGTGCTGACGCCCGTGCTGAACCGGCGCGGCTTCATGACGGTGCTGGCGCGCAACCTGGCCTATTGCCGCCGCCACGGGGTCGAGGCGGCGCTGCTGTATCTCGACCTGGACGGGTTCAAGGGCATCAACGACGGTCTGGGCCATGCGGCGGGCGACGCGGCGTTGATCGCCGTGGCCGAGCTGTTGCTGGCGAACGTGCGCGAATCCGACGCCGTGGGCCGCATGGGCGGGGACGAGTTTACCGTATTGCTGATGAACGCCGGCGCCGAGGAAGGGCGCGAGAAGGCGCGGCGGCTGAGCGAGGCGCTGCAGAGCGAAGGCTTCATCTGGGATGAGACGCGGTTGGCGCTGGGCGGTTCGTTCGGCGTGCGGGCCTATGCTGAACAGGCCGACGCGGAGGTCTGGCTGTCCGAGGCGGATGCAGCCATGTGGCTGCGCAAGAAGGCGCGACCGCAGGCGACGCGCTGACGAATTGAAAAGGGCGCCGAGGTCAGCCTCGGCGCCCTTCTTTTCCTAACCGTTCAGCAGGCTGTTGCGGCGGCTGTACAGCAGATAGACCGCCACCCCGATCACGTTCCAGATGACGAAGTTGATCTGGGTCGTGGCGGGCAGGCTGAAGAACAGGTAGACGCAGCCCGCGATGGCCACCGGGCCGACCAGCCACCACGCCGGAGCACGGAAGACGCGCGGACGGCCCGGCTCGCGACGACGCAGCACGATCAGGCACAGGCCGACCGAGGCGAAGGCCACCAGCGTTCCGGCGTTGGCCAGGGCGGCCAGGTCGCCCAGCGGGATGAAGCCGGCGATGATCGCCATCAGGACGGCCGTGCCCGCCGTCACGCGCACCGGCCCGCCCGAACGCTTGGACACATGGGCCAGGCTGCGCGGCAGCAGGCCGTCGCGCGCCATGACGAAGAAGATGCGGCTCTGGCCGAACATGAAGGCCAGGATGACGGTGGGCAGGGCGACGACCGCCGCGCCCGCGATCAGGGTCGCCCACAGGTCTGACCCGACGGTGCGGATGATGTGGGACAGGGGTTCGGGCGACTTCATGAAGTCGGTGAAGGGCATGGCGCCCAGGGCGGCGATGGCCACGGCCATGTAGATGACGACGCAGGCTGCCATCGAGCCGATGATGCCGATGGTCAGGTCGCGGGCGGGGTTGCGGGTCTCTTCGGCCGCCGTGGCCACGGCGTCGAAGCCGTAGAAGGCGAAGAAGATGATGGCCGCCGCCGCCATGACGCCCATCTCGGCGCCGATGCCGTGCGAGAAGCCGTAGGGCATGAAGGGCTTGAGGTTGGCCGGGTTGAAGTGGGGCAGGGCGATCGCCACGAAGGCGATCAGGGCGGCGATCTTGACCACCACCAGCACGGCGTTGATCGAGGCGCTTTCCTTGGTGCCGGCGACCAGCAGGCCCGCCACGGCGGCGACGATGATGACGGCGGGCAGGTTGACGATGCCGCCCTGCGACGGGGCCGAGGTCAGCATGGCGGGCAGGCCCATGCCAATGCCCTCCATCATCCCCGAGAAATAGCCCGCCCAGCCCACGGCCACGGCCGAACAGACGACGGTGTATTCCAGGATCAGGCTCCAGCCGACCATCCAGGCCGCGCCCTCGCCCAGGGTGGCGTAGGAATAGGTGTAGGCTGAGCCCGACTCCGGGATCATGGTCGCCAGTTCGGCGTAGGCCAGGGCGGCGCAGACGCAGACGATTCCGGCGATGACGAAGGCCAGCATGACCGCCGGTCCGGCCCGTTCGGCCCCCACGCCGATCAGGGTGTAGATGCCGGTGCCGACAATGGCGCCGACGCCCAGGGCGACCAGATGCGGCCAGGACAGGGTGGGTTTCAGCCCATGAGCCTTGGGCGGCCCTCCCAGCGCAGGCAGGGCCTTGCGGCGTGTCATGAAACTCATGCGTCTTCCCCCAGACGGTTCTTGGCGGCGGATATGAAAATATTCGGAATAACGGTGTTTTTCCGTAGTATTCTCGGCAAAGGCTTGGGGTGACCAAGCTGTGCCGCAGCAGAAAAAACGACCCTGAAAGGCCGCTTCATATCCTGATCATTGGATCATAAATTCAGATTTGCCGCAGAAACAACGTTTCGATCCTGCATTTGGCCTGAAAAAGCGCATTTCGAAGATGACTCAGTTTTTCGACGTTCGTGTGAATTTTATTTCGTCATACCGGCAATATCCGAAGCTCATGCTTCCTCCGGGGTGCTAGCGATTCAAGGGCCGGTCAAACGCCGGACAAGCGCTTGCAGGGGCTTCGGCCCCCAATCTTGGGAGGGATTGCAGCTTGCGGACGACGCTAGGGGTGAAGGCTGTCCTTATGGGGGCGGGGGCTGTCTGCGCGGCGGCGCTGTTGTTGGCGACGGGGGCGCCGAGCGCGGCTGTGGCCCAGACGCAGGCCCAAAACCAGGCCCAGAGCCAGGCTCAGGCGGCTCAGGCGCGCGCCACGCTCAATCCGGCGCCGCCGCGCCGCGCCGATGAGGGTTTCGGTCCCTATCCGTTGATGGTGGTGCGCGGCGCCATGCTGATCGACGGCACGGGCGCGCCGCCCATGGGGCCGGTCGATATCGTCATCGAGAACGACAAGATCACGGACATCATCCAGGCCGGCTGGCCCGGACTGCCCGAGCGTGAGGGCCGCCCGCCGCTGAACGCGGCGCATGAGATCGATGCGCGCGGCATGTACGTCATGCCCGGCTTCGTCGACGCCCACGCCCACGGCGGCAGCCCGCAGAAGGCGCCGGACCTGGAGTATGTCTACAAGCTGTGGCTGGCCCACGGCGTGACCACTGTGCGCGGCGTCAGCCTGGCGCCGCATGACATCGCCGTGTCGGAGAAGGCCCGTTCGGCGCGCGGCGAGATCGTCGCCCCTCGCATCTTCAACTATCAGACCATCGGCTCAGGCTGGTCGCGCGGCCGCATCCGCAACCCCGAGATGGCGCGCGAATGGGTGCGCTGGGGCGCGGCCAACGGCGTGGACGGCATCAAATTCTTCCTGCGCGGCGACGAGACGCCCGAGGTGGTCCTGGCCGCCATCGACGAGGCCAAGAAGAACCACATGGGCACGGTGGCCCACATCGCCCAGCCGGGCGTGGCCCAGTTGAACGCCGAACAGCTGGCGGCGGCGGGCCTGGGGACCATCACCCACTTCTACGGCCACTTCGAGTCGCTGCTGGGCGGGCGGACGATCCAGGACTATCCGACCGACTACAACTTCTACGACGAGCAGAAGCGCTTCGGCGAAGCGGCCGAGATCTGGGACGAGGTCGAGCCGGGTTCGGCGCAATGGTACGCCTATCTGGAAGCGCAGAAGAAGGCGGGCGTCGTCTTCGATCCGACGATGACCATCTATGCAGCGTCGCGCGACCTGATGCGGGCGCGCAACGCGCCCTGGCACCAGACCTATACGCTGCCGGCGCTGGCGGACTATTTCCAGTCCACGCGCGACAATCACGGCAGCTACTTCTTCGACTGGACGACCTCGAACGAGGTGGCGTGGCGCCGCTTCTACGAAAGGTTCATGCGGCTGGTGAACGACTACAAGAAGGTCGGCGGTCGGGTGACGGTGGGATCGGACTCCGGCTTCATCTGGAAGCTGTACGGTTTCGGCTACATCGAGGAGCTGGAACTGTTGCAGGAAGCGGGCTTCCACCCGCTGGAGATCGTGCGCGCCGCGACGATGGACGGGGCGACGACCCTGGCCGAACCGACCGGCAAGGCGCCGACCTTCGGCGTCGTGCGGCCGGGCATGAGCGCGGATCTGGTCATCACGACCGAGAATCCGCTGGCGAATTTCAAGACCTTGTACGGCACCGGACATGAGCGCCTGAGCCCCGAGAACCGCATCGAGACGGTCGGCGGGGTGCGTTGGACGGTGGCGCGCGGGGTCGCCTACGACGCGCCGGCCTTGTTGGCCGACGTGCGGGCGATGGTCGATCGGCAAAAAGCCGAACGAGGGGAGGCGCAAGGAGGGCGCTGATCCAAAACAACGACGCAGGCGACGCCGAATGGGGACGGCCCGCCTGGGTTTCAGATCAAAAACGAGGGGTGATCGAATGAGACTGTCTGCGTACCTGAAGACCGGCACGATAATCGCCGGCCTGGCCGTCACGGCCGCCGCCGCCCAGCCTGCCTGGGCCCAATCCGAAACGCCGGCCGCCGAGCCGGAAGCCAGCGCCGTCGCCGACATCGTCGTGACGGGCTCGCGTATCCGCCGCCCGAACGTCGAGGCCGCGACGCCGGTCAACGTCGTCGACGCTCAGGAGATCGAGAACACCGGCGTCACCAACCTGATCGACGCCATGTCGCGTCAGCCGCAGGTCGGCCTCGGCGCCTCGGCCTCGAGCACCACAAACTCGGTGTCAGGGCAGGGGCTGGCGACGCTGAACCTGCGTAATCTGGGCTCCAGCCGCACCCTGGTGCTGGTCAACGGCCGCCGCCATGTCGCCGGCACCGCGGGCACCAGCGCGGTGGACGTGAACTCCATCTCGAAGACGACGATCGCACGCATCGACACGGTGACGGGCGGTTCGTCGGCGGTCTATGGCGCGGACGCCGTGGCCGGGGTGGTCAACTTCATCACCAAGCAGGACTTCGACGGCATCGCCATCCAGACGCAGTACGGCTCGGCCGACGGTCCGAACACCTACTACGGCTCGGTCGCCGTGGGTCGGAACTTCAATGACGACCGGACCAACATCATGGGCGCCCTGACCTATGACAAGTCCGAGGGGCTGTTCCGCCACGAGCGCGACTACGCCATGAGCTCCCTGGCCGAGATTCCGAACCCGAACAAGAAGAGCGCCAACGACGGCCTGCCGTCCTTCATCATGGCGCGGGACGTCTACACCAACACCCAGAACGACTTCTTCACCCCGGTCATCGTCACGCCGATCGGCGCCAACAAGGCCTTCGCCCTGACGTTCACGCCGGACGGCAAGCTGGTCCCGTTCGACCGCGGCCAGATCCTGTACGACGGCGCCGGGCGCGAGCAGAAGCTGTCGATCGGCGGCGACGGCTTCAAGCTGCGCGACGACATGCTGCGCACCCCGGTCGAGCGTTTCGGCGGCGAGCTGCAGCTGCGCCACCAGTTCCAGCCCTCGGGCGACTTCATCAGCGAACTGAACCTGTTCGCCGAAGCCAAATATTTCCACATGGAGGCCAGCAGCCAGGCGCGGAACGGCACCTTCGCCGACAGCTCGCCGGGCATGTCGACGGGCAGCGCCTATCGCATCCAGGCCGACAACGCCTTCCTGCCTGATGAACTGAAGACCATGCTGGCGCAGGCCAATATGACGTTCTTCGACATCAGCCGGATCGACACCGACTTCGGAATCCGAACTACGGAAAGCGTCTACGACACCACGCGCTTCGTGACCGGGGTAGACGGCGCCTTCAGCAACGGGTGGCGGTTTGAGGCCTACGTCAACTACGGCCAGACGGAATCGGAGTTCACCAACTTCGACCGCCTGCAGAAGGAGTTCTATGAGTCGATCGACGCCGTTTCGCGTAACGGCGAGATCGTTTGTCGCAGTGAGGAGGCTATAGCGCGAGGTTGCAAGCCTCTGAACCTGTTCGGCGCTTATGTCGGCTCACAGGAGGCGATCGACTATTCCTACATCTACACCGTTCGCAATGATCGCATCCGTCAGTGGAACGCGGTGGCCAGCGTCAACGGCGAGCTGTTCTCGTATCCGTCGCTGTTCAGCGGGACCAGCCTGCCGGTCGCCTTCGCGGCGGGCGTGGAATGGCGCAAGGAAGCCAGCCGCGCCGTGCCGGACATGCGGTCGCAGCAGGGTCTGATCTTCCAGAACAAGCAGGCCAGAACCGAGGGCGCCTATGAGTCCAAGGAAATCTTCGGCGAGGTGAATCTGCCCCTGCTGGCCGACGTGCCCTTCATCCAATACCTAGATCTGACGGCGGCCTATCGCTTCCAGGACTACACCACCACGGGCGGCGACAGCAGCTATGGTCTGGGCATGGAGTGGACGGTCGACCGCAATATCCGCTTCCGCGCCAACTACGCCAAGGCGGTGCGCGCGCCGAACATCAGCGAACTGTTCGACGGCGGCGGCGAAGGCTACAATCTGTTCGACGATCCATGCGACGCGACACGGTTGAACCTGGGCAACTATCCCGCCAACCGCAAGGCCAACTGCGCGGCTCTGGGTCTGTCGCCGGAGTTCACTCAATCGATCACCACCAAGCCGTCTATCAGCAAGGGCAACCCGGACCTGAACCCCGAAGAAGGCGAGACCCTCACCCTGGGCGTTGTCCTGACCCCGACCTTCCTGCCGGGCCTGGCGGTCACTATTGATCACTACGACATCAAGATCAGCGATGTCATCGCCTCCTTCGGCGCGCGCACGATCATCAACAACTGCGTCGACAGCCCCACTCTGGACAATCCGTTCTGCGGCAACGTCACGCGCGGGTCGGACGGCAACATCAGCAAGGTCGTGAACCAGGTGATGAACGTCGCCGAATACTCCAACTCGGGTTGGGACGTGACGGCGTCCTACCGCACGGATCTGGAAGCCTTGGGTCTGCCGCCCTACGGCTCCCTGTCGTTCAACGTGGCGGCGGGCTTCCTGGACGAGCTGACCTATGATCCGGTGCCGGGCGACGCCAGCGTGCGCGACGAACAGGCCGGCGAGGCGCCCAATCCCAAGCGCCGGGTCAACTTCCGCGTGTCGTGGGACTATGACAAGCTGTCGCTGTCCTACGCCAACCGCTACCTGAGCAGCGTCGTGCGCAGCAATCAGGACTCTGTCGGCTCGTACGAAGTGTGGAAGGCTCCGTCGTGGCTGACCCACGACCTGCGCGCCGAGTATCGGTTCGATCGCTTCTCTGTCTTCGGCGGGGTGAACAACTTCACCGATGAAGCGCCGCCGCAGACGCCGTTCACCTGGACTGGAACGTCGTTATATAACGGCTTCAACGCCAGCATCTACAATAACCTTGGCCGTTACGTGTACATTGGCGTGAACGCCCAGTTCTAATCCAGAATGGGAAGCCGTCCGGTCTCGGGCGGCTTCTCACCTTGGAGACGCTGGCAAGGCGTCTGTTTCTGTTTTTGGGGGAAAGACGATGAAGACCCTGACCGCCTATAGCGCCATTGCAGTCGCCGTCGGCCTGCTGGCCTTCGCCGCCGCCCCGACGCCGACCCTGGCTCGTGCGCCCGACGCGGCGCCCGCCGCCGCTGCGCCTTCGGCTCTGGACGCCCAGTTCGAAGCCATCGCCGCCGAGGAGTGGGCCTGGCGCCAGAAGGAGCTGCCGGGCCGTAACGCCAAGCCCAGCACCCTGCCGGACGTCAGCGCCGCCACCCAGCAACGCCGGCTGGCCTACTGGACCGATGTTCAGCGTCGTCTGGACGCCATTTCTCCGGATCAGCTGTCGCCGAACCAGCGCACCAACTACGCCGTCTACAGGCACCAGATCGACAACTTCGTCGATGACGGCCGTCACCGCCTGTATGAGATGCCCTTCAACTCGGACAGCGCCTTCTGGTCGTCGCTGACGGGGCTGGGCAGCGCCAACTTCACCTCGGTCGAGGACTATGAGCGTTATCTGTCCCAGATGCGCGACGTGCCGCGCTATTTCGATCAGCAGATCACCAATATGCGCGCCGGCCTGGCGCGCGGCTTCACCCAACCCAAGGCCTCGCTGGTCGGGCGGGACGTGTCGATCCTGGCGGTGACGGAGCCGACGGACGTCGCCCAGAACCCCTTCTACAAGCCCTTCCTGACCATGCCGGCGAACATTTCCGAGGCGGACAAGGCGCGTCTGCGCGCCGCAGCCGTTCAGGCGATCCAGCAGCA
Organism: Brevundimonas sp. UBA7507; assembly: GCF_002478355.1. Classification (NCBI taxonomy): domain Bacteria; kingdom Pseudomonadati; phylum Pseudomonadota; class Alphaproteobacteria; order Caulobacterales; family Caulobacteraceae; genus Brevundimonas; species Brevundimonas sp. UBA7507. The sequence continues at coordinate 180,380 of NZ_DLNP01000011.1, read as the reverse complement.
GGTCGTGCCGGCGCATCGCACTCTGCTGAGCTTCATCCGAGACGAATACATGCCGGGCGCGCGCGACACCCTGGGGGCCAACCGCCTGCCGGACGGCGACGACTTCTATCAGACGCAGATTCGCCAATACACCAGCGTCAACCTGACCCCTGACCGGATCCACGCCATCGGCCGCAGCGAGGTCGCGCGCATTCGCGCCGAGATGGAGACGGTGATGCGCAGCACCGGCTGGACCGGCACCTTCGCCGAGTTCCTCCACTTCCTGAAGACCGACCCGCAGTTCCACTATGACAAGCCCGAGCATCTGCTGTGGCACGGCGCCTGGGTCATCAAGAAGGTCGACGGCAAGATCGGTCAGTATTTCAATCTGAAGCCGCGCGACACCTTCAGCCTGATCCCCGTGCCGGACGCCATCGCGCCCTATTACACGGCCGGTCGAGGCGGCAATGGCGTCTGCCTGCTGAACACCTACGACCTGCCGTCGCGGCCGCGCTACAACATCCCGGCGCTGACGGTGCACGAGTGCAACCCCGGCCACGCCTGGCAGGGCAATTTGCGCCGCGAGCACGAGCCCATGCCCGATTACCGCGCCCAGACCTATATCTCGGCCTTCGGCGAGGGCTGGGCCCTGTATACAGAGAAGCTGGCCGTCGAGATGGGCATCTATGAAGACGCCTATGAGGACTTCGGCCGCCTGACCTATGAGATGTGGCGCGCGGCGCGCCTGGTGATCGACACCGGCGTGCACTCGCAGGGCTGGACGCGCGAACAGGCGGTGGCCTTCCTGAGCGAGAACACCGCCCTGTCCGACCATGAGGTCGGCACCGAGATCGACCGCTACATCACTTGGCCGGGGCAGGCCCTGTCCTACAAGCTGGGCGAGATCGAAATCGTGCGCCTGCGCCGGCTGGCCGAGGCGGAGCTGGGGGCCGATTTCGACATCAAGGCCTTCCACGATCACCTGCTGGCCATCGGCGTGGCCACCATCCCGGCCATGACCGCCGAGATGGAAGCCTTCATCGCCCAGAGCAAGCAAGCCGCCGCGGCGAAGCGATCGGGGCAGTAGTCGACACCGGGCCGACGTCGGAGGGCGTCGGCCATGCGTCGCTGACAGACGCGTTGCAGATCGCCTGCGGCTTTGTCAGTGTCGGGAAACTGTAAAGCGTAAGGGGGAGAGCGCATGAGCGCTGGGGAATACAAGCTGGACGACGCCGACCGCCGCATCCTGAGGGTGCTGCAGCAGGACGGACGGATCACCAATCAGGATCTGGCGGCCGCCTGCAACATGTCGGCGTCATCCTGTTTCGAGCGGGTGCGGCGGCTGCGCGAGCGGGGGGTCATCACCGGCTACACCGCCCTGATCGATCCCAAGTTCGCCGAGCGTGAGCTGCTGATCTTCATCGAGGTGCTGCTGGACCGCACGACCTCGGACATCTTCGACCAGTTCGCCGAGCGCATCCGCCGCTCGCCCGAGGTGCTGGAGTGCCACATGGTGGCGGGCGGCTTCGACTATCTGGTCAAGGTGCGGATGAAGGACATGGCGGCCTACCGCATCTTCCTGGCCGACACCCTGATCGTCATGCCGGGCGTGCGCGAGACCCGCACCTACGCCGTGATGGAAGAGGTCAAGGACACCTCGGTCCTGCCGCTGTAGCGGACACGACCTGGCTCTCCCTCCCTGCCGGAACAGGGAGGGCGATTCAGGCAATGATGTCGGGCAGGATCTGGTCTTGCAGCTTCACGATATCGTCGCGCAGGGCCAGTTTCTTGCGCTTCAGGCGGGCGATCATGAGTTGATCGGGCGCGGGCAGCAGGGCCAGGGCTTCGATGGAGGCGTCCAGGTCTGCGTGCTCCTGCAACAGCAGGGAGAGCTGCGCGCGCAGCTCCTTGTCTTCTTCGGACAGGTAAGGTTCGTCGTCGTTCATGATCAGGCCCCGGACCGGCGGATTATAGCTGAGCTGGCGTCAGGTCGGAAGCAGGTCGGACAGGGTTCTGAGCGCCGGACGCGGCACGACGCGATCCCACAGGCGCGCTGCATCGGCCATGGCGTCGACGGGCGGGCGAGGCGTTTCGGTCGGGGCGGGAGCCAGGCCTTCGAGCCCGTTCAGCAGATGGCGCTCGGCGGCCAGTTCGGCGGCCTTCACCTGCTCGCGCACGGCTAGGCGGGCGTCCGTCTCAAGGTCCGGCACGGGCATTTTGAGCGTGCGGCGTACGGCGCGCAGAGGGGCGATGGTGGTGGTCTGCCAGGCGCGGGCGGTGTCGCAGGCGGCCTCGATCGTCTCTTCGTCCGGGCGGCGGCCGGTGACGGCGGTCCAGGCGGCCCAGAGCAGCAGGGGCACGTTCTGTTCGTGATAGTCCTGCAGCGACAGGCAGGCCTCGGCGACGCCCGGCGCGGCGTAGGCGGCGCAGGCCCAGGTCCACAGATCGTCGCTCATGCCTCGGCTCCGCCCTTCAGGCCTTCCCAGCGGCGCACGGCCGACCAGTCCAGGCCGAAGACGTCCAGCGCCCGGCCGACCGACTGATCGATCATCTGCTCCAGACTGTCGGGTTTGGCGTAGAAGGCGGGCAGGGGCGGGGCGATGACGGCGCCCATCTCGGTCAGGGCGGTCATGGTGCGCAGGTGGCCCAGATGCAGCGGCGTCTCGCGCACCATCAGCACCAAGGGGCGGCGCTCCTTCAGCGTCACGTCGGCGGCGCGGGTCAGCAGGGTCGAGGTCACGCCGGTGGCGATCTCGCTCATGGTCCGCACTGAGCAGGGGGCGACGATCATGCCGAGGGTGCGGAAGGAGCCGGAGGAGATGGTGGCGCCTACGTCGTTCAGCCGATGGACCACATCCGCCTTGGCCGTCAGGTCGTCGGGGGTGAGATCCGTCTCCTGCGACAAGGTGAGCAGGGCGGCGCGGGTGACGACGAGATGGCTCTCGACGCCCAATTCGCGCAGGGCGTCCAGCACGCGCGCGCCATAGACGACGCCCGAAGCGCCAGAGATTCCAACGACTAGCCGAGGGGGCGCCGGCGCCCGAACGGTCGTGTTCACAACATCGGCCAAATTCGCCTCCAACCTGTCCGTGTCCGGAGCGGCGGGGGTCACTGCAATGTGATTCCACACCTCGCCGAACCGGGCGCTCAGTGTAGTGGTCCCTTAGACATGGAGGCGCAAGCCATGACCATCGAGGCTCGTATTCGCGAACTGGGTAATCGGCATCGGTCGCTGGATGAAACGATCCAGCAGGAGATGCGCCGCCCCACCGCGGACCCGACACACCTCAGGGAGCTGAAGCAGCGAAAGCTGCGACTTAAGGAAGAGATCAGTAGTCTGGAAGCCCGAACCCACTAGCGGGCCTAGCATCCGAAAAGACGACGGCCCCGGAAGAGCGATCTTCCGGGGCCGTTTTGTATTCGCCGACCCGGTTGGATCAGTCGCGCGAGCCGAACACCGATTCGGCCGTGGGTTCGGCGCCCAGGCCGTATTCTTCTTCGGCCTCTTCCAGGACGACTTCCGGTTCGGCCTCGGGCTCGATGGGTTGCAGGACGCCGTTCTTGGCGTCGTCCTTGGCCTTCTTGTCGGCGGCCTTGCGCACCACTTCGTCCAGTTGCAGCTGGCCGGTCAGTCCCAGCGTCACCGGATCGACCGGCTTGATGTTGGCCGAGTTCCAGTGGGTGCGGTTGCGCACGCTTTCGATCGTGGCCTTGGTGGTGCCCAGCAGCTTGGCGATCTGGGCGTCGGTCACTTCGGGGTGGTTGCGGACGAACCACATGATGGCGTCCGGGCGATCCTGACGACGCGAGACCGGCGTGTATTTCGGACCCGACTTGGCGGGCTTCAGCAGTTCGGCGTGGCGGCTGACCACGGCCTTCATGCGGTAGTTTTCGTCGTTCTGGGCCTTGTCCAGCTCTTCGCGAGTCAGCTGGCCGTTGACGATGGGGTCGGCGCCGCGAATGTCGCGCGCCACGTCGCCGTCGGCGATGCCGCGCACCTCAAGCGGGTGCAGGCCGCAGAAGTCGGCGATCTGCTCGAACGAGAGCGAGGTGTTGTCCACCAGCCAGACCGCGGTGGCCTTGGGCATCAGGATGTCGGTCATGGGCATGGATCCCGGCGGTTGCGGCCCGAAAAACGGGCGTTTGAATCGACGGCGCCCGACCTTTTCGGCCGGGCGCGAGAAGGCCTTTATAGGTGATCTTGGCCGAAATGAAAACGTCGTCTGTCGTCTTCATACAGCGAAGGTTCATCTGTCGTGATGAACATTGGGGGCCAGAGCGCGTTGTGCGCCAAGAGAAACCTCGAAGGAGACCGTGTCATGAAGAAGTTCGTGATTGCAGCGGCAGGACTGGTCATGACGGCGGGCGGCTTTTCCGTCGTCAATGTGAGCACGGCGGAAGCGCAGGTGCAGACGCGCGGCGCGCCGCGCGGGTCGTATGCGCAGAGCTGCACCGGCGCCTATGTGAACCGCGGTCGCCTCTACGCCGATTGCCGCGATATGCGTGGTAATATGCGCGAGACGTCGATCGAACTGGCGCGCTGCTCCAGCGAGGAGATCATCAACCGCGACGGACGCCTGGTCTGCGGCCGCTTCCAGGGCGATTTCGAGAACGGCGGCCGTCCCGGCCGTCCGGGCGGCGGATGGGATGACGGGCGTCCAGGCCGCCCCGGCGGCGGTTGGGACGACGGTCGTCCCGGCAACGGCGGCTGGGGCCGGTCCTCGATCACCGTCTATCGCGACTCTGATTATCGCGGCCAGTCGATGAGCTTCCGCGAGGAAGTCCCGAACCTGCGCAACATGGGCATGAACGATGCCATCAGCTCGATCCGCCTGTCGCGCGGCGCCTGGGAGGTCTGTGAAGACGCCTATTATCGCGGGCGCTGCGAGATCGTCAGCGGCGATGTGCGCAACCTTGCCAATACGGGAATGAACGACCGGATTTCGTCGCTGCGTCCGGCGCGCGGCGGCGGTCGCTGGTAAACACCGGCCTGTCTGGAAACGAGGGCGGGAGGCTGCGGCCTCCCGCCCTTTCTTTTAGGGCAGAAGCACGACCTTGCCGACGTGGGCGCCCGCCTCCAGATGGGCGTGGGCGGCGGCCGCTTCGGTCAGGTGGAAGGTCGCCTCGACCTGAGCGCGAACGGCGCCGGACGCGACCCAAGGCCAGACAGTGGCCTCGACTGAGGCGGCCAGGCGGGCCTTTTCGTCAGCCGGACGGCTGCGCAGGGTCGAGCCGGTCAGGACGATCCGCTTCAGCATGATCCGCATCAGGTCGATCTCGGCCTTGGCGCCGGTCAGGGTGGCGATCACCACCCAGCGTCCGCCGGGCTTCAGGGCGTTGAGGTTCAGCTCGGCGTAGGCCGCGCCCACCATGTCCAGCACCACGTCGGCGCCGCCCGTCTCCTGGATGGCGGCGGCCAGATCGTGCTCAGTCGCGTCCAGGCTGACGTCGGCGCCCAGGGCGCGGGCGGCCTCGGCCTTGGCGGCGCCGCGAGAGGTGGCGATGACGCGGGCGCCCGCCGCCTTGGCCATCTGGATGGCCATGACGCCGATGCCGCTGGTGGCGCCGTGGATCAGCAAGGTCTCGCCCGCCTTCAGCCCGCCGCCTTCAAAGACGTTGGCGAAGACGGTGAAGGCGGTTTCGGGCAGGGCGGCGGCCTGGGTGAAGTCGAGGCCGTCGGGGATGGGTAGGGCGTGGCGGGCGTCGACCACGGCGTATTCAGCGTATCCTCCGCCGCCCAACAGGGCGCAGACCCGGTCGCCGACGGCCCAGCGCGCCACGCCGTCGCCTACGGCGTCGACCTCGCCCGCGACCTCTAGTCCAAGAATGTCCGAAGCGCCCGGCGGGGGCGGATAGCGGCCTTCGCGTTGGACGATGTCGGGACGGTTCACGCCCGCCGCACGTACGCGGATGCGGATTTCGCCGGGGCCCGGAGCGGGCAGGGGGCGCGTGGTCAGGCGCAGGGCGTCGGCGGGGCCGCGCCCGTTCTCGATCTCGATGGCCTTCATGGTCGCGGACACGGCGGCTCCCTTGCTTGCATTCCGGATCAATGCGGCGTTCACATAGGGGTTCATGCTCGAAATGGCCAAGGAGGCGAGGATGAGTTTCGAAGATCTGGAGCCCCGGCCGCAGCGCGGCGAGGCCCTCTCCGCCCTGGGCCGCGAAGACCTGGACCTTTACGCCGTGGACGAACTGCAGGAGCGGATCGCCGCCCTGGAGGCCGAGATCGCTCGGTCCCGCGCGGCGATCGACGGCAAGTCCTCGCAGCGCAGCGCCGCCGACGCGCTGTTCAACTTCCGCTGAGGCGCGGGCGGTTGGGGACGGTTTCGACGGCCCTCTCCCGCAGAATCAGCTTCCGTGGCATGACGATTGCACCCAGCGGATGCATGAGATGCATGGATAGACGCCCGTGACAGCCATCGAAGCCGATCAGACCCCGGCGCGCCTCGCCGGTGCCGAAGTGCTGGACTTCGCACGCTCGGAGCTGTTCGAGCGCACCTTCCGCGAAGGCATGGAGCTGGTCGAGGAGACCGCCGCCTATCTGGACGGCGACGGACGCCAGGATTCGCGCCTGCTGTCGCGCGCGGCCGCCCTGTCCTATGCGGGCGAGAGCATGAAGCTGACGACGCGGCTGATGCAGATCGCGTCCTGGCTGCTGGTGCAGCGCGCCGTGCGGGAGCAGGACATGAGCGCCGAGGCGGCGGGCGACCCCCGCTATCGCCTCGCCGATCGCCGCATCGAGACGGAGCCGCGTCGCGGCGACCTGCCCATCGCCCTGATCGAGTACGCGGTGCGAGCCGAGAAGCTCTACGACCGCGTCCTGCATTTGGATCGCCAGATGTACGTCGAGCCCGCCGAGGCGCCGGCCAATCCAGTGCAGAACCAGATGGACCTGCTGCGCGCCGCCTTCGGATAAGGCTCCTCCTCCCATGCGACGACAAGAGAGAGGTGGATGCCTTACGGCGTCACTTCATCCGGATCGATCGGGGCGTCGGCGATGACCTGGGGCAGGTTGACGGCGATGCCCAGGGCGTCGGCCAACTTGGCGTCGCGCTTGTAGACGTCCTCGCGGAAGGCGACGCGGCCCTGACCGTCGACGAAGGCGGTCCAGTACAGCAGGCGCACGCCGATATTGCGGCCGGTGGTCACGCGCTTGGTCTCGCCGCTGGCCTGGGCCGCATCGAACAGGGCCAGACGATCGGGATCGGGCGACAGCAGCAGGCGGGCGAAGCCGATGGCGTCCTGCACCCGCACGCAGCCGTGGCTGCGCTGGCGCACCGACAGGTTGAAGGCGCCCCGCGCCGGGGTGTCGTGCAGGAAGATGGCGTAGCTGTCCTGCAGCTCGAACTTCACATTGCCCAGCGACGACTTCGGCCCGGCGCGTTGCACCACCCAGCCGTCGGCGTTGACGTACATGTCGTTGGCGGCCAGGTAGCCGGGGCCCTTGGGCAGGATTTCACGGCGGGCGATGCCCATGGGCACGGTCCACGGCGGATTGGCCACGACCGAGGCGAAGGGCTTTTCAAGGCTGGGGGTCTGGTTGGCGGCGGTGCCGACGACCACGCGGTTGGAGTGAACCGGCTTGCCGTCCTTCCAGTAGACCATGATGGCGGCGGCGGTGTTGACCTCGATCCGCTCCGGATTCAGGTCGCGCTTCAGCCAGCGACGGCGCTCCAGGTTCAAGGCGATCTGGCGGGCGCGATCCTCGGCGGTGGCGGTCAGCGAGCGCTGGGTGGCGCCGCCGATGCGGCCGTCGGACCCCAGGCCGTGACGGGTCTGGAAGCTGCGGACCGCCTGCTCCAATTCGGGGCCGTAGGCTAGGTTGCCCTTCAACCGTTCGGCGGCGGCGGCGCTCAGGTCGCCCTCGGCGGCCAGGCGGGCGACCAGGGCCGGGATGCGCGGGTCGCTGGTTCCCGGCTCGATGGTGCCGCCGATACGGAAGGCGGGCCAGCCGCCCTGGCGGGCGATGCGGCGATAGCGGGCGTAACCGGCCGACAGATTGGTGTAGCCCAGGTCCGTCGGGGGCAGGGCGTCGAACCACTGGCTCAGCTTGTTGGCGGCCACGGCGTCGACCAGGCCGCGCGGCAGGTCGACGCTGTTCTTCTGCATCTCCCACAGCTCTTCGACCGTCTCGGGCCGGACGCGGCCCTCGGCCAGAACCTTGGCGTACGCCAGGGCGGCGGCGGTGGTGCGGATTTCGGCCGTCTCGCGGTCGGCGGCCAGGCCGACGAAGTCGAAGAAGTCTCCCGCGGGCAGGCCGTGACGCTCGGCGCCCTGGGCGACTTCCTGCAGGATGCGCAGGCGGTCGGCGGTCCAGATCGGCTTGCCGCCGGTCAGCTGATAGACGGCGCGGACGTCAGCCTGCTGGGCCGCGGGCAGGCGGCCGGCCTGGGCGTCGAAGCCGGCGATGAAGATCTGCGGGTCCGTGGTGCGCGTCTGGGCCAGCGCCCCGTTCGCGGCTGCCAGCGTCAGGCTCGTCGTGGCGACGCCAAGGCCCAATTCCCGTCGGTTCATCGTCTGTAACTCTTGTGGTCCGATATCGGCCCGGACCCAACGTCCACGCCCCGAGTAATCGAACGCGCCCATGTTAACGGTGTTCCGGGCAACAAAAAAGCGCCGGCCCTGGGACCGGCGCTTTTGTGGCGAACTTGTCGCACCGAGCGTGGCTTACTTCTTGATGAAGCCGCCGAACTTGTTGTTGAAGCGCGAGACGCGGCCGCCGCGGTCCATCAGGTGCTGGTTGCCGCCGGTCCAGGCCGGGTGAGACGTCGGGTCGATGTCCAGGTTCAGCGTGGCGCCTTCCTTCCCGTAGGTCGAACGGGTCTGGTAGGTGGTGCCGTCGGTCATCACAACAGTGATGAAGTGGTAGTCGGGGTGCGTGTCCGCTTTCATCGATCTTGTCCGTCTCTGCGCTACGACGATGCCGACCGTCACTGCGCGTAAATAGAGAATCCCGCCGCAGGGCGCGACGGGAGCGAGGGGCGGCGTTTACACCGGGGGGCGTTCCGGGGCAAGAGCGCGACCATGACCCACGCTGAACCCCAACGTCACGCCCAACCAACCGGCCGCCCCGGCGCCGGCGCCGTTCTGGCCGAACAGATGGACGAGGCGGGCGGCAAGCGCGCCAAGAGCCGCAACATCCGGCCTCTGGGACGGCTGTTGCCCTTTCTGGGGCGGCACAAGATGGACGCTGCGATTGCGACGGTGTGGCTGATCGGATCGACGGTCGCGTCGCTGGCGCTGACGGCGACGGCGCGCGGCGCCATCGACCAGGGGTTCGAGAACGGCGGCGCCAATATCGACAAGTGGTTCCTGATCCTGGGTCTCAACGCCGTGATCCTGGGGCTGGCGACGGCGCTGCGCTATTTCTACGTCACCAAGACGGGCGAGCGGATGATCGCCGACCTGCGCACGGCGCTGTTCCAGCGCATCCTGACGCTGGACCCGGTCTTCTTCGCCCATATGCGGACGGGCGAAGTGCTGTCGCGCCTGACCACGGACATTCAGTTGGTGGATACGCTGCTGACCACCTCGATCAGCTATGCGCTGCGCAACTTCCTGACCCTGATCGGCGGCGTCGCCCTGCTGTTCTTCGTCAGCCCGAAGTTGACCGGCTTCGTCCTGTTGATCGTGCCGGTGCTGATCGTGCCCCTGTTCCTGTTCGGCCGGGTGGTGCGCCGCCTGACGGTGCAGTCGCAGGACACCTTCGCCGGGGCCGTGGGCTTTGCGGGCGAAAGCGTCGACGCCATCGAGACGGTTCAGGCTTTTGGCCGTGAAAAGAGCGCCATCGGCCGCTTCGGCGCGGCGGTGGAAGAGGCGTTCGGCGTCTCTCTGAAACGGATGCGGGCGCGCGGCGTGATGACCGCGATGATCATCATGGTGATGTTCGGCGGCGTGACCCTGGTGTTGTGGCTGGGGGCGCAGGACGTGATCGCCGGGACCATGACGCCGGGCGCCCTGCTGCAATTCGTCCTGCTGTCGGTGTTCGCGGCGGGCGCGGTCGGCGCGTTGGGCGAAAGCTGGGGCGACGTGCAGAAGGCGGCGGGCGCCATGGAGCGGATCGACGAGCTGATGCGGGCGACCCCCGCCATCGCGCCGCCCGCCAGTCCGGTCGCCCTGCCTCAGCCGCCGCGCGGCGAGGTGTCGATGTCGGCGGTGGACTTCGCCTATCCGGGGCGTCCCGACCTGCCGGCGCTGAAGGGCTTCAGCCTGACCGTGCGGCCGGGCGAGACCGTGGCCCTGGTCGGGCCGTCGGGGGCGGGCAAGTCGACCGTCTTCCGCCTGCTGCTGCGCTTCTATGATCCGCAGTCGGGCCTGGTGTCGGTGGACGGTGTGGACGTGCGCGCGGCCGATCCGGTCGATGTGCGCAACCGCTTCGCCTGGGTGTCGCAGGAGGCGCCGCTGTTCTCGGGTTCGGCGCTGGAGAACATCCGCTTCGGCCGCGAAGCGGCTACGCTGGAGGAAGCCCGCGCCGTCGCCGCAGAGGCTCAGGCGCTCGGCTTCATCGACGCCCTGCCGGAAGGCTTCGACACCCCTCTGGGCGAGCGCGGCAAGAGCCTGTCGGGCGGCCAGCGCCAGCGTTTGGCCATCGCCCGCGCGTTGGTCCGCGAGGCGCCGATCCTGCTTCTGGACGAGGCGACCAGCGCGCTCGACGCCGAGAACGAGCGTCTGGTTCAGGCCGCGCTGGATCAGGCGATGGAGGCGCGCACCACCTTGGTCATCGCTCACCGTCTGGCGACCGTGCTGCGCGCCGACCGCATCGTGGTGATGGACGGCGGCCAGGTGGTCGAGGAAGGCACGCACGCGCAGCTGTCAGCCAAGGGCGGGCTGTATGCGCGTCTGGCGAAGCTTCAGTTCCAGGGGACGTAAAAGCGAACCCTCACCCTTTCGCCTTAGCCAATCGCTGACGCTCTTGGAGGCTCAAGCCCTCTCCCATCGGGAGAGGGGGCTAAGCGCGCGTTCACGGCCGTAGCGGGAAAGTCGCTGAATACCGCATCGACGCCCAGCGCGTAGATCGCCTTCAGCCAGCCTGTCAGGTCGCCGTGGTCGGCGGGAGCGTCGCCCACGCGATATTGCGACGGCAGGAACAGGTTCTCCGCCCTGAAGGTCCAGACCACGACCTTCAGGCCCGCCGCATGGGCGTCCTTCGTTAGAGGCGAGGCCTCCAACGCGCGGCCCGTATCGTCGCGCGGAACGACCATCAGATCCTGCACGCCGACGGCGTCGGCGTAGCGGGCGATCTCGGCCAGGCCCTGCGGCGTCGCCATCTCGGCGTAGGTCAGGTCCGGCCGGTCGGCGGGGCCGCCGCCCGCCTGCATCAGTTGCAGCAGAGGCGCATCAATGCGCGCCTTCAGCCGTTCCAGCGTCCCGACCTCGAAACACTGGATTAGGATGGGGGCGTCGGCGGCGGTGAGGCCGTGGCGCTCCAGCGCGGCGACGAAGGCGTCCTCAATCGGCAGGTTCAAGGCGGCGAAGTGGGAGGGGTGTTTCAGTTCGGGCGCGACGCCGATGATGCGGCCGGTGCGGGCGCCGGCGTCGCGGGCGATGGCGACGACCTCGTCAAAGGTCAGGATCGGCTCTTGGCCGTCGAAGGCGGCCGAGGCAGGGCGCAGGGCGGGCAGCCGCTCGCGGGCGCGCAGGGTCTGCAACTCTGCCAGGGTGAAGTCTTCGGTGAACCAGCCGGTGATAGGAACGCCGTCCACGTTGCGGGTGGTGCGGCGCGTGGTGAATTCGGGACGGTCGGCGACGTCGGTGGTCTCGCCGATCTCGTTCTCATGGCGCACGACCAGATGGCCGTCGCGGGTCATGACCAGATCGGGCTCGATGAAGTCCGCGCCCTGTTCAATCGCCAGCTCATAGGCGGCGCGGGTGTGTTCGGGCCGTTCGCCAGAGGCGCCTCGGTGGGCGATGACGGTCGGCTTGGCTGAGGGAGCGGACATGGCCGGTTGGCTCGAAGACAGGAGGACGGCGGTCAGGATGGCGGCGATCATGGCCGAAGGGTAGGGGCCGGACGTGACAGGCGCGTGATCGCGTGACCCTCTCCCGGCGGGAGAGGGCTTGAGCGCGCGGCGGCGTAGCGGTCGTTCTGGCGCGACCCGAAGGGCGGTGCGTAGCAGCCAAAGGGTGAGGGGCTTGTCCTATCAGTCGGCGTGAGCCGCGGCGCGACGGCTTACGCCGACTTTCGCCGTGAACCCTCACCCTTTCGCCTGGCCAATCGCTTCGCTCTTGGAGGCTCAAGCCCTCTCCCATTGGGAGAGGGTGACGTCAGGCCTCGCGCAGGATCTTGCGCAGCTTGGCCTGGATTTCGGGGTTGCCGGCGACGATCTGCTTGCCGCTCATCGGGTCGCCGTCCTGGTCGATGGCGGTGACGACGCCGCCGGCCTCAGTGACCAGCAGGATGCCCGCCGCCACGTCCCACGGCTGCAGGTTGCGCTCGAAATAGGCGTCGTAGCGGCCCGCGGCGACCCAGGCGAAGTCCAGGGAGGCGGCGCCGAGGCGGCGGATGCCGGCGACGCGCTGGCCGACGGCGTGGATGTCCTTGATGGCCTGGCCGTGGCCCGACTTGCCGATGAAGGGCAGGCCCGTGGCGATCAGGCACTCGGCCATGTCGACGCGTCCGGCGATGCGGATGCGCGTGTCGTTCAGATAGCAGCCCTTGCCCTTTTCGGCCCAGAACATCTCGTTCATGACCGGGTTGTAGGTGACGCAGGCCACGATCTCGGACGTGCCGTCGGGGTGCTTGCGCTCCAGGCCCACCGTGATGGCGAAGTGGGGCATGGCGTGCATGAAGTTGGTGGTGCCGTCGATCGGGTCGACGATCCAGGTGTGGGTCTTGTCGGTGCCCTCGACCATGCCGCGCTCTTCGCCCAGGAAGCCGTAGCCGGGGCGGGCCTTCAGCAGCAGCTCGAACAGGGTCTGCTCGGCCTTGACGTCAGCGGCGGTGACGAAGTCGCCGGGGCCCTTGCGGGACACCTGGAGCTGGGACACCTCGCCGAAATCCCGAAGCATCGGGCGGGCGGTCTTGCGGACGGCGTCCATCATGACCTGGAGCAGGGCGGAAGCGAGGGCCATAGGCGGTTCTCCTGATCCGTCGATCCTTAAAAAGCCAGCGGCCCGGATGGACGGAGAAGCAAAAGGGGCGCGGACCATCCGCGCCCCTGTAGTCTTTACAGCGCCCGGCCTTGGCCGGGAATGACGGCGTTTGTTAGTCCGCGCGGCGGACGTATTCGCCGGTCGAGGTGTCGACGACGATTTTCTCGCCCGTCGACATGAAGGGCGGGATCATGACGCGGATGCCGTTCGAGGCCTTGGCGGGCTTGTAGGACGACGAGGCGGTCTGGCCCTTCACGGTCGGCTCGGTCTCGACGACTTCCAGCACGACCTGTTCCGGCAGTTCCAGGCCGATCGGGCGGTCTTCGTGCGACTCGATGATGACCTTCATGCCTTCCTGCAGGTAGGGGATGCGGTCTTCGCCGACCCAGCCCTTTTGCAGTTCGATCTGCTCATAGGACTCGTCGTCCATGAAGACGAGGGTTTCGCCGTTGTCGAACAGGTAGGAATAGTCGCGCTGTTCCAGCGTGACGCGCTCGACCTTGTCTTCCGAGCGGAAGCGTTCGTTCAGCTTGTTGCCGGTCTCGAGGTTCTTGGCCTCGACGTTGGCGAAGGCGCCGCCCTTGCCGGGCTTGACGTGGCTGGCCTTGGTGACGACCCACAGGCCGCCATTGTGTTGCAGGACCATGCCGGGCTTGATGGTGTTGGCGTTGATTTTCATGAGAACCGTAGGGCTCGTTGCTGGGGGGCGGCAGGCGCCGACCGCCAGGGCGTGGCGCGCCAAATCGCGGCGAGCCCTAGAGGATCAAGCGAAAAAGGGCAATGGCGCTGCTCGGCGACCCGCGGATTCAGGCGGCGTCGTCCAGGCCGCGTTCCGCCTGATTGGCCAGGCGCACTCCCATGCCGGTGGGCGCGGCCAGCTTGCCTGCGCCGGGATCCAGCTTGCGCGCCTCATGGGCGAAGGCGGCGGCCAGACCGGCTGAGGACATGGCGGCCAGAATCTGGGTCCAGCGTCCAGTAGGCCGCGCCGCCAGCCAGACGGCGTTGACCGCCTGGGCGACAGCCCACAGACCCATTGCAGTGTTGCGGCCGGGACGGGCGGGGGCGTTCCACACGCGCAGGGCCGACAGGGTGGTGGCCGAGAAGACGGCGGGCAGGATCAGGCTGAACGGTCCGCGCGGCCGCTCGGTGATCGGACCCTCGCGTTTTCGGGCGCCGGTCAGGCCGCGTGTCTGCGGGGGAACGGCGCGGGTCGCCACGGCCGTCGCCGCCAGGGCGAAGCCGACAGTCAGCGCGGCGCCCAAGGCGACGTGCCGCCAGTCGCGGCCTTCGGCGTTGAGAAAATCCGCTGCGTGGTCGCGGGCGGCGTCGAGGGCGTCGTCCATGCTGCTCATGCAGCCAAGAACAACCGGGCGCGGCGGACGTTCCCGCCCTCCGACGCCGCGCCCGGTCTTCGGATCAGTTCCCGGTGGCGGCGCCGTCGGTGGTGATTTCCTTCATGGCCGACTGCAGATAGTTCTGCGCGCCCATCAACTTGATCAGGCTGTGTTGGTTCTCGAGGAAGTCGATGTGCTCCTCGGTGTCGGCCAGGATTTTCAGCAGCAGGTCGCGGCTGACGTAGTCGCGGGCTTCTTCGCACTGGGTCAGGGCGTCGCGGGTGGCGGCGCGGCTGTCGATTTCCAGCTGCAGGTCTGCGCCCAGGCATTCGATGGGGTCTTCGCCGACCTTCAGCTTGTGCAGATCCTGCAGGTTGGGCAGGCCGTCCAGGAACAGGATGCGTTTGATCAGCATGTCGGCGTGCTTCATCTCGCCGATCGATTCTTCGTAGATGACATTGCCCAGGTGGGCGAGGCCCCAGCTTTCGAACATGCGGGCGTGCAGGAAATACTGGTTCACCGCCGTCAGTTCATTGGTCAGCACCGCGTTGAGGGTGCGGATGATCGCGGGATCGCCCTTCATTGTCATCGTCCTTGTTTCAGCGGCGGCGAAAGCGACGTCGGCGCGACGACAGAGCCTTTCGGCCGCCCGTAAGGACTTCATAACACGGCTGAAACGCCGTGGATTATTTGCGAGTTCTTATCACCGCATTGATAATGCGAGTGAAATCCGCTTTCAAAATCCGCCTCTATTCGGCGGCGATGGCGAAGGCGGCCTGGGTTTCCTGGATCATCTGGCGCATCTCGCAGACGCATTTGGCGCACTGAGGCGCGCACTGGTGGCTGGCGAAGATGTCCTTGGGACGGTTGGCGCCCGCCTCGATGGCAAGGGCGACGTCACGCTGGCGAAGACCGTTACAGTTGCAGACGTACAAGGCGAGGCACCTGGAACACTGAGAATGGCTCGCTATAGCACTTATTAAGGCGGGTGCAAATCATTCGCATGCACATGCGACATTGACGACGACGGCGGCGACGGGCAGGGCTCGGCCATGGCTCGTCAACCGCAAATTCCCGCCCGCCCGGCCTGCCGGCTGTACCTGATCACGCCGGCCGCCCTCCCGGACCTGGAGGCGTTCGCCGCAGAGCTGGAGGCCGCTCTGGCGGCAGGCGACTGCGCCGCCCTGCAGATCCGCCTGAAGGCGGCCTCGGACGAGGAGATTCGTGCGGCCGTCGCCCGGCTGAAGCCGATCTGCCAGGCGCATGACGTGGCCCTGATCCTGAACGATCGGCCGGACCTGGCGCGCGCCACGGGCTGCGACGGGGTGCACGTGGGGCAGGAGGACGCCTCCCTGGCCGAGGCGCGGCGCATCATGGGCGAGGGCGCCATGATCGGCGTCACCTGCCACGACAGCCGCCACCTGGCGATGGAGGCGGCCGAGGGCGGCGCCGACTATGTGGCCTTCGGCGCCTTCTTCCCGACGCAGACCAAGGACGTCGCCCATCACGCCGAACCGGAGATCCTGACCATCTGGCAGGAGACGATGGAGGTTCCCTGCGTCGCCATCGGCGGCGTTACGGTCGAAAACGCCGGGGCCATCGCAGCGGCCGGCGCCGACTTCGTGGCGGTCAGCGCCGGGGTCTGGCGTCATCCTGACGGTCCGGCGGCGGCCATGCGCGCTTTCGATGAGGCGCTGCGAACCGCGTATTGATCCTAGGGTCACGCTTCAGGGGATGTTTAGGAACGCGCGCGAAGATCAAGCCTAAGACCCTAGTTCTAGGCCGGATTGATGAGCATGAGCCGCGCGCTCCAAAGAGGAGAAGTCGCATTGGACGCGACGGGCAAGGGGACCGCTCCGGTTGAAACCCTGGCGCCGCCGAACGCCGACTTCTTCCGCCGACCGCTGGCTCCGATGCTGACCGCGCTGGGCGTGGCCGTGCTGGTGGTTCTCGCGATCAGCTTCGCTCGCGCCAACGGTCTGGTCGCCGCCCTGTGGGGCGCCGGCGGCCTGGCTATGGCCGCATGGCTGCGCGGCGGCCGCGGCCTGCAATACGACCTCGGTTTCGGCGTCCTGGTGCTGGCGGGCGTCTTTGCCGGCGAAATCTTGGCGGGCAACGGTCCGTCGCTGTCGATCCTCTTCACCCTGACCAATCTGCTGGAGATCGTTCTGGCGGTCGTGCTGACGCGTCGTGTGGTCACGGGGTTGCATGTCGACAGCGTGCAAGGCCTGGCGCGTTTCCTGGCGGTATGCGCGATCGCGCCCTTGCCGTCGGCCCTGATCGCCGCCGTGGCCCTGTCCAATATGGCGGACGAGAACTTCCTGGACGCCTTGCGTATCTGGTGGAGCGGCCACGCCCTGGGCTTCGCCGTGATCGGCGTGTTCGGCCTCAGCCTGCGTAAAGCCCATTTCAGGATGCTGAAGCAGCCTGCGCGCCTGGCCGAGGCCATCGGGCTGGGCGTGCTGCTCGCCAGCGCCTGCTACGCCATCTTTTCGCATATGAGCCTGCCTTACGGCTTTCTGCTGCTGCCGTTGATCGTGCTCGCGGCGGTGCGCTTTCGCGTGATCGGCGCGGCCTGGGCCTTGCTGGTGGTGTCGGTGGTGGCCATCGGCGGCACCATGGCCGGGCACGGTCCCTATCATCAGTTCGATCCCGAGGATCGCGCCCTGCTGGCGCAGTTGCTGATCCTGCTGGGCTATATGCCGATCCTGATGGTCGCCGCCCTGTTGGAAGAGCGTGACGGGCTGATGCAGCGCGCCAGGGAAGGACGGCTGCGGGCCGAGCGCGCTTCGGCGGCCAAGTCGCGGCTGCTGGCCAATGTGGCCCATGAGATCAAGAGCCCGATCGGCGGCGTCATCGGCATCGGCGAACTGTGGGCCGGAGGGCACCTGGGCGCCGCCACGCCCAACCAGGTCGAGATGGCGCAGATGCTGGTCAAGACGGCCCGCCAGGTCGAGGCCCTGACCCACGACCTGCTCGACGTGGCGCGGGCCGAGGCGGGCGCGGTCAAGGTGGATATTCGCCCGACCGACGTCGCCGGCGTGCTGGAGGACGTCCGCCGCAGCCTGCTGCTGAATCCTGAAGCGGCGGCGGTGAAGATCGACGTGGTCGCCGCCGGCGATCACCTGGTGGCGCGGGCCGATTCCCAACGTCTGACGCAGGTGGTCGGCAATCTGGCCAACAACGCCGTCAAATACGGCGCTTCGGGCGGGCTGGTCGTCCTGCGCGCGGCCTGGAGCGGCGACCGCGTCCGTATCGAGGTCACAGACCGAGGGCCAGGTCTCTCGGACGAGAAGCAGGCGCAACTGTTCGAGCCCTTCAACCGTCTGGGCCTCGAGCGTTCGGCCATTGAGGGGCATGGCGTCGGCCTGACCCTTGCCAAGCGGCTGGTCGAACTGCAGGGCGGCGAGATCGGCGTGATTTCGGCGCCGGGGCATGGCGCGACCTTCTGGGTAGAACTGCCGGGCGCCTGATCCGGCGGGCGCGATGGCCGCTTGACCCGGTGCGGCCCCGGCCGTCAATGTCGTTGTCATGAAAGCCGTATTCGTCGCCGCCCTGTCGCTCGCCGCTCCTCTGGCCCTGTCCGCGACGCCCGCCGCCGCGCAGCAGGATCCGACCGAGCGGGCCCGCATCGAGGAGTTGACGCGCCGACTGAACGGCGCGCCGCCCGCACCGCAAAGAGCGACGACGCCCGCTGCACAGCCGACGCCCCAACCGGCGCGCCAGGCTGCGCCCCAGCCGACGCCTCAGCCGATGCAGCGCGCGGTTGCGCCGCAGGGGCGGGAGCGACCGGCCCCGCCGCCCGCCGCCGCCCGTCAGGATCCTGCAGAACGGGTCCGCATCGAGGAGTTGACGCGTCGTCTGAACGGCGCGCCGCCTGTGGCCGCTTCGACCGCGGCCGCGCCTTCATCCGCCGTCCCGCCTCAGCGGCCGCAAACTCAGCTTTCTCCGGTCCCGTCGCCGCAGGCCCAGCAGGCGCCCGTCGCAGCGCCTCGCCCGCAACCGGCGCCCCAATCGGCCTCGCCCGCGCCGCAGCGCGCGCCCGCGCCCGTTGCAACGTCCACGCCCGCTCCCGCACCGACGCCGACGCCGACGCCTGCGCTGCAAGGCTTGAGCGCCGCCGAACGCGCCGCCTTGCCGTTCATCATTGATCTGCCGCCGGGCTTCCAACTGGTCGAGGGGCGCGCGGCGCCGGGCGCCCACGTCTATTCGGTGCGCAAGGCGGGCAAGACCTATCTGATGATCTACGCCGGGCCTTCCTCGCAATTTCCGATCTATGACGGGGAACAGGTGACGGTCGGCGGCCGCGTCTCGGTGGTGACGACCGAAGGCCAGCGTCGCATCGCCATGGAGCACCTGTTCCAGCGTTCGGCGGAACCCGCCGAGGTCCACGTCTGGGTGATGGCCCAGGACGGCGCCGACCGCGACGAGGCCGAGCGCATCGCCCAGACCGTCGACCCGAAGTAGAGTCCTATTTCTCGGACCAGACGGCCAGTTCGTTGCCGGATGGGTCGCGGAAGTGGAAGCGCCGCCCGCCGGGGAAGGCGAAGATGGCGTGGGTGATCGCGCCACCCGCCGCCTCGACCTTGGCCTGCATGGCCTCCAGATCATGGGCGTACAGGATGGGCAGGGGCTTGGGCGTCATGGCGTCGGGGGTGAAGCCGCCGTCCAGCCCTTCGCTGAACGCCGCATAGGCCGGGCCGTAGTCCTGGAAGCTCCAGCCGAACGCCTGGGCGTAGAAGGCCTTGTGCGCCGCCAGATCCGTCGCGGGCAGTTCGAGATAATCCAGCTTGCCGTCTTCGCGCATAGCGACTCTCCGAGAGAAATGGAGACGGACGCTTGCACGACGGCCGACTCTGCGCAAACCTGCAAATGGTTCGCAGATGCAGGAGTCGGCCCATGATCGTCCTGAGCGCCGGGTGCGCCTCCTTGGCCTCGCTGATGCAGCGGGATGCGGATGGAAGACGCGGGCCTGAAACGAAACGGGCGCCGATCGAATCCGATCGACGCCCGCGTCTGATCTCAAAGAACGGCGCGGATCAGCGCGCGGTCTGGGTCTCGCCCGCGCGCCACACGCGATAGCGCACTTCGACGTCCGACGGGGTGTAGACCACCACCGGCAGGCGCGAGTTGTAGCGGATCAGCGGCTGCTCCTGCGTCGTCACGAAGGCTTCGCGCTCCGAGCCCGGAGGGCAGCCCATCAGGGTGCTGGCCGCGTTCCCCAGGGCGGGCAGGACATAGTAGTCGTAGCCCCAGCCCTCGGCGGTGCGGGTTTCAAGGCGGCCGCCGAAGAACTGGCGGTTGCAGTCGACCGTCTGGGTCTTGCCCAGGATCAGCTCAACCTTCAGGGCGTCCTCGTCCGACTGGGCCGGCAGGTTGATGACGTGGCGGGTCTGGCCCGCCGTCGCGGCCGGGAAGGCCTTGAGGTCGGCGGAACCGGCCTGGCCGGTCACGGAGTCAGCCTGGGTCATGGCGCCTTCGGCCTGGGCGGTGGCGCAGGCGGTCAGGCTGAGGGCGGCGACGCCGGCGGCGAGCAGGGCGGGGAGTTTCAAGGGGGAGGTCTCCACAGTCAGTAAGCTTGACCGCCGACAACGCCGCAGGATCAGACCAGTTCCACCGCCATGGCCACGGCCTCGCCGCCGCCGATGCACAGCGAGGCCATGCCCTTCTTGCCGCCGCGCGCCTGAAGCGCCGCCAGCAGGGTGGACAGGATGCGCGCGCCCGAGGCGCCGATGGGGTGGCCCAGAGCCGTGGCGCCGCCGTTGACGTTCAACTTGGCGCGGTCGATGCCCAGTTCCTGCTGGGCGATCATGGCGACGACGGCGAAGGCCTCGTTGACCTCCCACAGGTCCACGTCCTCGACCGACCAGCCGGCCTTCTTCAGGGCCTTCTGCATGGCAGGAACGGGGGCGGTGGTGAACAGGGCCGGCTCATGGGCGTGGGCGGCGTGGCTGACCACGCGCGCGACGATGGGCAGGCCCAGGGCCTTGGCCGTGCTTTCGCGCGTCATGACCATGGCGGCCGCGCCGTCGGAGATGGAGCTGGAGTTGGCGGCGGTGACGGCGCCGTCCTTGACGAAGGCGGGCTTCAACGTCGGGATCTTGGCGGCGTCTGCCTTGCCGGGCTGTTCGTCTTCGCTGACCGTCACCGGGCCCTTGCGGGTGGCGACCTCGACCGGGACGATCTCGGCCTTGAAGGCGCCCGAGGCGATGGCGGCCTTGGCGCGGGTCAGGCTTTCGATGGCGTATTCGTCCATCGCCTCGCGGGTGAACTGATACTGGGCCGCCGCGTCCTCGGCGAAGACGCCCATGGCCTTGCCGGGGGAATAGGCGTCTTCAAGGCCGTCCATCATCATGGAGTCGACGATGACGTCGTGGCCGATGCGGGCGCCGCCGCGGTGCTTGTTCATCAGATAGGGGGCGCCGGTCATCGACTCCATGCCGCCCGCGACGATGACCTCGGCCGTGCCTGCCAAGAGGGCGTCGTGCGCCATCATGGCCGACTGCAGGCCCGAGCCGCACATCTTGTTCACCGTCGTCGCCTCGACGTGCTTGCCGAGGCCTGCGCCGATGGCGGCTTGACGGGCCGGAGCCTGGCCCAGACCGGCGGGCAAGACGCAGCCCATGAAGATCTGCTCGATCTTCTCCGGCGCGACGCCCGCGCGCTCGACGGCGGCCTTCACCGCGGCGGCGCCCAGGTCGGTGGCCTTGACCGGCGACAGCGCGCCCTGGAAGCCGCCCATCGGGGTGCGGGCGAAGGAGCAGATGACGACGGGATCAGAAGCGGCGGTCATGGCGAGCGTTTCCGTAAGTGAATCGTTTCGTGGGGGATTAGGGGAGGCGAAGGCCCGCTGGCAAGCGGCGCCTCACAGCAGCTTGCGGCGCTGGCGCGCCAGGGCGAGGGGGCTGCCGTCTGCGCCCCAGGCGATCGCCTCGTCCACCGACCAGCCCAGGCCGTGATCGAGCAGGCGGTATTCGAAGAAGACCCAGCCGTCGGGCGCGGCGTCCGGCGTCGGGTCGGCCAGGAAGTCGCAGCGCAGGTCCACCGTCGTCATCATCGGCGTCGCCTTGAAAGCCGTCCAAGCGGGCGGATAGAGGGCGTCCAGCAGGTAGCACATCCGCAGTTCGTCCAGCGGCGCCCCGTCCTTCACCCGCATCCAAACCCGCTCGACGACCGGCTTGCCCTCATTGCCGCCCAGAATGTTGGGGCCGTTCTCGAAGCGATAGTCGACGTGTTGCGAGAAGCGCGGCGCCATCGGGCCGCTGATGCCCGGCGCGTCCTTCAAGCAGTCCAGCGAGGGCGGCGGCGCCTGCAGGGGCGTCAGCGGGACAGGCGTGGGGCCGTCGGCGCCGTAGGTGGCGCTGGCGTGGTGGGTCAGCTTCGATCCTTGGCCGCCCTCGACCACGGCGTAGGCGACGTTGCGGCCGCCGCGCAGCATCCGGGGCCGGAAGTGCAGCGACTGGCCGTAACGGGCGGCCGCCAGATATTGGACCGTCAGGCTGCGCAGCGGCGCCTCGATCCCCAGACCCTGGCGCATGGCCCCGGCGCACAGGGCCGCCAGCAGGCCGCCGAAGGGGAAGCCCGCCTCGGGCGGGGCGCTGATCGGACCGTTGGAGAACTCGCCCGACAGGTGGGCGGCCAAAGCCCCGTCGTCCTCGGGCGTCAGGCGGAAGGCGGCGTGGATCAGGTCAGGCTTGGTCATGAACTCAACATCGAAAAGCGTAGGCGGAACCTGCGACGGCGCCGCCTCCGAGTCGAGGGAGGGAAGCCGTCCCGTCAGTTGCAAATAGAAACTGACCGACTCCGTCGCGATTGGCAACCCTTGTCAAAAGCCTGACGCGAGGTCACTTTCCGCTCATGGGACGCACCGCCGACTATTCGCGCCAGAGCTGCTCGGTCGCCGCCACCCTCGAGGTGATCGGCGATCCGTGGACCATGCTGGTCATCCGCGACGCCTTCAACGGCGTCAGCCGCTTCGAGCAATGGCAGGAGCGGCTGGGCGTGGCGCGCAATGTCCTGGCTGCGCGGCTGAAGTCGCTGGTGCATCACGGCGTGCTGGAGCCGCGGCCCTATTCCGAGCGTCCGCCGCGCAACGAATATGTGCTGACGGCCAAGGGCAAGGATCTGTACGGCGTCCTCGTCACCCTGCACGCCTGGGGCGAGAAGCACGTCTATGGCGACGAGCCGTCGGGCATCGTGCTGCGCCACAAGACCTGCGGGCACGACCTGAAGCCCCGCATCGCCTGCGGCTGCTGCAATGAGATGGTCCGCCCGCGCGAGGTGGAGGTCGTCTTCACCGAGAACCGCCCAACCGTCGGCGAGGTCATGCCGACCAAGGACGAGGCCGCGTAGGACCCTCTGATCGATTCAACCTCCGTCAACTGTCGAAGGTTAACGGTGGGGGCATGTTTCAGTCCCTTACGTCCAGGATCGCCGCCGTCAGCGCCCTGGTGGTGGTCGCTTTACTGGTTCTCGTGGCCGCCCTGGCCGACGCCTCGCGGCAGACCCGCGAAAGTTTTCGTTGGGTGACGCACTCCGCCCAGGTCATCCAGGCGATGGAAGAGACCGTGGCCGGGCTGCGCGACGCGGAGTCGGGGCAGCGCGCCTATGTGCTGACGCAGAACCCGGCCTACGCCCAGTCCTTTGACGCACGGGTTTCAGACTCCCTGCGGGCGTTCAGCGAGTTGGTGGAGCTGACGCGGGACAACCCGCCGCAGCAACTGCGGGTGCAGGCTCTGGGCGCGCAGCTGTCTGGCCGGATCGAACTGATGCGCCAGCCTTTGACCTTGGCGCGAAGCGGGGACTTCGCCAGGGCCGAGGCGCTCATCGCCGAAGGGCGCGGTTTCGATTCCATGAGCGCCTTCGTGCTGGCGGCGCGAGAACTTCTGGACGAAGAGCGGGTGGTGCAGGCGCGCCGCGTCGAGGCGGCCGAGCGGCGGTTGGCGCGAGTGCGAGGGCTGGCCCTGATCGGCGGGCCGTTGATCGCCTTCTTCTCCCTGTCGGTGTCCTTCATGGTCATTCGCGGCATCCGCCAGCCGGTGCGCGTCATCACACGCGCCATGACCGGACTGGGCGCGGGCGACCTGAACCAGAGGATCGACAGCCGTATGGGGTCGCGGGAGTTCGACCGGCTGGCGCGCGGCTATAACGACATGGCCGACCGTCTGGCGACGGCGGCGAAAGATCAGAGCCGCAGCGAGCGCGAACTGAAGCGCGTGCATGAGGAACTGCTGGCCAGCGCCCAGACCCTGCGGGAGCGGGGCGAGGTCATCGAGCTTCTGGGCGGGATGGCCCATCGGATGCAGGCGGCCCGCACGGACGACGAACTGGCCCAGGTCATCCACGCCTTCGTGCCGCGTGTCCTGCCGGGGCTGCCGGGGGCGCTCTACGCTTACAACAACTCGCGCAATCTGCTGGTCCCGCTGTCTGGCTGGGGCGGGCATGAGGCGGAGACGGAAGGCTTTGCGCCGGATCAGTGCTGGGCCTTGCGTCGAGGGCAGAGCCATTTCGTGTCTGAGCCGGGCGCGGATGTCGTCTGCGGCCATGTGGACCATATGGCCCCGCCCTATCACTGCGAGCCGCTGCTGGCCTCGGGCGAGGTGATCGGCGTCCTGCATCTGGACGGACTGGTCGAGGCCGAGACGCAGTTCCGTCTCAACGTCCTGGCCGAGAACATCGCCTCGGCAATGGTCAACCAGAAGCTGCAGCGCGACCTGAAGGAACAGACGATCCGCGACCCGCTGACCGGCCTGTTCAACCGTCGCTACATGGAGGAGGCGCTGGCGCTGGAGGTGGCGCGCGCCGCGCGTTCGGGTGCGCCGCTATGCGTGGTTATGTGCGACGTCGACCACTTCAAACGCTTCAACGACGAGTTCGGCCATGAAGCGGGCGATGTGGTGCTACAGGCCGTAGCCGCCGAACTGGGCCACCGTTTCCGCGACGGCGACATCGTCTGCCGCTACGGCGGCGAAGAGTTCATTGTGATCGCGCCCGGCACCACGGCGGAGGCCCTGGCGCCGCGGGTCGAGACCGTGCGCCAGGCTGTCGCCGCCATCGCCTTGCGCCTGGGCAAGCAGCCGCTGGGCAGCAGCACCATGTCCTTCGGCGTCGCCGAATGGTCCAAGGGCATGGACCGTGACGGCGACGCCCTGGTGCAGGCGGCGGACGCGGCGCTGTATCGCGCCAAGAAGGAAGGCCGCAACCGGATCGTCCTGCACGTCGAGGAAACAGCCTGACGAGCGGTCTCAGTTCGCCTTGCGTACGTAGCGGTTCAGGAAGGCCAGATAGGCCTCCTGTGCGGTGATCCGGTTTTCGCGACGCTGGAAGCCGTGGCCTTCGTCGGGGAAGACGACGTATTCGACCGGCACATTGTTGGCGCGCACCTTCTCGACCAGTTCGTCGCTCTCGACCTGAAGCACGCGCGGGTCGTTGGCGCCCTGGACCACCAGCAGGGGGCGGCGGATCTTGTCGGCGTGGAACAGGGGCGAGATGGCGCGGTGGCGTTCGGCGTCGACCGCCGGATCGCCCATCTCATCATACAGAGCCACGCGCTGCGCGCCCCACCAGGCGGGGATGGACTGCAGGGTGCGGACCCAGTTGGTCACGCCGAAGATGTCGATGCCGGCCTCGAACTTCTCGGGGTGGAAGGCCAGGGCCGCGGCGGTGATGTAGCCGCCGTAGGAGCCGCCCATGACCGCGACCTGATCGTCGGCCACCCAGTCCTGCGCCCGCAGCCAGTCGCCGCCGGCGACGATGTCGCGCAGGTCGGCTTCGCCGTGCTTCTTGTCATCCATGTGGAAGAAGGTCTTGCCGTAGCCGGACGAGCCTCTGTTGTTGGCCCCCAGAACGGCATAGCCGTGATTGACCAGGTGCTGGACCATGGCCGAATAGCCTCGCCGCGTCTGACCGCCCGGTCCGCCGTGGACGAGGACGACCGCCGGGGCCGGATTGGCCGCCGAGGCGCCCTTGGGTCGATAGAGGACCGCCGGGACCATCACCCCGCCTTCGCCCGGATAACGGACGATCGTCGCCTCGACCAGGTCGCTCTCCTGGATGGCCGGGTTCAGCGCGTGGGTCAGGCGGCGGGCCTGGCCCGTCGACAGGTCGGCGACGAAGACGTCGGCGGGCGAGGTGTCGGACACCACGGTGAAGGCGGCCAGGCCTGCGCCGGGGTCGAAGCGGACGCCGGTGATGTCGCCCTGGGGCAGGCCGGTCAGGCGCACGGGCGCGCGGTTTTGCGCATCCTCGATAGTCAGTTCGGTCGAAGCATCGGCGTTGACCGCCGTCACCCGATAGCGGCCGTTGGGCGAATAGGAGACATACATGACGTCCCAGTCGGCCTGGGTCGTGCGGTTGTGGGCCTTGTCGGCGATGTCATAGGCGTAGGCCTGAGCGAACTCGCCGTCCTCATTGCTGGTGTAGATCAGGGTGGCGTTGAAGGGGCCGAAGCCGCTGACGTCATAGGCGACGTCGCCGGTATGCGAGGTGATCAGATAAGGCTCGCCCCCTGCCTGAAGGTCGGCCAGGTAGATATCCGAATTGGCGCTGGTATGGGATTTGGTCAGGGCGACCAGCCGTCCGTCGCCAGAGACGGCGGCGACATCCAGGCCTCCGGGGTTCTGGAACATCAGCTTGCGCTCGTAGGTGGCGGCGTCATAGGCGTAGAGGTCGAAGACCTGGGCGTCGCGTTCGTTGCTGGTCAGCCAGAAGGTCTGGCCGTCGTCGCTGAAGCCGACGAAGCCGGCCTTCAGCTTGTCGCCCGGCGTCAGGTCGCGCAGCGTCCCGTCGATTTCGCGCACATAGATGTGGGTCAGTTCGTTGCCGCCCTGATCCGCCGCCACCAGAACCCGACGGCCGTCGGGAAAATAGCTCTGCGCGAAGGTGGCGTTGGTCGTCGAAGCCGTCAGCGGCACGGGATCGCCGCCCGCGACCGGCAGGGCGTAGGCGTTGAACACCCCCGTCTTGTCCGACGAGATCAGGACGTGGGTGCGTCCCTCTGAGAAAGCCAGGCCGTCAGGGTTGGCCATGGAGAAGCTGGTCGTCTCGAAGAATTGCGCGGCGGTGTAGGGCGTGACCGCGGCCGACGCCGTCGGCGCTGGCGCGGCCGGTTCAGCGACGGCGAGGGCAGGGACGGCGGCGGCAAGCGCCAAGACGGAAACCATGCAGGCGAAGGAGCGCATTCGGAGCCTCATGAGGAGCGTGATGGTCGATAGAGGCTGCACCATGCGCGTACGGATGCGGTCTGTCGAAAATTAAGTGAGCGTCGTTACGTCGTGCGTGGCGGCCCTAATGCAAAGGCGTCTTCGATGTTGCCGTTTTCTGGCAGCAATTCTGCTACGCTCCCGATGTGTCCCGGTCCGAACGCCTTCTCGATCTGCTGAACACCCTGCGGCGGCATCGTCGGCCGGTCAGCGGCCGCGCGCTGGCGGAGGAGACCGGCGTCTCCCTGCGCACCCTTTATCGCGATATCGCCAGCCTGCAGGCGCAGGGCGCGACGATCGAGGGCGAGCCGGGCGTGGGCTATGTGCTGAAGCCCGGTTATCTGCTGCCGCCGCTGATGTTTACGCCGGAAGAGATCGAGGCCCTGGCCCTGGGATCGCGCTGGGTGGCCGAGCGGGCGGATGCGCGATTGCGCGATGCGGCCTTGAGCGCCCAGGCGCGGATCGCGGCGGTGCTGCCGCCGGATCTGCGCGACGAGATGGAGGCCTCGGCCCTGTTTATCGGACCGGGCGCGCCGATCCCCGCCGATGCGGTCGATCCGGCCCATTTGCGCAAGGCGATCCGCATCGAGCGCAAGCTGAGGATGAACTATCGCGACGAGGCGGGGACGGCGTCAGACCGGGTCGTCTGGCCCTTCGCCCTGGCCTTCTTCGACCGGGTGCGGCTGCTGATCGGGTGGTGCGAACTGCGCGGCGATTTCCGCAGCTTCCGCACCGACCGCATCGTCGGGGCCGAGGTGCTGGAGACCCGCTATCCCACGCGAAAGGCCGTGCTGCTGAAGCGCTGGCACGAGGCCTGCGAGCGTCAGGGGCCGCTGCGATGATGCTGACAGAAACTGGCGGCAGGTCCGGCTAAGTTCTCTTTCTGTTCAGGCGGAGGGACCTTGACCATGAGCGACGACATTGTGCTGAACGTGGCCGATCCGGACGCCAGCGCGCGTTTCTACGCCGGGCTGCTGGGCCGACGACCGGTCGAGGCGGGGCCGGACCATGCCGTTTTCCTGCTGGCGCCGGGGCGGAGACTCAGCCTGTGGCGCGGTCGAGGCGGAACCCAGGCGGACCTGCGCATGGAGGCGCCCGGCGTGGTGGATGAACTGCACATCGACTGGTGGGACCGGGGCGCGCGCATCGTCCTGCCGCCGACGGACATGGACGGCGGCCACGGCTTCGTGGCGCGCGACCCGGACGGCAACTGCCTGCGGGTCTACGCGGCCCATCGGAACCGTCACCCTCGGGCTTGTCCCGAGGGCCCATGGCGGACGTGTGCGTGACCTGAGCGGCTGTCCGCGTGGCTTGCAAATTCAACGAAAAACGTGTCGCCGCGCTGGGTCCTCGGGACAGCCCCCGAGGGTGACGATGGGGGTTAGACCGCCACGGCTTCGGTCGACTGGATGAAGCCGCCGCCCAGGACCCGTTCGTCGTCGGCCGGGTCGTAAAGGACGCAGGCCTGACCGGGTGCGACGCCTTCCTCGCCCTGATCGAAGACCACCTGAACGGCGTCATCGATGAAAGCGAGGCGGGCGAGGGAGGGCTGGCGGGTCGAGCGGACGCGGGCCAGGACCGGAGCGCCGTCGCGGGCGGCTTCCTCGATCGTGGCCTGATCGCCCAGCCAGTTGGTTTCCTCCAGCGTCAGGCGGGCGGTCAGCAGGGCTTCGCGCGGGCCGACGATGACGCGGCGATGGTCGGGGTCCAGCTTGACCACGAACAAAGGCTCGCCTACGGCGACGTTCAGCCCCCGGCGCTGGCCGATGGTGTAGTCGGTGATGCCCGAATGGCGGCCCAGCACCCGGCCGTCCATGTGGACGATGTCGCCGGCCCCACGCCCCTGTGGCCGCAGGCGGTCGATCAGGGTGCGATAGTCGCCGGTCGGCACGAAACAGATGTCCTGGCTGTCCGGCTTGGCGGCGATGCGCAGGCCCAGCGACGCGGCGACGCCCCGCACCTGCGGCTTTTCCAGATCGGCGAGCGGGAAGCGCAGATAGTCGAGCTGATCCTGCGTCGTGGCGAACAGGAAGTAGGACTGGTCGCGCGAGTGATCGACCGCCTTGCGCATCTGCGAGCGGTTGCCGTGCGTCGCGCGGCGGACGTAGTGGCCGGTGGCCATGGCTTCGGCGCCCAGATCGCGCGCGACGTCCAGCAGGTCGCGGAACTTCACCGTCTGATTGCAGCGGATGCAGGGGACCGGCGTCTGGCCCTTCAGATAGGAATCCGCGAACTGGTCGATCACCGCGTCCTTGAAGCGGTTTTCATAGTCGAGGACGTAGTGCGGAATGCCGATCAGGTCGGCGGCCAGACGGGCGTCGTGGATGTCCTGACCCGCGCAACAGGCGCCCTTCTTCTTCAGCGCCTCGCCGTGGTCATAGAGCTGGAGCGTCACGCCGACGACGTCATAGCCCGCCTTGTGCAGCAGGGCGGCGACGACGGTGGAATCCACTCCGCCGGACATGGCGGCGACCACGCGCGCGCCCTGCGGCAGGCCGACGGCCTGTCGCACGCTCTCGATCGCGGCGTCCAGGTCGGCTTGCGACATGGGGGCGATGTCGGGAACGGGGCAGAGGATGTCGTCGGTCAGGGCGTCCATGGTCATCGCCGCCATTTAGGCCCTGATGCGCGCGATTTCGAGGCCTGGCTCGAAACGAAGGCGCGTCCAATGAAAAAGACCGCCCCGTTCTGGAGCGGCCGTGATCATGCGTTCAGGCGAAAAGCCTAGTCGCGGTAGCTCTGGATGCGCGTGGTGCGCAGACCCTGCATGCCCCATTTGTCGATGGCCTTCTGCCAGGCCATGAACTCCTCGGCCGTCAGACGGTACTTCTCCAGGGCGTCCTCCAGGCTGATCAGCCCGCCGCGCACGGCGGCCACGACCTCGGCCTTGCGGCGGATGACCCAGCGGTTCGTGTCCGAGGGCGGAAGATCCCGCAGGGTCAGGGGCGTACCCGTCGGGCCGACCACGTACTGTTCGCCGTTACTGTTAAGGCGTCGCTCTTGCAGCATGGGCTTAAGCCTCTCTCACCACCACCATAGACGCGCAGGCTAGGCCCCCGCCCGCTAAAAGGCTTTTAAGCGTCGTGGTGAAGGAATGGCTAAGACGCATCCGGCCGGTCCGGCGCGTTCTGCGCCGGCTAAAGGAAGGATTCATCGAGTCTAACGAGACCTTGATCATGGAGTCCTGTTGGCCGATCAGCGCTTGATGTTGATCAGCTCCGCCAGCATCTCGTCGGCGGTGGTGATGATCTTGGACGAGGCCGAATAGGCGCGCTGGGTGGTGATCAGGCCGGTGAACTCGGTCGACAGGTCGACGGTCGAGGCTTCCAACTGCTGGGCGCCCAGCAGGCCCGCGCCGCCGGTGCCGGGGGCCTTCAGGTTGAAGGTGCCGGAGTTCTGGCTGACACGGAAGGCGTTGCCCGACACCTCGGTCAGGCTGTCGGCGCTGGGGAAGGTGGCTAGGGCGACCTGGGCGATCTTGCGCATGACGCCGTTGTCGAAGATGGCGGTGACGAAGCCCGCCTCGTCGATCTTCACCTCGGTCAGGTTTCCGAAGGCGGTGCCGTTCGTATAGGTGGCCTGGACGATGGAGGTGCTGTCGTACTGCGTCAGGCCGCCCGCCGAGGCGTTCAGGTCGAAGGCGATGGTCTGGGCCGCGATGCCCAGGTCGGCGGCCCAGGCGCCGTCAGCGCCCGCCGTCGCGCCGTCCGACGAGCCCAGCGACAGGCTGGCGTTGGTGGGGTCGTCGAACAGGCCGGTGCCCGCGGTCCAGCCCTGCATCTTGGCCACGTCCAGACGCCCGTCCTGGGTGAAGGCGATGCGGCCGGACTTCAGCAAGCCGTCTGTGTTGGTCACCGTGCCCTCGGGGGCGCGGATTTCGGCGTGCCATTCGTTGGCGACGCTGCTCTTCAGGAAGGAGACGGTGATGTTGCGTTGGCCGCCCTTGGAGTCCGACACCGGAATGGTGATCTCGAAGTCGGGCTTCACGCCCGTCGCCGGGTCGTTGGCGTACATCGACATGGAGTGGGTGGTCGGGTCATAGGCCGTGACGCCGGTCGGGGGCGGGGTCTGGGCGGCCTCATTGACCGGCTGGCTGGACTTCAGGTTGGCGTTCAGGCCGACGCGGGTGGTCGGCTCGGCCGCGCCGCCGACGGAGCCGACGTTGATGGTGCGCAGGCGGCTCATGTCGGACGGATCGCTGTTGACCACGCCGTCGGCGTCGACCGGCCAGCCCTGCAGATACAGGCCCGAGGTGTTCTGCAGATAGCCCAGGTCGTCGATCTTGAACGCCCCGGCGCGCGTGAACAGGCGCGCGTCCGACAGGGTCAGGTTTTCGGACTTTTCGGTGACGACGAAGAAGCCCTGGCCGGCGATGGCCAGGTCGGTGCCGTTGGTCGTGCGCTGAAGCTGGCCCGCCTGGCTGATGAAGTGGCGGGCGGCGGCCTGAACGCCGCCGGCGGAATAGTTCACGCCCGCCGTCTGGGCGTTGACCACGGTCGCGAACTCGGTCGACGCCCGCTTGTAGCCGACCGTGTTCACGTTGGCGATGTTCTGCGAGATCGTCGAAAGGGCCGCGGCGTTGGCGGTCAGACCGGACACGCCGGCCATCATGGCGCCGTTGATGCTCATGTCTGGGATTCCTTACGAGAGAAGATTGAAGGGGTTGAGTTTCGAGGCGAGAGCGCTGGCCGCGCCGGCGTCGTCCTCGGGTTTGGCGGCGGCCTTCTGTTCTTCCAGCGCGATCAGGCTGGACACCGGCATGATCGAGTTGCCGATGATGACGAAGGGCGTGTTGTCGTACATCTCGACGCCGGTCACACGGCCGCGGATCAGCACCTGGCTGTCGACGGCCTTGCCCGCGCCGTCCTTGGCGACGACCTTCAGCGTATAGACGCCGCCGTCGTCGACCTGGCCGCCTCCGGTGGTCTTTCCGTCCCACTTGAAGTCATGCATGCCGTTGGTCTTTTCGGGGGCCGGGCCGCTCCAGACCACCTTGCCCGAGGCGTCCAGCACCTGAAGCGTGGCGTCGGTCGCGTCGGCGGCCAGCTCATAGCTCCAGTTGGCCTCGCCGTCCTCGAAGCGGGTCGCGGCCCAGACGGCGGTGGCGTCCTTGCCGATATACTGCGCCGCGCCGGTCAGGCCGTCGCCCTGCTGGGCCTTCAGCAGGCCGGTCAGCAGGTCGTTGGTCAGCAACTGCTGCTCGACGCCCGCCATCTGGGTCAACTGGGCGGTGAACTCGTTGGAATCCACCGGCGACAGCGGATCCTGGTTCTTCAACTGCGTGGTCAGCAGCGACAGGAAGGTCTGGAAGTTGGAGGCCAGCATCTGACCCCCGGCGTTCACCCGGCCCGCGGCGTTGTTGGAAGAGACGGCGTCAACCATCGATCAGACCTTCAGATCGACGCGGTCAGGCGTCAGGGAAAGGGACGTCCAGGCGCTGGGCGGCGGAACGACGGAATCGGCCTCGGCGGCCAGGCGGGCGGCGCCGGAGAAGGCGCGGCGGTCGGGCTGCCGCTCGAACGCGCCGCCGCTGAAGCCGGACGAAGGTTCGCGCTCGGCGAACTCCAGGTCGTCACGCGACAGCTGCAGCCCCGCGTCCAGAAGCTGACGGCGCAGTTCGTCGGCGCGGGCGCGCAGGTCGGCCGCCGCCGCCGGATTGTCGAAGGCCAGGCGGGCCGTGACCTGGCCGTCAGACTCGATCTCCAGACTGACGTCGACGCGGCCCAGGCCTTCGGGCGTCAGGGCCATGTTGAAGCGGGTCGAGCGGCCGTCCAGCTTCTTGACGATCTGGGCGGCGATCTGGGCCGTGGTCTCGACTGTGGCGCGCGACAGCTGGGACAGGCCCAGATCGCGTTGAGCGCCGGGCGCCTGAGAGGGGGCTTCGACGGCGCCTTGTTGCGGCGCGGCCGGGGCTTCGCCGTCGACCGGGGGCGCGGCGACGGTCGCCGCCGCAGGCGTTTCGGCCAAGGCGGGCGCAACGGCCGGGCGGGCGGCGGGCGCTGACGTTGCAGCATCAATGGAAGCATCGGCCTGGGCGGGTCGGTTGGCGGTCGCTTCGGCGTTGCCTGTCGATGTGGCTGCTGCCTGTATCGCTTCTCGCGCCGAGGCCAGCCGTTCGCCCGCGCCCGACCGGAAGCCGGTCACGCCCAGCAGGGCGGCGTCCTGTGCAGGAAGGGCCGCTCCAGGGCGCGACGGCGGCGGCGCGTCCGACGGCTCGTCGCTCTCGGTTGACGGAGGTTCCGGCGCCGCATCCGGCTCTGCAAAGACGGCGGGGAGCGCCGCCTTGAGGGCGGCGGATATGGTTGCAGGGGGGGGCGGCGCGGCTGAGACGGGCGCAGCCGTGGCGGCGGTGGCGGTGGCGGCGACCGCAGGTTCGGTGGTCGGGGCGATGGGAGCCGCCTCTACAGCCTCAGAAACGGCCGACGGAGCGGGAGACGGCGCGGCGGCGACAACAGGAGTCGTTTCGGTCGTCGGCGCCGTCGGATCGGCAGGGGCTGTCGGCGCCGCAGCCTGTTGCACCGGCGGGGGCGGCGTGAACCAGGCGGGCGGAGCCGGAGCGACGGCGATGTCGTCCTTTGCGGGCTCGACCGGAGCGGCCTCGATCGGCGCGGTGGTTTCGGACGCTTGGGCGACCGGGACGACCGAGACGACGGGCGGCGCGGCCTGCGCCTCTTCCTTCAGCATCAGGTCCGCGAAGACGGCGCTGTCCGTCGCCGCCTCGACGGAGGCGTTGACGCTCGCGCCGCCGGGGGCGGCGGGCGTCAGGACGGACATGAGGCTGACGGCGGACATGCGGGCGGCAGGCGCTTTCGGTCGGTGAGGGGCGGCGCCTGCTGCGCCTGGGTCATTCGGCAGGGCCTCCGCAAGCCTTGGGCCAAGCGTAGGTTTCGAGCTTAATATACTGAAATATAATGGTATTGATGAGTTTCGGTCGCCGTTTCAGCGACGTGACGCCGGGCGCTTCTTGCCGCGCTTGTCGCTTTTTGCCGGGCGCGGGCGGCGCCGTTCGACTTGGCCCGTCGCTTGCCTCTCTTGCTGACGAATGCACAGGGGCTGAACGCCGATGTCTAGGAAAATCAAAGAGATGGTCAGAAGACCTGCTCAATTCGCCGGGCAAGATTTGCTCGCTTGCCTGCAAGGCTTGCCGAGCGGCCGTCCCGTGCGCCCCGGCGTGGGAGACGTCTGATGTCCCTCAACTCGATCATGAACATCGCCACCTCGGGCATGAACGCGGCCCAGACGCAGCTGCGGGTGGTCTCGGACAATGTCTCCAACGTCAACACGCCCGGCTATGTCCGCAAGATCGCCGACCAGCAGTCCTGGGCCAGTCAGGGCGTCGGCGCGGGGGTGGAGATCGCCCGCATCCGTCTGGCCACCGACCGCTTCCTGCAGGCCGCCAGTCTGAACGCCAGCGCCGACGCCGGCCGTCAGACGGTGCGCTATGAGCTCTACGACCGCATCCAGTCGATGTTCGGCGATCCGGGCTCCAACAGCGGCTTCTTTTCGCAGATCGACAGCGTCTTCGCCGCCTTCGCCGCTTCGGCCGAGAACGCCACCTCCGGCCCCGCTCGCCAGGACGCCATCTGGAAGACGCAGGCCCTGTTCGATGAAGCCGCCCGCATCAACAGCCAGATTCAGTCGGTGCGCGAAGACGCCGACGCCCGCATCAAGAGTGCGGTCGAGACGGCCAACAGCCTGCTGGAGCAGATCGAGAAGCTGAACGTCGAGATCGCCAAGGCCACGGTGGTCAATGCGGACTCCTCGGGCGCGCAGACGGCCCAGGCGGCTCTGATCGACCAACTGTCGGGCCTGATGGACGTTCGCATCACCGGCCGTGCGGTCGGCGGGGTCGAGATCCGCACCGGCGCCGGCATCCTGCTGGCGGGGCAGGGGGCGGCCAAGCTGGACTATGTGCGCGCCGGCGCCGTCTCGGCCGAGACGGTGTTCAACGAGGTCATGGTCATCGAGCCCCCCGCCGGAAAGGCGCGCTCCCTGGCTGAAGGCTTGGGCTCGGGCGAGATCAAGGGGCTGCTGGAGTTGCGCGACGGCGAGGCGCCGGCGACGGCCGAGCGTCTGGCCGAACTGATGTCGCGTCTGGCCGACGAACTGAACCGGGCGCACAACGCCTCATCCGCCGCGCCGCCGCCCAACAGCCTGACGGGCCGTAACATCGGGCAGTCGCTGGAGACCGCCCTGCAGGGCTTCACCGGCCGCACCTCCATCGTCATCACCAATGATCAGGGCGTGGCCCTGCAGAAGATCGATTTGGACCTGGCGACGCTGAATCCGGCGACCTTCCTGGCCGACCTGAACGCCCAGCTGGGGGCCAATGGCAGCGCCAGCTTCGTCGACGGGCGTCTGAAGATAGAAGGCGCGCCCGGCACGGGCGTGGTGGTGGTCGATGATCCGGCCGCGCCCTCGAACAAGGGCGGGCGAGGCTTTTCGCACTTCTTCGGCCTGAACGACCTGATCACCAGCGCGCAGCCGGCGATCTATGAAACGGGCATGACGGGGGCGTCGCAGCACGGCTTCACGCCCGGCGAGACCATCACCTTCCGCTTCAGCGACGCGGCGGGCGCCAAGCTGCGCGACATCGAGGTGGCGGTGCCCGCGGGCGGCGACATGACCAGCCTGCTGGCGGCGCTGAACGATCCGATGACGGGCGCGGGGCGGATGGGGACGTTCAGCCTCAGCTCGACGGGCGAAATGACGTTCACGCCGCGACCTGGCTCGGGCGCGAACCTGTCGGTGCTTCAGGACCGCACCACCCAGGTTCCCTCGAACGTGTCGATGAGCGAGTTGTTCGGTCTGGGCGGCGCGCGCGCCTCGCGGGCCGACGCCTTCTCGGTCCGGGCCGACGTCGCCCGCGACCCATCCTTGATGGCCTTCGCCAAGGCCGACGCGACGGGCGGGGTCGGCGCGGCCGTGGTCAGCAAGAACGACGCGCGCGGCGCGCGCCTGCTGGCCAGCGCGGGCGAGAACGCCGCTTCCTTTTCGGCGGCGGGCGGGGCGGCGGGCGGCTCCATGTCGCTGGCGCGCTATGCATCCGAACTGTCGGGCGAGATCGGCAGCCGGGCCGCCATGGCCAAGAACAACGCCGTCAGCGCCACGGCCCTGGCCAAGGAGGCGACGGCGCGCCGCGTCTCGGTCGAAGGGGTCAACCTGGACGAGGAACTGGTGCTGATGACCACCTATCAGCAAGCCTTTAACGCCTCGGCCCGCATGGTTCAGGCGGCCAAGGACATGTACGACATCCTGCTGGGAATGGTGCGATGACCCGCGTTTCGACCTACGGAAACTATCAGTCGGCCCTGCTTGACCTGATGTCGGCCCAGTCGCGCATGGCTGACGCCCAGCAGAAGGTGAACACCAAGAAGAACGCCACGGACCTGGTCGGTTTCGGTCGAGGCTCCGAGACGGTCAGCGCGCTGATGACGAGCCAGACCCGCATCCAGACCTTCATCGACACCAACAAGACCGTCACGGCTCGGCTGGAGACCCAGGATCTGGCGATGGATCGGGTCGCAGACGCCTCGACGGCGGCGCGTCAGGCCATCGCCGACGCCATCGCCGCCGGGCGGATGGACACCCTGATGGGGACGCTGAACAGTCTGTTCATGGAGGCTCAGGACGGGCTGAACATGAAGCATCAGGGTAAGTATCTGTTCGGCGGCGGGGTCACTGATCGCGCGCCGGTGGACCTGCCCGACATTCCCGGTCAGCCTGGAGCCAGCATGATGGCCAAGCTGGCGGCCTTGCCCGATGAGAGCGCGGCCTTCCACAACGACCAGCTGAAGCAGTCGTCCTGGCTGGACGAGAACGTCTCGATGGACACGGGCTTCCTGGCCGACGCCATGGGATCGGAGCTGTTCGCCATCTTCCGCGACATCCAGCTGGAGCATCAGACGACGCCGCTGGACGGCAAGATGACGGACGCTCAGAAGACCTTTCTGACCACTCAGATGGGCCGCTTCGAGGCGGCGGCGAAGGGGATGGTGGAGCTGCAGGCCGCCAACGGCGGGATGCAGAACCGCGTCGACCGCCTGCTGGAATCCCAGGAGGCGCGCAAGATTTCGATCGACACCATCCTGTCCGGCAAGACCGACGCCAACATGGCCGAAGCCGTCACCGAACTGGAGCTGGCGCAGATCTCCCTGCAGGCCTCGGCTCAGGTGGTCAGCCAGCTTCGCCAGGTCTCCCTGCTGGACTATCTGCGCTAGGTCGTTTCCCGAGGTTGCGTTCGGCGCGGCCCGCTGAACGAAAATAGCTGGTCGACGTTCTGAAAGCTGCGCCGTGACGGGCGGGCCTTGGCGTGTGTCGAGCAGCGCCGGAAGAGATCGGGAGTCATCGGTCGTTGACACAATGCGAAAAGCAGAGCTTTAAGCGGCGTATGCGTGCGGGCGGGCCTGTGTCAGTGTCGGATTCATGAATCGGGCGGACTTCCAGATTGATGAAAGCCAGGATGGACAGACGCGCTTGCGGTTGGCCGGCGACTGGTCGACCGTCGCCGTCGGTCGGATGGGTGATCGGCTGAAGGCCGAGCTGGACGGTCGATCCGTGACCGCGCTGGACCTGGACGACCTGGGCCGTTTCGATACCGCCGGCGCCCTGGCCGTGGCCCAGGCCATGAGCCGGCCTATCCCGGAATCCGCCTGGTCGACGCGACCCGAAGCCGGGCGTCTGTATCGCATGGTGGCCAAGCTGGACTGCATGACGGCCGAGCCGCCGCGCCGCTCGGCCCCCATGACGCGCGGCTTCGCCAAGGTCGGGCGCGGGGTCTATGATTTCGGCGCTGAGGCCATGCTGTCCCTGGCCTTCCTGGGCCGTTTGATGGCGGCGGTGCTGACCACGCTGAAGCACCCCGGCCGCATCCGCTGGGCCGCCTGGTTCAGCCAGGCGGAACGCACCGGCCTGGACGCCATTCCGATCGTGGTGGTGACAAACTTCTTCATCGGCGCCGTGGTGGCCTTCATCGGCGTGGACCTGCTGACCCAGTTCGGGGCGGGGGTCTTCACGGTGCAACTGATCGGCGTCGCCGTCTTCCGTGAGTTCGCCGTGGTCATCACCGCCGTGCTGCTGGCGGGCCGTTCAGCCTCGTCCTTCGCCGCCGAGATCGGCTCGATGCGCATGACGCAGGAGGTGGACGCCATGCGAGTGATGGGCGTCGATCCCTTTCAGGCCCTGGTGATCCCGCGTCTGGCGGCGCTGCTGGTCATGCTGCCGCTGCTGACCTTCCTGGGCATGGTGGGGGGGCTGCTGGGCGGCGTCCTGGTGTCATGGAGCCAGTTGAACCTGGGGCCGGCCTTCTTCTTCCAGCGGCTGGTCGAGGACGGCTATATGCCGACCCACATGATGGTCGGTCTGATCAAGGCGCCGGTCTTCGCTCTGGTGGTCGCGGCCATCGGTTGCCGCCAGGGCATGTCGGTGGCGGGCGACGTCGAAAGCCTGGGGCGCCGGGTGACGGCGGCGGTGGTGCAGGCGATCTTCGCCATCATCCTGCTGGACGCCGTCTTCGCCCTGATCTTCATCGAGCTGAAAATATGACGGCTGAGACGCGCAAACCGGACGACCGCGAGGCCGTCATCCAGGTGCGGGGCCTGCTCAGCCAGTTCGGCGAGCGGGTGATCCATCAGGATCTGGATCTGGACGTGATGCGCGGCGAGGTGCTGGGCGTCGTCGGCGGGTCGGGCACCGGCAAGACCGTGCTGCTGAACTCCATCATCGGCCTGAAGGAGCCGGAAGGCGGCGAGGTTAGCCTGTTCGGGCAGGACCGCAGCGCCATGACCAAGGAGGAAGCGGCCGCCGTCGAGCGTCGCACCGGCGTGCTGTTTCAGCAGGGGGCGCTGTTCTCGTCGCTGACGGTGCTGGATAATGTGGCCTCGCCCCTGGTCGAGCACACTGATCTGTCGAGGACGACCATCCGGGAGTTGGCCGAGATGAAGGTGGCCATGGTGGGTCTCAAGCCCGAGGCCCTCTATCTGAAGCCGGCCGAGCTGTCGGGCGGGATGCGCAAGCGCGTCGGCCTGGCCCGCGCCCTGGCTCTTGACCCCGAACTGGTCTTTCTGGACGAGCCGACGGCCGGGCTGGACCCGATCGGGGCGGCGGCGTTCGACGATCTGATCCGCCAGTTGTCGGAGGATCTGGGGCTGACAGTCTTCATGATCACCCACGACCTCGACAGCCTTTACGCCATCTGCGACCAGGTGGCCGTGCTGGCGGACAAGCATGTGGTGGCTAAGGCGCCGGTCGCCGAGCTGGAACGCTCGAACCACCCCTGGATCAAGGAATACTTCCTGGGGCCGCGCGGACGCGCCGCCCATAAGAGCGCGGCCTGAGGAGGACGCGAAACGATGGAAAGAGACGCTCATTACGCCGCCGTCGGCATCGCCACAGTCGCCCTTCTGCTGGCGCTGGCGGTGTTCACCATCTGGTTGGCGCGGCTGCAGTTCAACAAGGATTTCGACGTCTACGACATCGTCTTCTACGGCCCGGTGCGCGGCCTGTCGGAGGGGGGAGAGGTCCACTTCAACGGCATCCGCGTCGGCGAGGTGACCAACCTGAATCTGGATCCGAAGAAGGGCGATCAGGTCATCGCCCGCGTGCGGTTGAACGGCACGACGCCGGTGCGCGTGACCTCGCGCGCCCAGTTGGAGCCGCAGGGCATCACCGGCCTGAACTACATCCAGATCACCGCCGGCGCCCCGGACAGCCCGCTGCTGAAGGACCAGTATCCGGACAACGTCGTGCCGGTGATCCAGAGCCAGCCCAGCCCCATCGCCGAATTGTTGAGCGGATCGGGCACGGTGCTGGCCCAGACGGTGGACGCCTTGAACCGCATCAACCGCGTGATGTCGGACGACAACATCCGCAGCTTCTCGACCAGCGTGAAGAACGTCGAGGCCCTGACCGCCGAACTGGAGGCCCGCAAGGGCATGTTCCAGCAGTTGGAAGAGACCATCACCAAGGCCAACGCCGCTGTCGGCGAGTATCAGGCCCTGGGCGCCAGCGCGCGCCAGATGGTCGACACCGACGGCAAGCAGGCCATCGCCAACATCAACCAGGCGACGCGCGAGGCGCAGGCCGCCATCGCCTCGATCAACCGTTCTGCGACCGGACTGGAAGGGCCATTGGGCGAATTCGGCACGCAGACCGTGCCGCAGTTGAACGACACTATTCGCCAACTGGATCGGGCGACCCGCTCGCTGCAGTCGCTCATTGACAACGTGCGCGACAGTCCGCGTGAGTTCATCGCCAAGGCGCCGTCCAAGGAAATCGAGGTGCAGCCGTGATCCGTTCCACACTGATGATTGCGGGGGCGTCGGTCGCCCTGTCTGGCTGCGCTTTGCTGTCGTCGCCGGACCCGGTTCAGCTGTATCGTTTCGGGGGCGCCTCGGCCTATGCCGGAACGGGTGCGACCTCGGCCTGCCCGGATGTCCATGTCTCCATGCGCCGGGTGGACTTTCCCGAAGCGGCGCGCGGCGACCGCATCCTGGCTGTGACGGGGACCGAGGCGGCCTATATCAAGGGCGCGCGCTGGGTGTCTCCGGCCGAGACTCTGTTTGAGGAAGCCCTGCGCAACGCCTTCCTGGACGGCGGGACGTGCACCGTGCTGAGCAGCGGTCCGCTGACGCGCGACGGCCTGTTGCTGAGCGTGGACGTGCGCCGGTTCGAGGCGTCCTACGCTGCGCCGGGCGCCGTACCGGATGCGACCATCGTCGTGCTGCTGCGTCTGGTCCGGCCGGGCGATCGTTCGATCGTGGCCGAGGACCGCATCACGGTCAGCGAGAACGCAGGCGTGAACCGTCAGTCGGCCATCGTCGCCGCCTTTGACCGCGCCACGGCCGAGACCAGCCGTCAGATCGTCCTCTGGACGGATCAGCAGGGCTTTCAGGCGATGCGGGACTAAATTCCTTCTCCCACAGGGGGAGAAGGAAGACATGAAAAACCCCGGCGGCCTCGCGGTCACCGGGGTTTGTGTTTTTTTACAGAGGGGCGAGGGCGGTTCAGCCCACGCCCGCCGCCACCGTGTAGTCGGCCTCGGTCTTGGCCGCGACCTCATCCAGGGTCACGCCCTCGGCCAGTTCGATCAGCTCCAGCCCCGAACCGTCCGGCTTGACGTCGAAGGTCGCCAGATCGGTGATGATGCGGCTGACCACGCCCGTGCCGGTCAGCGGCAGGGTGCAGGCCTTCAGCACCTTGGACTGGCCGTGTTTGTTGGCGTGCTCCATGACCACGACCACGCGCTTGACGCCGGCGACCAGGTCCATGGCCCCGCCCATGCCCTTCACCAGCTTGCCGGGGATCATCCAGTTGGCGATGTCGCCGTTCTGGGCCACTTCCATGGCGCCGAGGATCGACAGGTTGATGTGGCCGCCGCGGATCATGGCGAAGCTGTCTGCCGAAGAGAAATAGCTACTCTCGGCGATCTCGGTGATCGTCTGCTTGCCCGCGTTGATCAAATCGGGGTCTTCCTCGCCCTCATAGGGGAAGGGGCCCATGCCCAGCATTCCGTTCTCGCTCTGCAGCGTGACGGTCATGCCTTCGGGGATGTAGTTGGCCACCAGCGTCGGAATGCCGATGCCCAGGTTCACATAGAAGCCGTCCTGCAGCTCCTTAGCAGCGCGTTCGGCCAGTTGTTCGCGAGTACGTGCCATTTGGATCAAGCCTCCCGCTTGCGGACAGTGCGCTGTTCGATGCGCTTCTCGGACACGGTCTGGATCAGGCGGTCGACATAGACGCCCGGCGTGTGAATGTGGTCGGGGTCGATCGAGCCGACGGGGACGATCTCTTCCACCTCGACGACCGTCACCTTTCCGGCGGTGGCCATCATCGGGTTGAAGTTGCGGGCCGTCTTGCGGAACACCAGATTGCCGCGCTCGTCGGCCTTCCACGCTTTGACGATGGCCAGGTCGGCGACCAGCCCCGTCTCCATGACGTATTTGCGGCCGTCGAAGTCGCGCACTTCCTTGCCCTCGGCGACCAGGGTGCCGACGCCGGTGGCGGTGAAGAAGGCCGGGATGCCCGCGCCGCCCGCACGGATGCGCTCGGCCAGGGTGCCCTGGGGGTTGAACTCAAGCTGCAGCTCGCCGGCCAGGTACTGGCGCTCAAACTCCTTGTTCTCGCCGACGTAGGACGAGATCATCTTGGCGATCTGGCGCGTCTCCAGCAACTGGCCCAGGCCGAAGCCGTCGACGCCCGCGTTGTTGGAGATGACGGTCAGACCCTTGACGCCCGTGTCGCGCAGACCCGCGATCAGATTCTCGGGAATGCCGCACAGGCCGAAGCCGCCGGACATGACGGTCATGCCGTCGAATGTCAGCCCCTCCAGCGCGGACTTCACGTCAGCGTAAATCTTGCCCATCGGACTCCCTTTTTCACCAACTGATGAATATCGTGGTCTCCTCCGTCCTTAAAGCGGGCCGGGAAGCGGAGCAAGCGGCAAGCGCAACGCAGGGGAAGGCATGGCGTGACAAGCCTGACGGTTGACCCTGGACCGCAGGGGTCTCACACCTAGCGCCACATAAGACTCGTCTCAGTGGGGAAAATCCATGCGCCATCGTCTGCTGCGGGCCGCCTTGCCCGCCCTAGTGCTCGCCGCCGCCGTTCCAGCCCTGGCCCTGCCGGTCGCAGCGGTCGTCCAGGACGCCGCGCCGACCTATCAGCAGCCGCCGGCGCCGATCGCCCAGATCCTGGACGCCAAGCCCAATCCGGGCGTCAGCGTCAGCCCGGATCGCAAGACCCTGCTGCTGACCGACCGCTCCAACCTGCCGGCCATCGCCGAACTGGCCGAGCCGATGCTGCGGCTGGCGGGCTATCGCATCAATCCCAAGAACAACGGCCCGGCCAACAGCCGCGTCTCCTGGTTGACGGGGCTCAGCTTCCAGGCGGTCGACGGCGGGCCTGCGCGCCCGGTGACGGGCCTGCCCGCCAATGCGCGCCTGACCAACGTCAGCTGGGCGCCGAACGGCCAGGCCGTGGCCTTCCTGGTCAATGCGCCCAACGGGCTGGAGCTTTGGACGGCCGATGTCGCCCAGGCCAAGGCGCGCAAGCTGAACGGGCCGATGGTCAATGCGGCGGCGGGGTCGGGCTTCTCCTGGCTGTCGGACTCCTCGGGCCTGCTGGTTCTGGCGGTTCCGGCCGGGCGCGGCCTGGCGCCCAACGTCGACCATCCGCCCGAAGGTCCGATCATCACCGAGACGGGCGGCCGCGCCGCCCCGGTGCGGACCTATCAGGATCTGCTGTCCAACGTGGGTGACGAGGCCCTGTTCGACTACTACTTCGCCAGCCAGCCGACCGTGGTGTCGCTGAACGGCCGCGCGCGCTCGGTGGGCCAGCCGGGCGTCATCCTGGGCGTCTCGACCTCGCCCGACGGGCGCTACATCCTGCAGACCCGGGTCAAGAAGCCCTATTCCTACGTCGTGCCGGCCAGCCTGTTCCCCTCGGACGTCATCGTCACCGACATGAACGGGCGTCAGGTGCACCGCGTGGCCGATCTGCCGCTGCGCGATAACGTGCCGACGCCGTTCGACGCCGTGGCGCCGGGTCCGCGCGCGGTCCAGTGGCGGGCCGACGCCGACGCCACCCTGGTCTGGGCCGAGGCTCAGGACGGCGGCGATCCGCGCAACGCCGCCGAGGTGCGCGACCGCGTCTTCATGCTGCGCGCGCCCTTCAACGACCGGGTGCAGACCCTGGCCGACCTGAAGGAACGCTACGCCGGAACGACGTGGGGCCGGGACGACGCCGCCATCGTCAACAGCCGCTGGTTCAACACCCGGCACGAGACGCGCACCCTGGTCGATCCATCGAACCCCGGCGCGGGCCGCGTCCTGGTCGATCGCAACTATCAGGATCGCTACAACGATCCCGGCTCGGTCGTGACCGAGCCGAACGCGCGCGGCCGTTCGGTCATGCGCTTCAACGCCGACGGCTCAAAGGTCTTCGTCGAGGGCGACGGGGCGACGCGCGAGGGCGCCTATCCCTTCCTCGACCTGATGGACTTGAATACGGGCGAGACGGAGCGCGTCTGGCGCTCGGCCCAGGGCGAGTATGAAAGCGTCGTGGGAGTGCTGGACGAAGGGGGCCGCAAGCTGGTCACCTATCGCGAAAGCCGCACCGATCCGGCCAACCTGCGCGTGCGCGACCTGGACGGCGGAGTCACCCAACTGACGAACTTCCCCGATCCGGCGCCGCAACTGGCCGGGGCCACGCGCCAACTGATCACCTACACCCGCGACGATGGGGTGGAGCTGTCGGGGACGCTGTATCTCCCCGCCGGTTACGACAAGGATCGCGACGGCCCGCTGCCGCTGCTGATGTGGGCCTATCCGGCTGAGTTCACCGACGCCGCCGTGGCCGGTCAGGTCGTGGACAC
Source organism: Brevundimonas sp. UBA7507 (assembly GCF_002478355.1). Classification (NCBI taxonomy): domain Bacteria; kingdom Pseudomonadati; phylum Pseudomonadota; class Alphaproteobacteria; order Caulobacterales; family Caulobacteraceae; genus Brevundimonas; species Brevundimonas sp. UBA7507. The sequence continues at coordinate 136,404 of NZ_DLNP01000011.1, read as the reverse complement.
CGACAACCGCTTCGTGCGGCCGTCGGGATCGAGCCACCTGTTCCTGCTGACCCAGGGCTACGCCATTCTCGACAACCCGACGATGCCGATCATCGGCCGCGACGGGGCCGAGCCGAACGACACCTACATCGAGCAGCTGTCGGCCAGCGCCAAGGCGGCGGTCGACGCCGTGGTGGCGCTTGGCGTGGCGGAACGGGAGCGGATCGCCGTCGGGGGGCACAGCTACGGCGCGTTCATGACGGCGAACCTCTTGGCGCATACCGACCTGTTCAAGACGGGCATCGCGCGCTCGGGCGCCTATAACCGCACCCTGACGCCTTTCGGCTTCCAGGCCGAGCAGCGGTCATACTGGGAGGCGACCGAGACCTATAACGCCATGTCGCCCTTCACCTACGCCAACAAGGTGAATGAGCCGATCCTGCTGATCCACGGCGAGGCGGATGCTAACTCCGGCACCTTCCCGATCCAGACGGAACGCTTCTACGCCGCGCTGAAGGGCAATGGGGCGACGGCGCGCTATGTCGTCCTGCCCAAGGAGGATCACGGCTATCGCGCGCGGGAATCGGTCGGCCACACCCTGTATGAGATGTCGTCCTGGCTGGATCGCTGGATGAAATAATGCGCAGTCCTTCTCCCCTTGTGGGAGAAGGACTATCGATCCCACTCCGGCGTCTCGCCATAGAGGCCGGACAGGAAGTCGATGAAGGCGCGGACGCGGGTTTCGGCCCGCGCCCGGCCTGCCGTCAGGGCGAAGATCGCCACGTCCGACGATCCGGCATACTGCGGCAGCACCACCTTCAGCCGCCCGTCGCGCAGTTCGTCGCCGACGTCCCAGGTCGAGCGCAGGGCCACCCCGCCGCCCGCCAGCGCCAGTTCGCGCGCCACTTCGCTTGAGTTGGTCCGCACCCGGCTGCGGGCGCGGAAGACGACGGGGCCTTCGGGGCCTTCCAGCCTCCAGGTCGACTGGTTCTCGGCCGCCAGCTGGGCGTGGCGGCGCAGGTCGTCCAGACTGTCCGGCGCGCCGTGCTCGGCCAGATATGCGGGCGAGGCGCACAGCACCCGCCGGTTCGGCGCCAGGCGATGCATCAGCGGGTTCTCCGCCTCATAGCCGCCGATCCGCACCGCCACGTCCACGTCCTCGGCCATCAGGTCGACGAAGGCGTCGCTCAGGTTCAGCTCCAGCGTCAGGCGGGGCTGGGCCGCCAGGAACGGCTGGAGCAGGGGCGCCAGCCGTCGCCGTCCGAACGAGGTCGGCGCCGAGACGCGCAGAAGGCCGCGCGCCTGGGTCGTACGGCGCGACACCACGGCCTCCAGATCCTCAACCCCTTCCAGCAGCTGCGCCGCGCGGTCATAGACCAGCCGCCCGGCCTCGGTCGGGGCCAGACGACGCGAGGTGCGCTCGATCAGCCGCACCCCCAGCCGGTCCTCCAGCCGCGCCAGCCTGCGCGAGGCCACGGCGGGCGACAGGTCCAGCCGCCGCGCGGCGGCGGACAGGCTGCCTTCCTCCAGCGCACGGACGAAGATTTCATACTCGGCCAGCATGGCGGGGTCTCATCTTTGTGGATTACGCAAAGATAGGCGTCTTTCTTCGCCGTGGATAGCGCGGCAGGACGCGACTAGTCTGGGCGATGAAGGAGACCGCCATGTTCGACGCCCCCAAGACCCCCGCCGACGCCTATGTCCGCCACGGCAGCCTGAAGGTCGCCGCAGAGCTGGACGCGTTCGTGCGCGATCAGGCGACGCCGGATACGGGCGTGAGCGCCGCAGGCTTCTGGGCCGGGGTCGAGGGGCTGCTGGCCCGCTTCGGCCGCCGCAACCGTGACCTGCTGGAGCGTCGCGACCAGCTGCAGAACAAGCTGGATGATTGGCACCGCGCTTATCCGGGTCAGCCGGATCAAGACGCCTATCAGGCCTATCTGCGCGAGATCGGCTACATCGAGCCTGAACGCGACGGCGTGCGGGCCGAGACGGCGAACGTCGATCCTGAGATCGCGACCCTGGCCGGGCCGCAACTGGTCGTGCCCCTGACCAACGCCCGCTACCTGCTGAACGCCGCCAATGCCCGCTGGGGCAGCCTGTATGACGCCCTCTACGGCACGGATGCGCTGGGCGAGGCGCCGAAGGCGGGCGGCTATGACGCCGAACGCGGCGCCAAGGTCATCGCCCGCGCTCGCGCCGTTCTGGATCAGGCGGCGCCGCTGGCGACCGGATCGCACGCTCAGGCGACGGCATATCGAGTCGAGCATGGGCGGCTGATCGTGACGCTGGACGGCGGGCTGGAGACGGGGCTGGCGGGCGCCGATGTGTTCGCGGGCCATTCCGGAGCGGCTGATGCGCCGTCGGGCGTTCTGCTACGTCACAACGGCCTGCATCTGGAGATCGTCATCGATCGCGCGCACCGCATCGGCGAGAGCGATCCGGCAGGCGTCGCCGACGTGCTGGTCGAGGCGGCCCTGTCCGCCATCGCCGATGCCGAGGACAGCGTCGCCGCCGTCGATGCGGCGGACAAGCGGCTGGTCTACGCCAACTGGCTGGGCCTGATGCGCGGCGATCTCCAGGCCGATTTCGAGAAGGACGGGCGCACCGTCGAGCGGCGTTTGAACCCCGACCGCCTCTATACGACGCCGGATGGGTCGCGGTTGGCCTTGAAGGGGCGCAGCCTGATGCTGGTGCGCAACGTCGGCCTGCACCTGACCACCGACGCCGTACTGGACGCCCATGGGCGCGAGACGCCCGAGCATCTGCTGGACATCGCCATGACCGGCCTGATCGGCCTGCACGACCTGCGCCGTCCGGCCGAGGCGCGCAACAGTCCGGCGGGCTCGGTCTATGTCGTGCGGCCCAAGATGCACGGTTCGGACGAGGTGGCCTTCACCGACGAACTGTTCGGGGCGGTCGAGGCCATGCTGGGCCTGCCCGCCCTGACGTTGAAGATGGGCATTATGGACGAGGAGCGTCGCACCAGCGTCAACCTGATGAACTGTATCGCGGCGGCGAAGGGCAGGGTGGTCTTCATCAACACCGGCTTCCTGGACCGCACGGGCGACGAGATCCACACGGTGATGGAGGGCGGCCCCGTCGTCCGCAAGGAGGCGGTGCGCGAGACGGGCTGGATCAAGGCCTATGAGGACCGCAACGTCGATATCGGCCTGAAGGCGGGCCTGTCGGGCCGGGCGCAGATAGGCAAGGGGATGTGGGCGGCGCCGGACCGCATGGGCGACATGCTGGCGGCCAAGGCGGGCCATCCGCGCGCGGGCGCCTCGACGGCCTGGGTTCCCTCGCCTACGGCGGCGACCCTGCACGCCCTGCACTATCACGAGGTCGACGTCTGGGCGCGTCAGGCCGAGATCGCGACGCGCGCGCCGACCGGACTGACGCCCCTGCTGACCCCGCCGTTCGCGACGGAGGCGCCGGGCGCCGACGAGATCCGGCAGGAGCTGGACAACAATGCGCAGGGCATCCTCGGCTATGTCGTGCGCTGGGTGGATCAGGGCGTCGGCTGCTCCAAGGTGCCGGACATCCACGACGTGGGCCTGATGGAGGATCGGGCGACGCTGCGCATCTCCAGCCAGCATCTGGCCAACTGGCTGCGCCACGGCGTCACGACCGAGGACGAGGTCATGGAGGCGCTGAAGCGCATGGCCGTCGTGGTGGATCGTCAGAACGCTGGGGATCCGGCCTATCGCCCGCTGGCGCCGGCCTATGACGGCCCGGCGTGGCAGGCGGCCTGCGATCTGGTGTTCAAGGGCAGCGAACAGCCGAACGGCTACACCGAACACCTGCTGACCCACTGGCGCCGCAAGGCCAAGGCGCAGGGCTGAGGCGCTACCCCTGAAGCCCTCCCCCTCGATGGGGGAGGGTTGGGTGGGGGTGTCGGCAGGCGGTTTTGCAAGAAGGTTGCGGAGACGCGGCGTCTCTCGCGCTTCATTCGTCAGCGTCGCGTCTGCACCCCCATCCCCGGCCCTTCCCCCATCGAGGGGAAGGGGGAATTGAAAAGGGGCGCGACCGGATGGCCGCGCCCCTTGATCTTGGGCCTTAGAGAAAGCCCTACGCCTTGGCGCCCGCGCGGCCCTTGGCCAGTTCGCGGTTCAGCCATAGCGCCAGCAGGGTGCAGATGGCGCCCGACAGCAGATAGGCGCCACCCGCCACCAGGCCGAACTTGCCCGACAGCGCCAAGGCCGCCAGCGGGGCGAAGCCCGCGCCGAACAGCCAGGCTAGATCCGAGGTCAGGGCCGAGGCCGTGTAGCGGTTGGTCAGGCTGAAGCTGGAGGCGATCGAGCCGGACGCTTGACCGAACGACAGGCCCAGCAGGATGAAGCCCAGGATCATATAGGTCAGCTCGCCCGCCGGGCCGCCGTCCAGAAGCTGGGGCGCGAAGCCCGAGAAGGCGGCGATGCCCGCCGCCGTGACGGCCAGCAGGGCGCGTCGGCCGTAGCGGTCGGCCAGCCAACCCGAGGCCATGATGGCGATCAGACCGAAGACGGCGCCGATCAGTTCGATCATCAGGAAGCGGCTGGGCGCCTCGTCCGTGTAGAGGAAGACCCACGACAGCGGGAACACCGTCACCATGTGGAACATGGCGAAGCTGGCCAGGGGGGCGAAGGCGCCGATGACGATGCCTCCGCCTTCTTCTCGCACGGCCTTGGTCACGGGCGTGGGGTGCAGCTCCAGCGTCTTGAAGGCGGCCTGGAAGGCGGGCGTCACTACGATGCGCAGGCGCGCGAACAGGGCCACCACGTTGATGGCGAAGGCCACGAAGAAGGGATAGCGCCAGCCCCAGTCCATGAAGTCGGCGGCTGACAGCTTGCTGAGGAAATAGGCGAACAGGGCGCTGGCCACGATCAGGCCGAAGGGCGCGCCCAGTTGCGGCACCATGGCGTACCAGCCGCGGCGCTTCTCGGGCGCGGCGACGGCCAGAAGCGAGGCCATGCCGTCCCAGGCGCCGCCCAGGGCCACGCCCTGACCGATCCGCAGCGCGATCAGCATGGCGGCCGACCAGTGACCGACCTGCGCGTGTCCCGGCAAGAAGCCCAAGCAGACCGTCGACAGGCCTAGCAGGAACAGGGCGATGGTCAGCTTGGTCCCGCGCCCGAAGCGTCGGTCGACGGCGATGAACAGGGCGGTGCCGAACGGCCGGGCGATGAAGGCCACGGCGAAGACGGCGAAGGACAACAGCGTCCCGCCCAGCGGCCCCGCATAGGGGAAGACCAGCTGCGGAAACACCACGACCGAGGCGATGGCGTAGACGAAGAAGTCGAAGAATTCCGACGTCCGGCCGATGATGACGCCGATGGCGATTTCGCCCGCGTCGATTTTGCCGTCTCGCGCGTTGATCCGGCTGGCGTCCCGCTCGAGGGGCTCTGAAGAAGGCGCGCCGCTGGCTGCGTTCATGACCGATGAGGCTCCAGGAACCGGGGCGCACGCGCGCCCGCGACAATAGAATGTTGAAACAGCCCCTTTGCTCCCGATGGTCGGAACAGGGGATAGGGCAGATTGTCCAATGTCGCCTGTTCGGGGGCGGGGTTACGGGGCCTGCAAGATGACCGTGCCCTTGCCTCGAACCTCGACTGGAGCCGCCGTGCGCCGACTGCGCCCCCTGTTGCTGTTGCCCCTTCTGGCCCTGCTGCCCGGCTGCGAGGCCGTGGTCCTGGCGCCCGCCGGAGACATCGCCGCCCAGCAGCGCGATCTGCTGGTCTGGTCGGTGGCGCTGATGCTGATCATCGTCATTCCGGTGATGGCGATGATCGTCTTCTTCGCCTGGAAGTATCGGGAATCGAACCGGGAGGCGCGCTACGAGCCGGACTGGGACCACTCGACCCATCTGGAACTGGTGATCTGGGCGGCGCCGCTGCTGATCATCATCTGCCTGGGCGCCATCACCTGGGCGGGCACCCACCTGCTGGACCCCTATCGTCCGCTGGACCGTATCGCCGAGGGACAGGCCGTGTCCGAGGATCACCGCCCGCTGCAGGTCGAGGTGGTGGCCATGGACTGGAAATGGCTGTTCATCTACCCCGAATACGGCATCGCCTCGGTGAATGAGCTGGTCGCGCCGGTCGACCGGCCGATCCGTTTCCACATCACCGCGACCGGGGTAATGAACTCCTTCTACATCCCGGCGCTGGCCGGCCAGATCTACGCCATGCCGGGCATGGAGACGAAGCTGCACGCCGTCATCAACCGCCCGGGCGAATACGTCGGCTTCTCGGCCAACTATTCCGGCGACGGCTTCTCGAACATGCGTTTCGCCTTCCGGGGCATGGATCAGGCCGGGTTCGACCAGTGGGTCGCGGGCGTGCGCGCCGCCGATCAGGGTCTGGACCGCGAGACCTATCTGGAGCTGGAAAAGCCCAGCGAAAAGGTGCCGGTCATCCACTACGGCTCGGTTGATCCGCGTCTGTTCGACGCCGTGGTCAACATGTGCGTCGAGCCGGGCAAGATGTGCATGGGCGAGATGATGGACATCGACCGCAAGGGCGGGCTGGGCCTGGCGGCGGTCAAGAACACCCTGCCGCTGGTCTATGACAAATACGCCCGTCGCGGCGACGCGGTGTTCGGCGGGGGCGAGTCCTATGTGATGACGCTGTGCACCCCGCTGGAGGCCGAGGCCGCCGCCGTCGACGCCGCCCGTCGTCGTCAGGCCTTCGGCGAGGACGTCGCCCGCGACACCCCGCTGAACCGGGTCATGGGGCAGGGGCTGGAACGCCCCGGCCGATCCGAGCCGGGCGAGCGTTTCGCCTCCCTCTTCTCCGCGCCTTCCACGGCGTCCGCGCCCGCCGCGTCGCAATCCTGAGCGCCTGAACGATCATGACTGTCGAACAAACCACATCGCCGCTTCTGGGCCGGTTGAACTGGGACTCGCTTCCGTTCCACGAGCCCATTCTGGTCGCCACCTTCGCCGTCGTCGTCATCGGCGGTCTGGGGATGCTGGCCCTGATCACCCGCTATAAGCTGTGGGGCTATCTCTGGAAGGAGTGGTTCACGACCGTGGACCACAAGAAGATCGGGATCATGTACATGATCCTGGGTCTGGTCATGTTCCTGCGCGGCTTTGCTGACGCCATCATGATGCGGATCCAGCAGGCCATGGCCTTCGGCGGGTCCGAGGGCTATCTGAACGCGCACCACTATGACCAGATCTTCACCGCCCACGGCGTGATCATGATCTTCTTTGTGGCCATGCCCATGATCACCGGCCTGATGAATTATCTGGTGCCGTTGCAGATCGGGGCGCGCGACGTCTCCTTCCCCTTCCTGAACAACTTCAGCTTCTGGATGACGACGATGGGGGCCGTGCTGGTCATGGCCTCGCTGTTCATCGGCGAGTTTGCGCGCACCGGCTGGCTGGCCTATCCGCCGCTGTCGGGCATTGGCTACAGCCCCGGCGTCGGCGTCGATTATTACATATGGGCGCTGCAGATCGCGGGGGTGGGGACGACCCTATCCGGCATCAACCTGATCGCGACCATCGTGAAGATGCGCGCGCCGGGCATGGGCCTGATGAAGATGCCGGTCTTCACCTGGACCTCGCTGTGCGCCAACGTTCTGATCGTGGCGTCCTTCCCGATCCTGACGGCGACGCTGGTCCTGCTGTCGGCGGACCGTTACATCGGCACCAACTTCTTCACGAACGACTTCGGCGGCAACCCGATGATGTACGTGAACCTGATCTGGATCTGGGGCCACCCCGAGGTCTACATCCTGATCCTGCCGCTGTTCGGCGTCTTCTCCGAAGTCACCTCGACCTTCTCGGGCAAGAAGCTCTTCGGCTACACGTCGATGGTCTATGCGACGGTGGTGATCACCATCCTGTCCTACCTGGTGTGGCTGCACCACTTCTTCACCATGGGCTCGGGCGCATCCGTGAACTCCTTCTTCGGGATCACGACGATGATCATCTCGATCCCGACAGGGGCCAAGCTGTTCAACTGGCTGTTCACCATGTATCGCGGCCGCATCCGCTTCGAGTTGCCGATGATGTGGACGGTCGCCTTCATGCTGACCTTCGTGATCGGCGGGATGACGGGCGTCATGCTGGCGGTGCCGCCGGCGGACTTCGTGCTGCACAACTCCCTGTTCCTGATCGCCCACTTCCACAACGTCATCATCGGCGGGGTGCTGTTTGGCCTGTTCGCCGCCATCAACTACTGGTGGCCCAAGGCCTTCGGCTTCAAGTTGGAGAAGAAGTGGGGCCTGGTCAGCTTCTGGTGCTGGGTGGTCGGCTTCTGGATGGCCTTCATGCCGCTGTACGTCCTGGGCTTCATGGGCGTGACGCGGCGGATGCGGGTCTTCGACGACCCGGCCTATCAGATCTGGTTCATCATCGCCGCCGTGGGCGTGGCGATCATCGCCGTCGGCATCCTGGCCATGCTGATCCAGTTCGCTGTCAGCATCATCAACCGCGACAAGCTGCGCGACGAGACGGGCGACCCCTGGCACGGCCGGACCCTGGAGTGGGCCACCTCGTCGCCGCCGCCGGACTACAACTTCGCCAAGACGCCGATCATCCACGACGGCGACGCCTGGTGGGACATGAAGGCGCGCGGCTATGAGCGTCCGACCGCAGGCTTCAAGCCGATCCACATGCCGTCCAACACCGGAGCGGGGTTCATCCTGTCGGCGCTGTCGCTGATCGTGGGCTTCGCGCTGATCTGGTACATCTGGTGGCTGGCGGCCGCGAGCTTCGCGGCGCTGATCGCCTACGCCATCTTCCACACCTTCAACTACAAGCGCGACTACTACATCCCGGCCGAAACGGTTGAAGCGACCGAGGACGCGCGCACCAAGGCCCTGGCGGCCGCAGCAGCGACGCAAGGGTGATCCGATGAGCCACGCACCTTCCCTCAACCCCGACTATGTCGACGAGGCCGGGCGGCCGATCTTCCACCCGGTAGAGGAGCCGCACCACCCGGAAGGCCACAGCACCATGCTGGGCTTCTGGATGTATCTGATGAGCGACTGCCTCATCTTTGCGATCCTGTTCGCCGTCTACGCCGTGCTGGGCGGCAACTATGCGGCGGGCCCGGCGCCCAAGCATCTGTTCGACCTGCCGCTGGTGGCGGTGAACACGTCGATGCTGCTGTTCTCGTCGATCACGTACGGCTTCGCCATGTTGGCGATGTACCGGAACAAGGTCGCGCAGACGCAGGTCTGGCTGGCGGTCACGGGCCTGTTCGGCCTCTGTTTCCTGGGGATCGAGTTCTATGAGTTCGCCCACATGATCCACCTGGGCGCCACGCCCCAGCGCAGCGGCTTCCTGTCGGCCTTCTTCATCCTGGTGGGCACCCACGGCCTGCACGTCACCTTCGGCATTATCTGGCTCATCACGCTGATGATTCAGGTGGGTCAGAAGGGCCTGATCCAGGCCAACAAGCGCCGCCTCATGTGCCTGAGCCTGTTCTGGCACTTCCTCGACGTCATCTGGATCGGCGTCTTCACCTTCGTCTATCTGTTCGGGATGCTGCGATGAGCGCTGAAGCCCAAAACGAGCACGCCGTGGACCATCACGACGATCACCACGGCGACGACCACGATCACGGCACCTACAAGGGCTATCTGATCGGCTTCGCCCTATCGGTCGTGCTGACCGCCATTCCCTTCTGGCTGGTCATGGCCGGGGTGCTGGCGCCGCAGCTGACGGGTCTGATCATCACCGGCTTCGCCGTGGTGCAGATCGTGGTCCACATGATCTTCTTCCTGCACATGAACCATAAGTCCGAGGGCGGATGGAACATGCTGGCGCTGATCTTCACCCTGGTGATCGTGGTCATCGCCGTCGCCGGTTCGGTCTGGGTCATGTATCACCTGAACACCAACATGATGCCCGTCCACGACATGCAGGGGATGGGCTGAGCCCTCTCGCACGCGGAGGCGCCGCTTGACGTCATCTTCGGCCCCTGAACCCGCCGCCCGTCTGGCGTCACGCCGTCGACGGGTCGCGGGGCTGGCGGCGTTCGCCGTGCTGATCGCGGGCTTTTCGGCGCTGGGCGCCTGGCAGGTCCAGCGCCTGGCGTGGAAGCAGGAGCTGATCCGTCAGGTCGACAGCCGCATCCACGCCGATCCTGTCCCGGCGCCGGGGCCTGCAGACTTCGACGCCGTGACGCGCGAGGCGGACCAGTACCGCCGCGTCATCGCCAGCGGTCGCTTCGCGCATGACCGCGAGGTACGGGTGAAGGCGGTGACGGACCTGGGGCCGGGCTTCTGGGTCGTCACGCCGCTGGAGGATGCGCGGGGCTTCACCGTCCTGATCAACCGGGGCTTCGTTCCGGCCGAGCGCGCCGCGCCCGAAACCCGCGCCGAAGGTCAGGTCGAGGGGCCTGTCTCCGTCACCGGCCTGTTGCGGATCAGCGAGCCCAAGGGCGGCTTCCTGCGCGACAACGATCCGGCGGGCGACCGCTGGTTCTCGCGCGACGTGGCGGCGATCGCCGAGGCCAAGCAGTTGAGCGGCCCGGTCGCCCCCTATTTCATCGACGCGGATGCGACGCCCAATCCGGGCGGCTGGCCGCGCGGCGGGCTGACCGTGGTGCGGTTCGCCAACAGCCATCTGGTCTACGCCCTGACCTGGTTCGGCCTAGCGCTGATGTCGGCGGGCGGTGCGGTGCTGTGGCTGCGCGAAGAGCGGCGCCGTAGGCTCGCGGGCCGATGATGCAGACCCAGACCCTGAGCCGCTTCGCCCGCACCCTGATGGGCATGGACGCCAACGCCGAGACGCCCGTGTCGCCGGGCGCGGCGGGGCGGCGCAACATGCTGCTGCTGATCCAGTTGCGCTGGCTGGCTGTGATCGGCCAGGTGGCGACCATCGTCATCGTCCATTGGGGGCTAGGCATCCATCTGCCGCTAGGGCCGCTGCTGCTGGCGCCGACGGCCCTGGCGGTGATGAACCTGGTCAGCGCGCCCGTCACTCTGCGGCGCAAGGTCGTCACTGACCCGGAGATCCTGCTGGCCCTATGCGTCGACGTGGCGGCGTTGAGCTGGCTGCTCTACTTCAGCGGCGGGGCGACCAATCCGTTCGCGGCCCTGTATCTGATGCAGGTAGTGCTGGCGGCGGTGCTGCTGCGCCCGGCCTACGCCTGGGGCTTTGTGTTGGCGACGGGCGCCTGCCTGGCCTTTCTGGCGATCTGGCGACAGCCGCTGGACCTGCCCGCCGGGGCCGATGCGCGACTGGGCCTGATCCAGCAGGGCGCCCTGATCAACTTCATCCTGATCGCCGTGCTGCTGGTCGCCTTCGTCACCCGCACCAGCCAGAACGTGCGCGCCCGCGACGCCTATCTGGCCGAGGCCCGGCAGCAGGCGGCGGAACAGGACCACATCGTCCGCATGGGCCTGCTGGCGTCAGGCGCGGCGCATGAGCTGGGCACGCCCCTGGCCTCGCTCTCCGTCATCCTCAGCGACTGGCGGCGGATGCCCGTGCTGAACCGCGACGAAGACCTGGTGCAGGACATCGAGCAGATGCAGGCCGAGGTCGAGCGCTGCAAATCCATCGTCACCAACATCCTGATGTCGGCGGGCGAGGCGCGGGGCGAGGCGCCGACCGTCACCACTTTGAAGGCCTTCCTGCAGGAGATCATCGCCGAATGGTCCGACAAGTCGGGCGAGGCCATGCGCGTGACCCTGGACGGTCCGGCGCCCGGCAATCCGTCCATCATCGTAGATCCCGCCTTGAAGCAGGTGTTCAGCGCCCTTCTGGACAACGCTCATGAAGCCGGAGCGCGAAACCTGGAGGTGCGGGCCGCCGCCGACGCGGGCGGCTTGTTTATCGCCTTCGAGGACGACGGGCCGGGTTTCTCGTCGGCGATCCTCGAGAAGCTGGGCCAGCCCTATCAGTCGACCAAGGCGCGGGCGGGCTCGGGCCTGGGGCTGTTCCTGCTGGTGAATGTGATGCGCAAGCTGGGCGGGACGGTCGTGGCTGTGAATCGCCCGAAAGGGCAGGGCGGCGCTGCCGGCGCCATGGTGCGCCTGACCTTGCCGATCGACGCCCTGGCGCCGAAATGAGGAGCCTGGAAAGAGGGAATGAGATGACCGACGAACCCCGCCAGCTTCTGATCGTCGAGGACGACGAGTCCTTTTCGCGCACCCTGCGTCGGTCGTTCGAGCGGCGCGGCTATCAGGTCGTCTCGGCTCACAGCCATGACCAGATGGTCGAACTGCTGAAGACGCACCATCCCGATTACGCCGTGGTGGACCTGAAGCTGGGAACGGCGTCGGGCCTGACCTGCGTGCAGACGCTGCACGCCTTTGATCCCGACCTGGTGATCGTGGTGCTGACGGGCTTCGCCAGCATCGCCACGGCGGTCGAGGCGATCAAGCTGGGCGCGCGGCATTACCTCGCCAAGCCCGCCGGCACCGACGCCATCGAAGCCGCCTTCGGCCGCGAGGCGGGCGATCCCGATGCGCCCCTGACGGCGCGCTCGACCTCGATCAAGACGCTGGAGTGGGAACGCATCCACGAGGTGCTGGCCGAGACCGACTTCAACATCTCCGAGACCGCGCGTCGCCTGGGGATGCACCGCCGCACCCTGGCGCGGAAGCTGGAGAAGCGGCAGGTCAGCTGAGCCGCGAGATCAGCTCTTCCGCTTCAACGCCTCCAACACGGCTTCCGTATCCTGCCCCAGTTTCGGCGGCGGGGCGTCATAGCGCACCGGCGTCTTCGACAGGCGGATAGGCGAAGCCACAGTGCGGACGGGATCGGCCAGGTCGGGCCGCGTCTGCTCGACGGTCAGACCGCGATGGATCGCCTGGGGCTCCTCGAACACCTGGTCGATGGTGTTGACGGGGCCGCAGGGCACGCCCGCCGCCTCCAGCGCCTGCATCAGCCCCTGCATGGTGAAGCCTTGCGTCTTCGCGGCGATCAGCGGCCCCAGCGCCTCGCGCTCAGCGACCCGCAGGGCGTTGGTGGCGAAGCGATCCTCGACCTGCAGCCCCAGGGCGCCGCACAGGGCGCGGAACTGGCCGTCGTTGCCCACGGCGATGATCACCATGCCGTCCGAGCAGGGGAAGGGCTGATAGGGGGCCAGGTTGGGGTGGGCGTTGCCCATCCGGCTCGGCGCCTTGCCCGACACGAAGTAGTTGGTCGCCTGATTGGCCAGCATGGCCGCCTGGACGTCAAACAGGGCGATGTCGACGTGCTGGCCTTCGCCGCTCGCCCGTGCGTGCCACAGCGCCGCTAGAATGGCGTTGGAGGCGTACAGGCCGGTGAACAGGTCCACGACCGCCACCCCGACCTTCATCGGCTCGGCGCCCGGCGCGCCGTCGGGCTGGCCTGTGATCGACATCAGCCCGCCCATGGCCTGGATCATATAGTCGTAGCCCGCCCGGTGCGCGTCCGGCCCGTCCTGGCCGAAGCCGGTGATGGAGCAATAGACCAGCTTCGGATTGACCGCCGCCAGCGAGGCGTAGTCGAGGCCGTACTTCTTCAGCCCGCCGGTCTTGAAGTTCTCGACCACCACGTCGCAGGTCGCGGCCAGGCGGCGCACGGTCTCGGCGCCTTCAGGGCTGGCGATGTCCAGCTCGACCGACTTCTTGCCCCGGTTGGCGCACAGGAAATAGGCGGCGTCTCCCGGCTGGCCGTCGGCCGTGGTGGTGAAGGGGGGCCCCCAGTGGCGGGTGTCGTCGCCCGCGCCCGGCCGCTCGATCTTGATCACCTCGGCGCCCAGATCGGCCAGGGTCTGCGTCGCCCACGGACCCGCCAGCACGCGCGACAGGTCCAGAACGCGCACGCCCGTCAGCGGGCCATGAGAGGAAGCGGGGGCGGCGGGAATCGAGACGGCGTCAGACATGCGCGTCTTCTAGCAGAAACCGCACGCGGCAGGATGGTTTCGCGCCGAAGCGACAGCCATCCAACGATGCAAAGAAATGAGACGATGGTGGGTGATCACAGGTTCGAACTGTGGACCCGCTGATTAAGAGTCAGCTGCTCTACCAACTGAGCTAATCACCCGTACCGTCGTCTGCGCCCTTGGTGTGGCGCCGGTCCTTCGCGGCGGCGTTGATGGCCTTGGCGAAGGGCGCTCCTATTACTCAGGACCGGTGTCGGGTGCAAGCGTCAAATGCATCTTTTATCGCGATTGCATCGCGCGCTAAGGTCGCGCCTTGAATCAGCCGCCGGAAAGACGCGGCGAGGGGGAGTAGAGATTATGGCGTTCTGGAACCGTCGTCGCTCGATCGACGCGATGCTGGCCCCGCATTCGGGGCCGGGGCTCAAGAAAACCCTGGGTTGGCCGCACCTTATGGCGCTGGGCGTCGGCGCCATCGTCGGCACCGGCATCCTGACCCTGATCGGGGTCGGGGCGGGTCTGGCGGGGCCGGCGGTGCTGATCAGCTTCGCCCTGGCCGGTCTGGTGTGCGCCTGCGCCGCCCTGGCCTACGCCGAGCTGTCGACCATCATGCCCGCCTCGGGCAGCGCCTATACCTATTCCTACGCCGCGCTGGGCGAGATTTTTGCCTGGGTCGTGGGGTGGAGTCTGATCCTGGAATATTCGCTGGTCGTGTCGACGGTGGCCGTCGGCTGGTCCGGCTACGCCGTGCCCTTCCTGGCGGGGCTGGGCGTCGACCTGCCGTTCGCGCTGACCGTGGGGCCGCACGTCGAGGGCGGGCTGATCAACCTGCCGGCCATCTTCATCATCGCGATCGTGACCGGCCTGCTGCTGCTGGGCACGCGCGAGAGCGCCACGCTGAACGCCATTCTGGTGTTCGTGAAGATCGCCGCCCTGGTGGTGTTCGTGGCCATCGCCATGCCGCACTTCGATACGGCCAACTTCACCCCCTTCATGCCGCACGGCTTCGGGGCGCCCTTCGTGCAGACGGGAGTCATGGCGGCGGCGGCCATCATCTTTTTCGCCTTCTACGGCTTTGACGCCATCGCCACGGCGGCCGAAGAGACCAAGAAGCCCGAGCGTGACCTGGCCATCGGGATCGTCGGCTCGATGGTGGTCTGCACCGTGCTGTATATCGCCGTCGCCGCCGCTGCTATCGGCGCCGCCCCGGTCGCCAGCTTCGCCGACAGCCCGGAGCCGCTGGCCCACATCATGCGCGGCCTGGGCCAGGGCGTCGCCGCCCAGTGGATCGCCGCCGCCGCCGTGATCGCCCTGCCGACCGTGCTGCTGGCCTTCCTGTTCGGCCAGAGCCGCATCTTCCTGGGCATGGCGCGCGACGGCCTGCTGCCCAACCGTCTGGCCAAGATCTCCAAGCGCGGCGTTCCGGCCGTGGTGACGGTGTTCACCGCCATCGTCGTGGCCTTCCTGGCCGGCATCATGCGCCTGGACGAACTGGCGTCGCTGGCCAATGCGGGCACCCTGATGGCCTTCATGGCCGTGGGCGTCAGCTTGATCGTGCTGCGCGTGCGCGAGCCGAACCGCGAGCGCAAGTTCAAGGCGCCGCTGTGGTGGCTGGTCGGCGGCATCGCCATCGTCGGCTGCATCGTCTTCTTCTTCAGCCTGAAGAGTTCGACGCAACTCTACTTCCTGCTGTGGAACCTGTTCGGTCTGGCTCTGTACCTGCTGTGGTCGTCGCGCAACTCGCGCCTGGCCAAGGGCGAGGAGTCCGAGGCCTGATGGCGAGACGCGACCTGTCGGGGGCGGTGGATTTCACCGTCCTCGAAGCCATGACGGCGGGCATGGATGATGTGACGGAGGAGGTGCTGGGCCTGTTCGCCGAACAGGCCCGCATGTGGTCGGCCATGCTGGACGCGTCCAGCGAAGGCTGGCGCGACGCCGTCCACACCATCCGCGGCGCCGGGGCGGGCATCGGGGCCAAGGCCCTGGCCCAGATCTGCGAAGAGGTGGAGTTCGGCGAGCAGGCGGCCGCGCCCGCCGGGCTGGAGCGGGTGAAGACGGCGCTGGACGCGGCCCTGGCTGATGTGGCGGCCTATCGCCATGAACTGGCGTTGAAGAGCCTTAAGGGCTGAGGGCGACTGTCCTTCTCCCGCAAGGAGAGAAGGAAGTTCAGACCCGCGTTTTGTCCCAGGTTCCGAACTCGTGGGCGATGCAGCGGTCGATCAGCAGGCGCCAGACCGGCTCAGCGATGTCGGGCGACAGGCCGGCGGGTTCGGCCGCCTTCAGCACCTTGGCCACCACGTCGTCGATACGGGCCTGGTCGAAGACGGCGTCGCGGTTCGGCTTGATGCGGGCGGCGGCGTCCATGTAGCGCTGGCGCTCGGCCAGCAGGGTCACAAGGGCGCGGTCAAGGGCGTCCACGCCCTGACGCACATCGGCCATGGTGGCGCAGTCTTCCGGGGCCTTGCGGTCGTCGATGGCGACGGTGCGGGGAGAGGTCATCAGGTCAGCCGACAAAGGCGCGCTCCAGAACATAGTCGCCGGGTTCGGCGTTCGAGCCTTCCTTCAGGCCGTAGGTTTCCAGCAGTTCGCCGGTCTCCTTGATCATGGCCATCGAGCCGCACAGCATGACGCGGTCGCTGTTGGGCGCAAAGCCGATGGGCAGTTGCAGGTCGGCGAACAGGTCGCCCGACTTGATGCGGTCGGTGATCCGGCCCGGCGTCTCGAAACGCTCGCGGGTCACGGTCGGATAGTAGGTCAGCTGGGCCTTGGCCTCGTCGCCGATCAGCGGATCGTCGTGGATCTCGTGGCTGAAGAAGTCGCGGTAGGCCAGGTCGGCGACGTTTCGCACCGTGTGGCAGACGATGACCTGCTTGAAGCGGGAGTAGGTTTCCGGGTCGCGCGCCACCGACAGCCAGGGCGCCAGGCCCGTGCCGGTGCCGATCAGCCACAGACGCTCGCCGCCGGTCAGAGCGTCCAGAACCAGGGTGCCGGTCGGCTTCTTGCCCATCAGGACGCTGTCGCCCGCGACGATCTTCTGCAGGCGCGAAGTCAAGGGGCCGTCCTCGACCTTGATGGAGAAGAATTCCAGCTCCTCGGCCCAGAAGGGCGAGGCGATGGAATAGGCGCGCAGCACGGGTTTGCCGCCGTCTTCGCCGGGCAGTCCGATCATGACGAACTCGCCCGATCGGAAGCGGAAATCCTCGGGCCTTTTGACGCCGAAGCTGAACAACTGGTCGTTCCAGTGGCGGACCCACAGGACTTCGAGTTCGTGGAAAGGACTGGCCTTGACGGGCGGCGAGGCGAGGGAGGCGTCGGACATGGCGACTACCTAGGCTGTCGCGGGCGGTTGCGAAAGGGTGGTGCGGCGATCCTTCTCCCCTTGCGGGAGAAGGTGGCAGGCGAAGCCTGACGGATGAGGGGTTTTGCAACCTTTCCGACCACGCGGCTTTGGCCTCTGTCGGAGAAACCCCTCATCCGAGCCCTTCGGGCCCACCTTCTCCTACAAGGGGAGAAGGACGAATTGCGGATGACGACGGAAGATTCCGTCTCTAGCTTCACCGCCATGCGCACTTTTCTTCTCGCCTCGACGATCCTGATGGCTGCGACCTCGGCCTTCGCCCAATCCTCGCCGCAGCCCGCGGCTCCGCCCGCCGCCACGGCGCCCGCGTCCTCGATCCTGACGGTCGAGCGGGTGTTCGCCAATCCGTCCCTGGCCGGGCCGGTGGCCAAGGGCGTCAGCCTGTCGCCCGACGGCGAACTGGTCGCCTTCCTGCGCTCGCGCGAGGATGACGTGGACGTGCTGGACCTGTGGGCCGCGCCGGTGAAGGGGGGCGAGCCGTTCAAGCTGATCGACGCCCGCGCCCTGGTCCCCGACGCCGGCGAACTGTCCGAGGCCGAGAAGGCGCGGCGCGAGCGGATGCGGATTTCCCAGCGCGGCGTTGTCGAATATTCGTGGGACGAGCAGGGCCGCTATATCCTGGCGCCGCTGGAGGGCGATGTCTTTCTGGCCAACCGCGCCGACGGCTCGGTGCGGCGCCTGACCGAGACGGCGGCCGATGAGATCGACGCCAAGGTGTCGCCCAAGGGGGCCTTCGTCAGCTTCGTGCGCGATCAGAACCTGGTCCTGGTCAACTTGGAGACGGGCGCCGAACAGGCGATCACCACGGACGGCAAGGATCTGATCACCTGGGCCACGGCTGAGTTCATCGCCCAGGAAGAGCTGGATCGCGACACCGGCTACTGGTGGAGCCCGAACGAACGCTACATCGCCCTGCAGCGCACGGACGAGAGCACGGTCGACGTCATTCCGCGCCTGGACATCACGGGCGGCGGGGCCTCGGTCATCTCGCAACGCTATCCACGCGCCGGACGGCCCAACGCCGTGGTCGAGCTGTATGTGCAGGACGTGCAGAGCGGTCAGCGGGTCAAGGTCGACCTGGGCGCTGACAACGACATCTATCTGGGCCGGGTGAACTGGGCGGCGGACGGCTCGGTCGCCTATGTCCAGCGCCTGTCGCGCGACCAGAAGCGGCTGGACTTGCTCAGCGTCGATCCGGCCACGGGCGCCAGCCGGGTGATCGCCAGTCAGACCTCGAACGCCTGGGTCAACGTCACCCATGACTTCAAGGCGCTGAAGGACGGGAACTTCATCTGGTCCAGCGAGGAGAGCGGGTGGCGTCACCTGTATCTCTACAACAAGGACGGCCGCCGCCTGCGGGCGATCACGCGCGGCGACTATCCGGTCAAGGCGCTGGACGGCGTCAATCAGGAGACGGGCGAGGTCTTCTTCACCGCCTCCATGCGCGACGGCAGGGAATATCCGATCGAGCAGCAGCTGTTCCGCGCCAGCTACAAGCGGACGTTGAGCCCCACGGAAGTCACCCCGCGCGGCGGCTGGTGGAGCGCGTCGGTCAACAACACCGGCACGGCCTATGTCGGCAACTACAGCGACGTGAACACCCCGGCGCAGTCGGCCCTGTATTCGATCAACGGCCAGCGCGTGCGCTGGATCGAGGAGAACAGGCTCCAGCCCGGCCACCCCTTCTGGCCCTATGCCGAGCGCCAGCAGAAGCCGACCTTTGGAACCCTTCAAAGCCACGGCGAGACCCTCGTCTGGCAGATGACCACGCCGCCGGGCTTTGATCCGTCGAAGCAGTATCCGGTGGTGATGCAGGTCTATGGCGGTCCTTCGGGGGGCGGGGTGAAGAACGCCTGGCAGCCGGCGACGACGCAACTGCTGACCGAGGCCGGTTACATCGTTTTCCGCCTGGACAACCGGGGCGAAGGCGATCGCTCGGCCGCCTTCAAACAGGCCCTCTATCTGAAGATGGGTCAGCCGGAGATCGCGGATCAGGTCATCGGCGCGGACTATCTGCGCTCGCTGCCCTATGTCGACGACAGCCGGATCGCCATGATGGGCTGGTCCTACGGCGGGTTCATGAGCCTGATGGCGCTGACCGAGCCGAAGATGGGGCTGGCCGCCGCCCTGGCGGGCGCGCCGCCGACGGAGTGGAGCCTGTACGACACCGCCTATACCGAGCGGTATATGTCGACGCCGCAGGCGAACGTGGACGGCTACGCCGCCTCGGACGTGGTGAACCGCCTCGACAATCTGACCGGGCGTCTGCTGCTGATGCACGGCATGGCCGACGACAACGTCATCTTCGAGAACACCACGCGAGTTCTGAACGCCCTTCAGGAAAAGAGCATCCCCTTCGAGACCATGCTCTATCCGGGCCAGCGCCACGGCATTCGGGGCAATGATCGTCAGCTGCATCAGTGGCGGACCTATCTGGACTTCCTGGATCGCACCATCGGAACGCGGGCGCCGCAGAAGGCGGACTGAGGCGAACTCTGATCCGGCGGAACCTGGCCCTGCGGCCGCCGTTCCGCCGGAATGGAAAAGCTGTTCAATCATCTGGCGAACGCAACGGCCAAGCTTGCGGGGCGGCCGTGGACCTTCATCGTCTGCCTGGCGGTGGTGCTGATCTGGGCCGTGACGGGACCGGTGTTCAGGTACAGCGAGACCTGGCAACTGGTGATCAACACCGGCACGACCATTGTCACCTTCCTAATGGTCTTCCTGATCCAGAACACCCAGAACCGCGACGCCGCCGCCATGCACGCCAAGCTGGACGAGCTGGTCTATGCGGTGAAGAAGGCCGACGCGGCCTTCATCGGCATCGAGCATCTGACCGACAAGGAGCTGGCGGCGATCCTGCGGGAGGTCGAGCGGCGCGGGCGCGACATCCACGCCGGGCAGCCCGCGCGGGCGGTCAGGAGCCGTCCGGCGTCACGCGCAGAGGCCTGATCGGCCCCGCCGAAAAAACAGAGTCCAATTCGTCTGAATCGTCTGAAATCGCTCCGCGCTGTCGGTGGAGCGCTCATGATGGCGGACGGACGGGAGGCGGCGGGCTGATCGCGGTAAGCCACGCGCAATCGCCGTGTTTTACCGGGATTGCAGCGGTCCGATAGGCGATGTCGATCCTTCTCCCACAAGGGGAGAAGGGGCGCGGCGGTCTTAGTGGCGGTAGTTCAGCGCCGGGGCGCGGTCGCCCAGCAGGGCGCGGTATTGGAAGTCAGGGCCGCGGCGGCGCTCGAATTCGGCCTTGGCGGCCTGGATCGTCTCGGGGCTCTGGAACAGTTCGGCGGTGGTCAGGGCCAGGGTCTTGGCCGCCAGATGGGCGCCCTTCAGGCCGATGGTCGAGCCTGCCGCCACCACGTTCTGCCACGAGTGACCGGCCGACCCCGGCACGAAGGTCGCCGTCGACAGGCCGACCGTCGGCGTGACCCAGGACACGTCCGAGACATCGGTCGAGCCGCCGAAGTCGCCCCCGATCACGGCGTCCTCGATCTGGCCGACGGAGGCCAGGTCGGGCTTGGTGGTCAGGGTCTTCTGGATTTCCGACGCCAGGGCGGTTTCCTCGGCCGTCCAGGTGATGCCGCCGACATGGCGCAGGTTGCGGTCCATGACGCGCATCAGGGCCTCGTTAGGCAGCATGGAGTAGACGCCGCCGATGGCCTCGAATTCGACGCGGGTGCCGGTGCCGAGCGCCGCGCCGTCGGCGGCCAGCTTCACCCGCTCCAGCACGTCGCGGACGATCTCCGGGTTGTTGTGACGGACGTAGTAATAGGCTTCGGCGTAGGCCGGGACGACGTTCGGCGCCTTGCCGCCGTCGGTGATGGCGTAATGGATGCGCGTGCGGTCGGGCACATGCTCGCGCATCAGGTTGACCATGGCGTTCATGGCCTCGACGCCATCTAGGGCCGAGCGGCCCTTGTCCGGCGCGGCGGCGGCGTGGGACGCCGTGCCGTAGAAGCGGAACTTGCCCGAGACGTTGGCCATGGTGTCGCCCTGGCGGGCCGAGTTCACATTGCCGGGGTGCCAGTGCAGCGACACGTCCACGTCGTCGAACAGGCCGTCGCGGACCATGTAGACTTTGCCCGAGCCGCCTTCCTCGGCGGGCGTGCCGTAGACGCGCAGCTCGCCCTTGATATTGTTGGCGACCATCCAGTCCTTCACGGCGATGGCGGCGTGAATCGAGGCGGCGCCGAACAGGTTGTGGCCGCAGCCGTGGCCCGCATGGCCGCCCGCGGATTCCTGGATCGGGCTGAGGGTCTGCGACAGGCCGGGCAGGGCGTCGTATTCGGCTAGGACCGCGATGACCGGACCGGAACCGTTCTTGAAGCTGGCCAGGAAGGCGGTCGGCTCATTGGCGATGCCGGGCGTGACGGTGAAGCCGGCGTCGCGCAGCTGGCCCTGCAGCAGGGCCGAACTCTGGGTCTCCTGATAGCCCAGCTCGGCGAACTTCCAGATTTCGAGCGCGGCGTGGTCGAGGGCGGCCTGGTTGCGGTCGACGGTGGCGAGCAGGCTCTGCTTGTCCTGAGCCGACAGCTCAGCGGCGTGGGCGGGCAGGCCCGACAGCGGCGCGGCGAGGGCGGCGGCCAGGGCCAGGGCGCGCAGGGATACGGGTTTCATCTCGGGGGATCTCCCTCGTGTTCAAAAGAGAAGGGCGGAAGGCGTCGCCGCCTTCCGCCCCCTTGTCTAGGTCAGGCCGATCAGAAGGCCTTGCGGACGCTGGCGTACCAGTAGCGGCCGTAGGGCTGATACACCGTTCCGACATAGCCGTCGGCGGACAGCGGGGGCTGCTCGTCGGTGATGTTGCGGACGCCGACGCGCACAGCCGTGCCGGACAGCATGCCGCCGAAGCGATCGGCTCCGAACTCGTATTCGGCGTACAGATTGGCGGTGAGGGTGGAATCCACCGTCCAGTAGTCGCCCGCCGAGTTGGTGATGCTGTCGTCGTACAGCGACGAAATGTACTGGGTGAAGGCGCCGACGGTCCAGGCGTCCTTGTTCCAGGTGGCCGACAGCGACCACTTCCATTCGGGGCGGCCCAGATCGGCGATCATGTCGCCCATCGAGCCGGACACCCAGATGTTGGAGTCCAACTCGCCCGAAGCGACGGCGTCCGACAGCTTCTGCGTGTCCGGCGACATGTCCAGATAGTACTTCAGCAGGTGCGAGACGTTCAGGTTGGCGCTGAAGTCGCCATATTGGGTGCCGCGCAGGCGCCACATCACGCCCAGATCCAGCCCTTCAACCGTCTGCGGCTGCTGGTTGGTGTAGGCGTCGGTGATGTAGAGAACCTCGCCCGCAGCCTCCAGGCCGGTGCCGGCGAAGATGCGGCCGTCAGCGGCGGAGGCGTCGCCGCGCACCACGTTCGGATTGTACGAGCCGTTCTTGCGCAGCAGATAGTCCAGCGTCAGGGCGTTCTGACCGCGGAACAGGCCGACCATGCCGGTCTGTTCGACCTGCCACCAGTCGGCGGTGATGGTGAAGTCGCCCAGTTCGGCCGGGATGAAGCGCGGCTGGATGACCAGGCCGACCGAGAAGGTTTCCGACTCTTCCGGCTGCAGGTCCGGATTGCCTGCGCGGCGTTCCTGCGTCGACTTGCGGGCGTGGTTCTGATTGAAGTCCGCGCGCCACGGCTGAGCGACCCTGGAGGCCATCGAGGCGCCGCAGTCGCGCAGGCCGTTGGCCAGCGCGCCCTGACGGTTCAGGGCTTCGCAGTAGACCCAGTCCACCGACTGGTTCGAGCGGGTGATCTGGGTGGCGTTGATCTGTTCCAGGTTCGGGGCGCGGAAGCCCTCGGCCCACGAGGCGCGGACGCGGAAGCCGTCGACGATGTCCCAGGCGCCGGCGATCTTCGGCTTGGTGACGGAGCCGAAGTCCGAATATTCCTCGAAACGGCCGGCCAGTTGGATTTCGAGGTTGTGGACGAGCGGAACGCCCATTTCCGGGGACACCAGGGGGGCGGCGATTTCGACATAGGCCGAGAAGACGTCACGCTCGCCGTAGGTGTCCGGGTTTTCCGACTGGTTGATCAGGTCGGAGGATTTGACGCCGGCCAGGTTGGTGTAGCGGATCGTGCCGTCGACGCGATCGTCGCGGTCGTCGTGCTGGGTCTCGGTGCGCAGTTCGACGCCGGCCGCGACGCCGACCGGACCGGCCGGCAGCTGATAGATGTCCGGGCGCGAGATCTTGAAGTCCCACAGGCCCAGTTCAGTCTTGGTCTTGCGGACCATGTCGACGCGGATGGCGTCCAGCGCCGCCTGGTTCGACGGGGAGCCGTCGCCGACCTGTACATTGCCGATCGTGCCGCCGTTGAAGAAGTTGTAGGCGTCGGGCGTGGACTTGGCGGCCCATTCCTGAAGGCGGGTCGCCGAGATGTTGTCCGAGACGTCCTTGGCCGAGGCTTCCGACCACATCAGGGCCGATTCCCAGTTCCAGCCGTTCCACTCGCCGCGCACGCCGCCGAGGATGCGGAACTGCTTGTTGGTGACTTCCACGCTGATCGGACCCATGTCCGAGAAGCGGTAGCCGGTGAGGGTGATGTTCGGATCGCCGGCGATCGGATTGTAGTAGTTCGAGCCCGGAATGATGAAGCTGACGCCCGAAGCGGTCGCGATCGGCTCTTGGTAGGCCTGCGATTTGGCGTGGTAGAAGCCCAGTTCGCCGAACGCCTCCACGGCGTCGTTGATCTGATAGCGGCCGGTGGTGAAGACGTTGAAGCGGTCCACTTCCGGCATGACCGACAGACCCATTCGGGCCGTGTCTGCGTTCAGGTCGGCAGGCAGGTTCGTGCCATTGGCGAGGCACACGCCCTCCTGGGTCGGCGTGACGCAGCTGGCGTGACCCTGCGGGACGATCGTGAAGCCCTGGCCGGCGGAGCCGTTGGCGTTGCGCACCGTGAAGCGGCCCCAGGGCGCCAGTTGCGAAGTGCCGTTCAGGCTGGTGTGGTCTTCAAATCCAGTTCCGGCGAACAGGCCGCGCTTGTCGTTGCTGGACGTGTAGTCCTGATCCAGCGTGTTCAGCTCGCTGCGGTGATCATAGTTGAAGAACAGCGACAGGTTGGCGCGGCCGTCCAGAAAGTCCTTGCCGCCGTAGACCGACAGATTGGTCTCGCGCATGCCTGTGCCTTCGGCGCCGCCGTGCTGGGCCGACATGGTCCAACTGTTCATGTCGTCGCGCAGGACGGTGTTGACCACGCCGGCCACGGCGTCGGCGCCGTAGATGGCGGCGGCGCCGTCACGCAGGACTTCAAGGCGCTTCAGGCCCGAAACCGGAATGGCGTTGGTGTTGTAGGTCAGGACCGGAACGAGGTGTTCGTTGGCCTGCGACGTCGGGTGGCCTACCACGCGGCGGCCGTTCAGCAGCACCAGGGTGTTGCCGATGCCCAGGCTGCGCAGGTTGACCGAGCCGGTGTCGCCGCGCGCCGAGTTCGAGGTGTTCGGCTGGTAGGACGAGTTGAAGGTCACATCGCCCATCTGGGGGATGGAGCGGAACAGGTCATCGCCCGAAACCGGCGCAGCGGCGATGATGTCTTCCTCGGCCAGAACCGTCACGGGCAGGGCGGCCGTCACCTTGGCGCCTTTGATCTGCGAGCCGACGACGACGATCTCTTCGAGCTGGGTGATCTCGTCACCCGTCTCCTGACCAGCCTCCTGGGCGACGGCGGTCGTCGCGCCGAACAGGGCGGTCGTGGCCAGCAGGGCCGTTCTCATGTTGCGACGCGTGAATACTGAACTCATTAGACTGGGCATCCCCTATGGTCGGCGCTTTAACGAGGCCTCTGACCGTTATCTGTTGTGAAAAGGCGTGACCTTCGTTCGCCGCATCGACGGATCGAAATTGGGCGCAGAACGGAGATTCCGCCTCGGTTCGGACTTGAAGCGGCCATAGAAGGGCGCGTCAACCTTTTCGGGATAAATATTGCCGATATTCAAGATAATGAGCGCAATAATCGCAGGCGACCGCCCTTGAACTGCTGTTTTCCGCAATGCTATCGCAGAGCCTATTGGCAATATGTTCTGTCTTGTTGGGGCGGCGGGGGATTGTAACCGCTGCGGTGGGACGGAATTTGTGGCGGGGTTTTGTATGCGTATCGGTTTGATGAAGTCGGCGACGGCGGTTTCTGCGGCAGCCCTGATGCTGCTGGCGGGGCCTGTCTTGGCTCAGGAGGCGGCGGCCCAGGTCCGACCCGCCGCGGGCAGCGGCGGCGACATCGTCAACTACGGCCAGATTCACAGTCCCGTGGTGGGGCGCGGCGGAATGGTGGTCAGCCAGAGCGACCCGGCGACCCGCGTGGGCGTCGAAATCCTGCGTCAGGGCGGCAATGCGGTGGATTCGGCCGTCGCCGTGGCTTTCGCCGAGGCCGTGACCCTGCCGCGTGCGGGCAACATCGGCGGCAGCGGCTACATGATCGTCCATATGGCGGCCACGGCCGAGCGGCCGGCCCAGACCATCGCAATCAACTACTACGGCACGGCGCCGGCGGCGACGACGCCGGACCTGCTGCTGGACGACAGCGGCCGGTTCGACCGCTCCAAGCCGTCGGGCTTCATCAACGTCTCGGTGCCGGGCACGGTCATGGGCATGTGGGAGGCGCACGCGCGCTTCGGCTCCATGCCCTGGGCCGATCTGGTCGCGCCGGCGATCAAGCTGGCCGAGGAAGGCTATGTCCTGTCGGACGGCGAGGCCGACGCCACGGCGGGCCGGGCGCGGGTGCTGGCGACCGATCCGGGCGCGCGCGAAGCCTATCTGAAGGCGGACGGAACCCCCTATCGCGCGGGCGAGATCTTCCGCCAGCCTCTGTTGGCCGAGAGCCTGCGCAAGGTGGCGCGCGGCGGGGCGGACGAGTTCTACAAGGGCGAGCTGGCGCGTCAGATCGTGGCGGGCGTCCAGGCGGGCGGCGGCGTCATCACCATGGCCGACATGGCCGCCTATCGCGCCGACGTGTCAGAGCCGATCTGGGGCAGCTATCGCGACCACCGCATCGCCTATATGCCGCCGACAGCTTCGGGCGTGAGCGTCGCCCAGGCGCTGAACCTGCTGGAGCATTTCGATCTGCGGTCGATGGGGTGGGGCAGCGTCGACAGCCTGCATCTGATCTCCGAGGCGATGAAGATCACCTCGTCGGACCGTCGCCTGATCGGCGGCGCGCCGCAGTGGACCACCCCGGCGCACGGCCTGGCCAGCAAGGAATTCGCCGCCGAACGGGTCCGGCTGATCTCGCCGGACAGGACGCTGAAGGCGGCCGACATCCCCGAGGGCAACCCCTACCCCTATGAGAGCCAGGACACGACCCACTATTCGGTCGCGGACGCTTTCGGCAATGCGGTGTCGAACACCTACACCCTGTCCAACTCCTACGGCGCGCACGTCGCCCCGGCGGGGACGGGCATCCTGCTGAACAACCACATGGACAACTTCTACTGGGGCTCCGAAGGCCAGCCGAACTCGCCCGCGCCGGGCAAGCGTCTGGGCTCGACCATCACGCCGATGATCGTGTTCGAGGACGACAAGCCCTGGCTGGTCACGGGCACGCCGGGCGGCGGCTACATCATCGCCACTATGGTGCAGCTGATCTCCAACGTCATCGACCACCGGCTCAATGTGGCCGAGGCGGCCATGCGCCCGCGCCTGAACCAGGGCGCCGGGGACAGCCCTCTGGAGCTGGAAGGCGGCTTCTCGCCCGACGTCGAGCGCCTGCTGCGCGAGCGGGGGCACGCCGTGCGTCCGTCGATGACCATGGGGAGCACCCAGTCCATCATGGTTGATGGCGACCGTTTCCTGGGCGCGGCCGACACTCGGCGTCCGGATGCTCTGGCCCTGGGCGTACGCTGAACCGCCGCTTGCTGTTTCGGCCGTTCGATGGTCTGAACGACCGCTGTTGAATCAATCGGAGGGGGAAGCCGATGTTGCGCAAGGTTCTGCTGGCGGGCGCCGCGGGTCTGGTTCTGGCTGGAGCGGCGGCTCCCGTCGCGGCGCAGTCCGCGCCCGCCTCGGCGGCGGCGTCGGCCGCCTGGCGGGACGGCCTGTTCGGCGTGCGACAGGACAGCGACAAGGGCAAGGTCTCGGTGCGCCTGCCCGCGCCGGACGCGGACGGGGTTCTGGGCCGTTATCTGTATCAGCCGGGTCTGTCGGCGGGCCTGGGCATGGACGGAGCGGGGCTGGATCGTTCAGGTCTGGGGCAGACGCAGGTCGTGGTCTTCCGCAAGGTCGGGAACCGGGTCTTCGCCGCCTTCGAGAACCACCGCTTCCGCGCCGTGGACGCCGACCCGGATCAGGTCAACGCCGTCGCCGCCTCCTTCGTCTCGCCGGTCGTCTGGTCGGCTGAGGCGACGGACGCCGGGGTCGACGGTTCGGTCACGGTGGACCTTTCGGGCTTTCTCGAGCGCGACGCGGTCAATGTGGTTTCCCGTCTGAAGCGTGCGCGGCTGGGGACGTTCAAGCCGGCCGCCAGCCTCGGCTACGTCGATACGGCCCAGACCCTGGTCTTCCCCGACAATGTCGAGTTCCAGACGGTCCAGACCTTCACAAGCGACGAGCCGGGCGGCGAGTTGTCGCGCGTTTCGCCGGAAACCCGTTCCGTCACCCTGGCGGTGCGCCATTCGTTCATCCGACTACCGGACGAGGGCTTCCTGCCTGTGCTGCATGATCCTCGGTCGGGCACCTCGGCTCAGGTGACGGTGACGGATTTCGCCGCCGACCTGGATCAGCCGGTGGTCAGTCGGCTGGCCCGCCGTTTCCGGCTAGAGAAGACGGATCCGTCCGCCGCGCGCTCGACGGTGAAGAAGTCCATCGTCTTCTACGTCGATCGCGCCGCCCCGCCCGCTATCCGCGAAGCCCTGATCGAGGGCGGCAACTGGTGGGCGCAGGCCTTTGAACAGGCGGGCTATCTGAACGCCTTCCGCGTCGAGCTGCTGCCCGAGGGCGCCCATCCGATGGATGCCCGCTACAACATCATTTCATGGGTCCACCGCGAGACGCGCGGCTGGTCGACCGGCACCAGCGTCAACGACCCCCGCACCGGCGAGATCGTGCGCGGCGTGGTGCAGCTGGGCTCGCTGCGCGACCGTCAGGACAAGATGATCATCGAGGGGCTGGTCGGCGCCGCGCGCGCCGGAACGGGCGCCGAGGACGACCCGGACCGTCTGGCCTATCACCGCCTGCGCCATCTGTCGGCGCACGAGATCGGACACGCCCTGGGCATCGCGCACAACTTCGCCGCCTCGACCTATGAGGGGCGCGCCTCGGTGATGGATTACCCGGCGCCGTGGGTCATCGCCGATGGCGAGCGGCTGGACTTCAGCCAGGCCTATACGACTGGGGTCGGCGCCTGGGATCGCTTTGTCGTCGACTGGCTGTACGGCGATGCGCCGGGGCAGGACCCGCAGGCGCGCCGTGCGGCGCTGGCGGCGCAGGCGCAAGGCCGGGGCTATCGCTCTGTGTCGGATGGCGACACCCGGCCGCTGGGTAGTCTTCAGGCCTATGGCGCCATGTGGGACAACGGCGAGGACCCGACGGCCGAGTTCGCCAATACTCTGGCCGTGCGCCGCATCGCCCTGTCGCGCTTCGGTCTGGACAATCTGCCGGACGGAGCGGCGGCGGCGGACCTGCGCCGCGTGATCGTGCCCATCTATCTGTATCACCGCTATCAGACCACGGCGGTGGGGCGTCTGGTCGGCGGCGTCGACTATGCCTATGCGGTCAAGGGCGACGGGCATGAACGCGCCGACGCCATCCCCGCCGACCGCCAGCGCGGCGCGCTGGAGGCCCTGATGCAGGCCCTGTCGCCCGAGGTGCTGGATATGCCGGACCGGGTCATCGACCTGCTGTCGTCGGTGCAGTCGGGTACGCCGGATCGCCAGATGCAGATCGAACTGTTCGAGAGCAAGACGGACGCCGTGTTCGACCCGTCCTCGGCGGCGGCCTCGGCGACTGAGGTGGTGTTCGAGACCCTGCTGGCGCCCGAACGGCTGAACCGTCTGGTCGAGCAGGAGCGCCGTGATCCGGGTCAACTGGGTCTGGTCGAGACGCTGGACCGGGTGGCGGTCGCCGTCGGTCCGGGCGCGACGCTGAACCCGCGTCAGGCCGAGTTGCGTCGCGTGGCCCGCGCTCGCTACGCCGCCCATCTGGCTGCGCTGATTCAGGGCAAGGACCTGTCCTCGACGGCGCAGGGGGCTGTTCGCGACAGCGCGCGGCGGTTTGGCGAGCAGTTGAAGCGCTGCCGCGGCGACCGGCTGGAGACGGCCCAGTGCGCCTATCTGGCGGAAGCCCTGACCGGGCCGGTCGAGGGGCTGAAGGCGTTGAGCGCGACCCTTCCGGTGGCGCAGGCGGTGCCGCCCGGCGCGCCCATCTGATCCCGACTAAAGGCCAACCCTCTCCCGGCGGGAGAGGGCTTGAGCGCACGGCGGCGTAGCCGTCGTTCTTGCGCGAAAGGGTGAGGGGCTTGTCCTGTCCGTCGGCGTGAGCCGTTGCTTGGCGGGATTGCCACGGCTTACGCCGACTTCAACCACGAACTCTCACCCTTTCGCCTTAGCCAATCGCCTCCGGCTCTTGGAGGCTCAAGCCCTCCCCCAACCGGAGAGGGTTACATCTCCCGCCAGGTCTTGCCGGTGACGCCCTCATAGTTGGTCGCGTGATAGACGCCGCGCGCCACCGCGCGGGCCAGGACGTCGGCGGCGACATTGCCGAGCTGGGCGACCGCGACCTGACGCAGGGCCGGGTCACCGATGACCTTCTTACCGGTGGACAGGCTGAACAGGGTGTCGCCGTCGAACGGCGCGTGGGCCGGGCGTATGGCGCGCGCCATGCCGTCCTGCGCCATGATGGCCACGCGCTGAAGCTCGACCCGCGTCAGGGCCACGTCGGTGGCGATGCAGGCGATAGTGGTGTTCTCGCGCGGCTGGGGCCGGAACTTGGACAGGCCCCAGTCCTCGGCCGAGGCGTGAAGGCCCGACGAGCCGAGGCCGCCGAACTCGTCGCCGATCTCATAGGGGGCGGCCCAGAAGTTCTTGCCGCCCGGCGCCACGACCGAGCCGACGCTGTTGACCGCCACGATGGCGCCGACCGTCCAGCCCGAGGCCATGACCGCTGAGGCCGAGCCGATGCCGCCCTTCAGCGCGCCGGCTTCTGCGCCATAACCCGCGCCGGCAGTGCCGAGGTCGAAGCGGTCGCTCGCGGCCTCCAGCGCCTGAACCGACAGGCGGCGATAGGGGGGCTCCATCTCCCACGCCTTGTTCCCGCCGTTGGCCAGGTCGTAGAGACAGGCGGTCGGGATGATAGGCGAAGGGGGCACGCCCGGCGCCCCGCCCATGCCGTAGCCGCGCCCGCGCATGCCCATCCAGGCGGCGACGCTGTCGGCCGAGCCGAGACCATAGACCGACCCGCCCGATAGGATGATGGCGTCCACCTCCTGCACCAGGTTTTCGGGGCGCAGCACGTCGGTCTCGCGCCCGGCGGGGCCGCCGCCACGCACATCCACGGCGGCTGTGGCGGGCTTTTCGGCCAGGATGACGGTGACGCCGGTGCGGACGCCCGCGTCGTGCGCCTGGCCGACCTTGATGCCCTCGACGTCGGTGATGAGGTTCAGCGGCCCGGTGCGACCCGACGCTCGGGCGGCGCTCTGGGCGGCCGGTTTGGCGCTCGCGGCGCCGGCGGCTGTGGCGGCGGCGCCGATCAGGGCTGAGCCGAGGACGGTTCTGCGGTTCATCCGGCGGTTTCCTTTTCCAGAGCGTGATTGCGGACCAGATCCGGCGTCGCCGCCAGAAGTTTCTGCGTATAGGGGTGCGAAGGGGCGGCGAAGACGGCGGCGGTGTGGCCCTGTTCGACGATCTTTCCGGCCTGCATGACCAAGAGGCGATCCGTCACCGTGCGCACGACGCTGAGGTCGTGGGTGACGAAGAGGTAGGAAAGGCCGAGCCGGTCCGACAGATCGGCCAGCAGGTCCAGCACCTGCGCCCGCACCGAAACGTCCAGCGCCGACACCGCCTCGTCCAGACAGATGACCGAGGGCTCGGTGATCAGGGCGCGGGCGATGGCGATGCGCTGGCGCTGGCCGCCCGAGAACTCGTGCGGATAGCGGTCGGCCGCGGCGCTGTTCAGGCCCACGCGCTCCAGCATTTCATCGACGCGGCGGCGGGCCTCTGCGGGCGACGGCTTGGCGTCCAGCAGGTGGAAGTTCTCGGCCACCAGATCGCTGACCTTCCAGCGCGGGTCGAAGCTGCCGTAGGGGTCCTGGAACACCACCTGGATGTCGCGGCGGATGGCCTTCAGCGCCGCGCCGCGCGCGGCGGTGATGTCGCAGCCCTTGACCCGGACGCGGCCCGCCTGCGGCGTCTCCAGCGCGAGGATGGCGCGCAGCAGGGTGGACTTGCCGCAGCCGCTTTCGCCGACGAGGCCGACGCTCTCGCCCGGCGCGATCGACAGGCTGACCTGATCGACGGCGCGGAAGGCTTTCGACTTGCCGAACAGGACGGGCGCGCCGCCGTATTCGCGCACCAGTCCCTCGACCTGAAGCACGGGGGCGGCGTCGGCCTGCGGGACGCTGAGGCGCGTCGGCGCGTGGGTGGCGTTGGCCAGCAGGCGTTGGGAATAGGGGTGGGCCATGCCGGTGCGGATGCGCGCCACCGGCGCTTCCTCGACCAGTTCGCCGTCCTTCATCACCGCCAGACGGTCGGCGGTTTCGGCCACGACGGCGAGATCGTGGGTGATGAGGATCAGGCCCATGCCGTCCTCGCGCACCAGCCGCTTCAGCAGGTCCAGCACCTGGGCCTGGGTGGTCACGTCCAGCGCCGTCGTCGCCTCGTCCGCGATCAGCAGCTTGGGCGTCAGGGCGATGGCGATGGCGATGGCGACACGCTGTCTCTGGCCGCCAGACAGTTCGTGCGGATAGCGGGTCAGGGGGAAGCGCTCGGCGGGCAGGCCGACCCGGTCCAGCACGGAACGGGCGACGGCGAGGGCTTCCTTGCGCGAGGTCTTCTTGTGCAGGCGCACCGTCTCGGCGACCTGATCGCCGATGGTCATGACGGGGTTCAGGGCCGTCATCGGCTCCTGAAAGATGATGCCCACGTCGCGGCCGCGCACCTGTTGCATCACGGCGTCGGGGGCGTTCGAGACGAGCTGGCCGTTCAGGCGGATCTCGCCGGTCAGGGTCGCGCGCGGCGGCGTCAGGCCCAGCACGGCCAGCGAGGTCATGGACTTGCCCGAGCCGCTCTCGCCGACAAGGCCGAGGATTTCGCTGGGGGCGACGGAAAGGCTGACGTTCTTCAGGATCGGCGTCTGGCTGATCGACAGGCTGAGGTCGCGGATATCGAGGACGGTCATGGTCAACGCTCCCGCCGCACGCGCGGGTCGAACAGGTCGCGCAGTCCGTCGCCGGTCAGGCTGAGGCCCAGCACGGTCACGAAGATGGCGAGGCCCGGCATGATGGCCAGCCATGGCGCGAAGCCGATCATGGTCTGGGCCTCGGCCAGCATCCGGCCCCAGCTGGGCGCGGGCGGCTGGGCTCCCAGGCCGACGTAGGACAGGCCCGCCTCGGCGACGATGCCGACGGCGAACTGGATGGCGGACTGCACGACCAGCAGGCTCATCAGATTGGGCAGGATGTGCTGGAGCGAGATCAGTGTCTTCGACTTGCCCGCCGTGCGGGCGGCCAGAACGTATTCGCGGGTCCACAGCCCTTGCGCCGCGCCGCGCGCGACGCGGGTGAAGACGGGGATGTTGAAGACGCCGATGGCGATGACGGCGTTGATCGCCCCCGGCCCCATGACGGCGGTGATCATCACGGCCAGCAGCAGGGCGGGGAAGGCGAAGATCAGGTCGTTGCCGCGCATGACCAGTTCGTCGACCCAGCCGCCGCGCGCCGCTGCGGTCAGGCCCAGAGGCGTGCCGATTGCGACGCCGATGCCGACGGCGACGAAGGCCACGACGAGGGAGTTCTGCGCCCCCGCCATGATCATCGACAGCACGTCGCGGCCGAAGTGGTCCGTGCCCATCCAGTGGGCTGCGGAGGGGGCGGTCAGCTTGGCGGCGATGTCCACCGCCTCGACGTCGTAGGGCGTCCAGGCCAACGCCAGCAGGGCGGTGGCCAGCACTATTGCGGTCAGCGTGGCGCCGACGATCAGCGATAGGGGCCAGCGCACGCGGGGTTTGGCGGGGGCGGTGATGGCGGGGGCGTCGGTCATGCGCGGCGTCCCCTCAGGCGCGGATCGGCGAACAGATAGGCCAGGTCGATCAGGAAGCTGACCAGGACCACGGCGAAGACCAGAACCACCACCACGCTCTGCACCACGATCAGGTCGCGCTGGGTGATGGCCTGGAAGACCAGTCGGCCGAGGCCGGGCAGGGAGAAGACGTTCTCGATGATGATGCCGCCCGCCAGCAGGAAGGGGAATTGCAGGCCAAGGATGGTCAGGACCGGGATCCAGGCGTTCCTCAGGGCGTGTCGCCACAGGGCCTGATTGACCGACAGGCCCTTGGCGCGGGCGGTGCGGACATAGTCCTCGTTCATGGTGTCCAGCAGGGCGGTTCTCAGCACGCGGGCCAGAATGGCGGCCTGCGGCGCGGCCAGCGCCACGGCGGGGAGGATCAGGGCCTTGAAGGCGGGCCAGAAGCCGCTGCTCCAGCCGGGGAAGCCGCCCGCCGAGAACCAGCCCAGGTTCACCGAGAACAACAGGATCAGCAGCATGGCGATCCAGAAGTTGGGCAGGGCGACGCCGACCTGTGTCACGCCGATCAGGCCGGTATCGACGGCGGTTCCCCGGCGGCTGGCGGCGGTGACGCCGATGGGCAGGGCGACGATCAGCGACAGGACGGTGGCCATCAGCGCCAGCGGCGCGGACACGGCCAGACGTTCGGCGATCAGGCCGCCGACCGGCACCTGATAGGTGTAGCTAGTCCCGAACTTTCCGGTCAGCAGGTCGCCGAGCCAGGCGAAGTAGCGCTCAAGGCCCGAGCCTTCGAGGCCCATCTGCTGGCGCAGGGCGGCGATGGATTCTGGGCTGGCGTTCAGTCCCATCATATAGCTGGCCGGATCGCCGGGCACGACCTGCAGCAGCAGGAAGATGACCACGGTCGCGGCCGCCAACGTCAGGGCGTGGCCGCCCAGCTTCTTCAGCAGCCAGGCCGCGCCGAAGCGCCAGGCGACGAAGGCCAGCAGGCCGGCGCCCGCGATCAGGCTGATCCAGCTCCAGGGCAGGCCGCCGCCCGTGCGCTCGGCAGTCGCGGCGCCTGCTGCGCCAGCGCCCGTCCAGTAGGCGCCGGTGACGTCGTTGGCGGCGATGGGGCCGTTGATCCACAGGCCGTTCAAGTCTGCCTTCCACACGCCGATGCGTGACGACTGGAACAGGAAGCCGTTGACCGCGTCATCGGCGATGCGGCGTTGCAGGTCGCCCAGCAGGCGGTTGCGTGTCGGCTCGTCGGGGGCGGCGTTGACTTGAGCCAGAAGGGCGTCGAAGGCGGGGCTGTCGTAGCCGAAATAGTAGTCCTTTCGGCCGTAGATGTCGTAATCCATCGGCTCGACGTGTTCGACGATGGTCAGATCGAACTGGCGGCGCTTGAACACCTGATCCAGCCACTGGGCCCATTCCAGATTCTCGATCCTGGCGCGGATGCCCGCCTGCGCCAGCTGCGAAATCAGAACCTCGCCGCTGCGCCGGGCGTAGGGGCGGGGCGGCAGGCGCAGGGTCACGTCGATGCCGTTGGGATAGCCCGCCTCGGCCAGCAGGGCGCGCGCCTTGGCCGGATCGTGCGGATAGAGGCCGGTCAGGTCGACATAGCCCGGCGCCTGACGCGAATAATGGCTGCCGATGGGCTGGCCGAAGCCGAACATGGCCCCCTGGATCAGGGCCTCGCGGTCGATGGCGTAGGACAGGGCGCGGCGCACCCGCACGTCGTTGAAGGGCGCCTTGGTGTTGTTGATCCCCAGAATGACCTTGCCTTCGGAAGCGCCGACGACGACGCGGAAGCGCGGGTCGCGCTGGAACTGGGCCACGTTCTCGGGCGCGGGGTAGTTGGGGAAGGCGTCCACGTCGCCCGCGCTGACGGCGGCGAAGGCGGCGGTCGGGTCGCTGATGAAGCGGAAGACGACGGTGTTCAGACGGGGCGCCGGACCCCAGTAGCCGTCGCGGCGGATCAGGGTCAGCTGGCTGCCGCGCTGCCAGCCCTGCAGCTTGAACGGGCCGGTGCCGACGGGCGTAACGGCGTTGGTGGCCGCGCTCCTCGGCGAAACCATCACCGCGTCGCCCCAGGCCAGAACATAGGGCAGGGTCGCCATCGGCCGCGACAGGCGGATGCGGATGGTCGCCGGATCGACGACCTCGACGCTCTGGATCGGCGCGAACAGGGCCTTCTGGGCGTTGGTCGAGCCTTCGGCCGTGATGCGGTCCAGGGAGAACTTCGCCACTGATGCGTCGAACGGCGAGCCGTCCGAGAAGGTGACGCCGCGCCGCAGATGGAAGGTCCAGGTCAGGCCGTCGGGCGCGGCTTCCCACGACTCGGCCAGCGACGGGGCGACCGCGCCGTTCTGGGTCAGCTTGGTCAGGCCCTCGAAGACGTTGGCGTAGACGACTTCATCCACCGCCGCCGCCGCGCCCGAGGTCGGATCAAGGTTCGGCGGCTCCAGCGGCAGGCCCAGCACCAGACGGTCGCGCGGCGCTTGCGCCTGAACCTGCGGCGCGGTCAGGCCCCCGACGAGGCACAGGGCCAGCGACAGCACGAGCGTGATCAGGCCGGACCGAAGCCCGCCGTTCCGGCCGCGCCGTCGGGATGCTGTCGCGACGCGTGTCGCCCCTGTCTTCGTCACCTTCCCTCGATCTCCCCCTTGCGACGTGGCCGATCTTCGTCAGCCTACGTCATGGATTTGCTTTCACGCCATGGATTAAGCGCGCCTCACCACGGCTGGCGCGCCAGCGAGGCGGGGCAGGCGGCGGTGCTTTCGGTCGCGGCGGCGCGGGCGGCCTCGAACTCCTCTTTCGCGCGGGCGAAGTCGGCTTGGAACGCCGGATCGGCCTTCAGCCGGGTGACGATGGTCGCGCCGACGATGCGGCCCGCCTCGACGTCGCTGGGATAGTGGACGCCGCACACTGCGCGGCTTTCGCCATAGGCCAGGCCGCGTCGCAGGATGGCGTCGGCGCGGTCGGGCGCCAGTTCGGCCAGCACCAGCGCCCAGGCCCAGCCCAGCGCCGAGTGGCCCGACGGATAGGAGCCGCTGGCCGCCAGCCAGGTCTCGGGCGCGATGCAGGTCGGCAGGGGCTCGACCACGAAGGGGCGCTTGCGGAAATAGCCCTTCTTGGCCGGGGTCTGGATCATCTCCAGATCGCCCAGCATCTTGCC
The DNA here is from genome assembly GCF_002478355.1 of Brevundimonas sp. UBA7507. NCBI lineage: Bacteria > Pseudomonadati > Pseudomonadota > Alphaproteobacteria > Caulobacterales > Caulobacteraceae > Brevundimonas > Brevundimonas sp. UBA7507. The sequence goes on along the minus strand of NZ_DLNP01000011.1, from coordinate 99,951 downwards.
CATCAACAGCGTCAGGGTCGGCATCTGTTCCGGCTCGAACTTGAAGCCGAGGGCGCAGTCGAAGGCGCGTGGGGCGCCGGGCGTCTCGATCTCATTGTCGGCGCGGGCGATGGCCCAGCGTTCGGAGCCTTCCAGCGACCGCATGGCGCGATAGGCGGTGATGTCGGCCTGTTCGCGCAGCGAGCCTTCGGCGGGCGGCGGCGGCAGGAAGTTGGCGGCGTTGGGCGTATTCTCGGCGGTCAGATAGCCGTGCGGGTGATCGCGGAAGCCCTCCCAGAAGGTCACGGGCGCAGACGCCGCCGTCTGTGTCGACACGGCTCCGGCGCATCCGCTCAACGCTCCGCCGAGCGCGAGAGCCAGGCTCATCGCGATGAGGGAAGAGCGGCGCGAGGTGGTCATGGGAAAACTCCGGGTAGACAGGATCATGCGGCGACGGCGCCGGGGCGGCCCGATTCAACGGTCCAGGATTTCAGGGTCGACAGGCTGGCCTTGGGATCGCGCACGTCGCTGATGACCTGATAGCGCGTATCCATGCGGTCGGGGCGCACGTCGATCGACATATAGCCGCGCGGGCGGCTGTCGAAGAACTTCACCTGCGGATTATTGGGCATGACGGCCATCAGCCCGTCGTAGCTGGGGCCGGTCGAGGTGATGGAGGTGCCGACGAACTCGGTCGCCACGGTGGCCGACGACGGGTCGCGGCTGTCCAGTTTCACGTCATTGGTCCAGAAGGAATGGTAGTCGCCGCTGAGGACGACGGGGTTGGACGGCTTCAGTTCCGACAGGGCCGAGGTCAGCCGGTCGCGAGCGGCGGGGAAGCCGTCCCAGGTGTCGGTCCAGTAGCGGTTTTCCTCGGCCGGGCTGCGGGCCAGACGCAGGCCCGCCATCACCAGATTCTGGCCCAGGATGTTCCAGCGCGCCTCGGCGCGGGCCAGGCCGTCGTACAGCCAACGCTCCTGCTCGAAGCCGAGGAAGGTGCGCGACGGGTCCAGCCGGTCGGTGCAGGTCGCGTCGGTGACGATCTGGCCCTTGCCGCCGTTGGCGCCGTCGCTGCACGGCTGTTTCGAGCGGTATTGGCGGCCGTCCAGCATGAAGAACTCGGCCAGCTTGCCATAGCGGATGCGGCGATAGATCGGCATCTGCAGGGCGGCGCTCAGGCGCGCGCGGCGGATCGGCATGGCTTCGTAGAAGGCCTGATAGGCGGCGGCGCGGCGTTGCAGGAAGTCATTGGGCGCAACGCCCGAAACCTTGGACCAGACGCCGGAATAGTCGTCCTGAACCTCGTGGTCGTCCCAGACGGCGAGGCAGGGGGCGGCGGCGTGCAGACGCTGTAGGTCGGCGTCGGTGCGGTGCAGGGCGTAGCGGTTGCGATAGCCCGCCAGCGATGTCGCTTCCTCAAGGTTGTAGGGGCGCACCACCTGGTCGGCGCGGTCCGGCCCCAGGCTGTATTCATAGATGTAGTCGCCCAGGAACAGGGTCAGGTCCGGCTGTTCGTCGGCCATGTGGCCGTAGGCGCTGAAATAGCCGCGCTCCCAGTGCGAGCAGGAGGCGACGGCGAGGCGCAGCCGGTCGGCGCCGGCGTTCGGGGCAGGGGTGGTCAGGGCGCGGCCGGTCGGGCTCTGCTGGCCCTGGGCGGTGAAGCGGTACCAGTAGGGGCGATGGGGGCTGAGGCCCGCGACCTCGACGTGCAGGCTGTGGGCGGCGTCGCGGGCGGCGGTCGCGTTGCCGGCGGCGACGACGCGGCGGAACTGGTCGTCGGCGGCCACTTCCCAGCGCACGGGAATGGCGGCGTCGAGGCCGCCCAGACCGTCGGCGGCCAAGGGATCGGCGGCCAGCCGGGTCCAGATGACGAAGCCGTCCGGCGCGGGATCGCCGCTGGCGACGCCCAGCGGGAACAGATAGGCGCCGCCCGCCTGCGCCCGGCCGAAACTCAGCACGGCGGGCGCGACGACCAGACCCGTCAGCAGGGTGCGGCGATCAAGGCGGGAAGCGGAGTAAGCCATCATACCATCAGGAAAAGGCGCAAGGCGGACCGGCCGGAACCGGCCCGCCTCACTCGGGAGGAAGCCTTAGAAGTCCACCGACAGGCGCACGCCGTAGGTGCGGCCCTGGCTGGGCGAGGTGGTCGGACGCGCCGAGCCGTTGAAACCGTTGCGGGTCTCTTCGTAGTAGGTGTTGAACATGTTCCGCACCCACAGGCCCGCGCGCCAGTTGGCGCCGGCCGGGCTGACGCTGAAGTTGGCGTTCCACAGCCAGTAGGCGTCGATGATCGATGAGGAACTGACGGAATACAGCTCGTCCCGATAGTTGTAGTTCGTCTCGGCGCGCAGATCCCACCCGGCCGCTTCCCAGTCATAGGCGACCGAGCCGCCGTAGTTCATCTTGGGGAAGGACAGGCGCTCGCCGGAGCGGTCGTTCGAGATGATGATGTCCCAGGGGCCATTGGGCGGGTTGGCGGCGACGGTCGCGGCGCTGTCGACCGCGAAATATTCGTCGTACTTGCCCGTCTTGTAGCCGAGGTTCTGGGTAATGGTCAGGCCATTGATCGGAGCCCAGACCAGTTCCACTTCGCCGCCCCAGATGTGTGACTTCGGCACATTGGTGATTTTGCCGAGGCGGCCTGCGGTGCGGTCGAACTCGATCCCCTGAACCTGCTGATCTTTGTAGTCGTAGTAGAACAGGGCGCCGTTCAGACGCAGGCGACGATCGAACAAGTCCGACTTGATCCCAGTCTCATAAGCGATGACGATTTCGGGCTTGAAGGGACGAGCTGCCTGGGAGTTCGGAGAGTTGTAGGTGGTGAAACCGCCCGACTTCACGCCGCGCGCCACGCTGGCGTAGAACAGGGCGTCGTCCGTGAGCGTGTACTCCAGTCCAGCCCGACCGGTGATTTCCTCCATCGTGGTGTCAAATGTCTCGGGCGGCGGCGGCAGGGCCGGGGCCGTGAAGGTGCCGCGGCTCGTCAGTTCCCGCTCTTCCTTTTCCCAGCGCAGGCCTAGGATCAGGTTCAGGCGGTCCGTGACTTGATAGGAGTTGTGCGTGAACAGCCCGAAGGCGGTAACGCTCTGGTCATAGGCCGTGTTGACTAGGCTGGACTGGTAGTTGGTCGAAGGGGAGCCCCGGAACTCGGTATAGAAGCCGCCGTCGATGCTCTCATCGGCATAGTGGGCGCCGACCATCCATTGCAGCGGGCCGTCGCTGGTCGAGCTCAGGCGAAACTCTTGAGCAAAGACATTGATGTCATTGTAAAAATAGACATCCGACTCTTGGAATCGCGTGCCGTCCCAGTCGTTGTATTCCTTCCGGGAGAAGGTCTGATAGGCGGTGATCGAGGACAAGTCCGCCCAGCCGAGATTCGCCTTGATGCGCGCGTTGATATCGAAGCCGTCATTGTCGCGGAACGGCTTCGCGTCGGTCGAGACGCCGGCCACATCGGCCAGACGTTGCGAAATGCCCCACCCGGTAATCCGCCAGGCCGTGTCTTTCGGGTAGGTGATGCTGCCGTCGGCGACCGTGTACGGCCCCAGCAGGCGGAAGCCGCGGCCGTCCGACTTGTCGATCGAATAGGTGGCGGCCAGGTCGACGGTGACGGCCTCGCTGGCGTCCCAGGTCAGGCGGCCGCGGATGGCGGTCTTGTCGAGGTCGCCCAGCTTTTCGCCGGTGTCGCGGTGGTATTGCCAGGCGCCGCCCTGTTCGGTGACGGCGGCCAGGCGGCCCAGCAGGTTGGGCGCGATCTGACCCGAGACATAGCCCTCGACCTTGAAGCGATCGAACGTGCCGTACTCGGCGTTGAAGCCGGCGCGGAAGTCGGCCGTGGGCGCATTGGTGATGATGTTGACGGCGCCGCCTGTGGTGTTGCGGCCGTAGAGGGTGCCTTGCGGGCCGCGCAGGACTTCCATGCGCGCCACGTCGAACAGGGCGCCCTGGGTCGTCACCGTATAGGGATGGGCCACTTCATCGACGTAGATGCCGACCGTCGAGGCGTTGTTCGAGGAGTATTCGCGCGCGCCGATGCCGCGGATGCGGAACTGGGGCTGGCCGCCGCCGAACTGGCTGTCGACCTCCATGTTGGGGACGGCGTTTTCCAGGTCGTTGACGACCGATATGCCCTTCTCGTCCAGTTGTTCGCCGCCGATGACGCTGAGCGAGACGCCCACGTCCTGACTGGCCTGCTCGCGGCGCTGGGCGGTGACGATGATCTCGTCGACGCGCGTGGCCTGATCCCCCGATCGGGCGTCGCTCTGAGCGTTCGCGTTGGAGAAGGCGGCCAGGGTCAGCAGGCTGACCGACGACGCCAGTAGGTGTTTTCTCATTCTATTCCCCCTCCTCGACACCCCTGATCAGGGTGTTTTTTCTATGATCCCTGACAGGCGGCCGATCAGTTCGTCGATCTGTTCCCGGCTGATAATCAGCGGGGGCGACAGGGCGATGACATCCGCCGTCACCCGGATCAGCAGCCCTTCGTCGAACGCCCGGTGGAAGACCTCGGTCGCGCGGGCGCCGGGCGCGCCGGGACGCGGCTCCAGCTCGATCCCGGCAACCAGACCCAGATCGCGGATGTCGATGACGTGGCGCAGCCCCCTCAGACTGTGCACGGCGTCCTGCCAGTAGGGCGTCAGTTCAATCGCGCGCTGGAACAGACCTTCGCTCTCATAGACGTCGAGCGTCGCCAGACCGGCCGCCGCCGCCAGCGGGTGGCCGGAATAGGTGTAGCCGTGGAAGAACTCGATGCCCGGTCCGGCGGCGCTCTCGACCACCGCCTGGTAGACGGCGCTGCTGACGCCGACGGCGCCCATCGGCACGGCGCCGTTGGTCAGCCCCTTGGCGCAGGTCATCAGGTCGGGCGTGACGCCCAGGGCCTCGGCCGCCGTCAGGGCGCCTAGGCGGCCGAAGCCGGTGATGACCTCGTCGAAGATCAGCAGGATGTCGTGCTGCGCCGTGATCTCGCGCAGGCGCTCCAGATAGCCGAGCGGCGGCACGATCACCCCGGCCGAGCCGGACATGGGCTCGACGATGACGGCGGCGATGGTCTCGGCGCCGTGGGTCTCGATCAGGGCCTCCAGCTCATCGGCCAGATGCAGGCCCCAGGCGGGCTGGCCGCGCGTGAAGGCGGCCTCGTCCAGGTTCAGCGTGTGCGACAGATGGTCGACGCCGGGCAGGGTGGGGAAGCCGCGCCTGTTGTTCTCCAGCCCGCCCACGGAAATGCCGCCGAAGCCGACGCCGTGATAGCCCTTCTGGCGGCCGATCAGACGGGTGCGGTTCTCAAACCCTTTGGCCGATTGATAGGCGAGGGCGATCTTCAGGGCGGTGTCGACCGCCTCGGACCCCGAACCGGCGAAGAAGACGTGGTTCAGGTCGCCGGGCAGCAGCATGCCCAGACGCGAGGCCAGCTCGAACGCCAGCGGGTGGCCCAGCTGGAAGGTCGGGGCGTAGTCCAGAATCTCGGCCTGACGCTGGATCGCCTCCACGATCGGCCGGCGGGCGTGACCGGCGTTGACGCACCACAGGCCGGCGGTGCCGTCCAGCACCGCCCGGCCGTCCGGCGTGAAGTAGTGCATGTCCCTGGCCGAGGCGAACAGGCGAGGCTGCGCCTTGAAGGCGCGGTTCGCCGTGAACGGCATCCAGAATGGATCAAGGTCGTTGGCGGCCTTGCCGGCGCTTGCAGCGGTCATGCGGTCATCCTCTGTCTTTCGCCAGTAGCGGACGAACCGCGTCGAAAGGGAAGACTGTTACTTGTCGGGCGCAACATGCAGATAAAAAAGGATATTTTACCTGCATGCTCGATTTACTGAGCGGGGTGATCGATCAGTAGCGCAGGGTCAGCCGCGCGCCGATGGTGCGCGGCGTTCCGGGTTGGGCGATGTCGGCGCTGGTGAAGAAGTTGCGGGTCAGGTCGTAGTCCTGATCGAACAGGTTCCGCGCCCAGAAGGCCACGGACCAGGCGGCGTCCTCGGGGCCGATGGTGACGCTGGCGTTGGCCAGCCAATAGGCCTCGACATCGTATTTCTGGCCCAGCCAGGACGGGTATTCGTCGCGATAGCTGTAGTTGGCTTCGGCCGTGACGGCGAAGCCGCCGACGGTCCAGTCGTAGCTGACCGATCCGCCGTAGGACCAGGCGGGGAAGGGGATCTTCTGGCCCGACTTGTCGATGTAGACGGTGGCGCGCGGCGTCTGCTGGCAGGCGCCGATATCCAGGTCGGTGAAGTCGGTGTACTCGCCCTTCTTGTAGCTGAGGTTCTGGCTGATGCGCAGGCTGGCGGCAGGGCGGAAGACGCCTTCGAGTTCCGCGCCGTAAATCTTGGAGTCAGCGTTGGTGAAGCGGCCGACCGGCCCGTTGGCGCCGCAGACAGCCGACAGCACCTGCTGGCCGTTGTAGTCGTAATAATAGGCCGCGCCGTTGATCTGGACCGCGCGCGACGGGTCGGCCTTGAAGCCCAACTCATAGGCCCAGAGGATTTCCGGATCGAAGGGTTCGATGCCGCTGCTGTCGCCGGTGTTGTAGGTGGTGAAGCCGCCCGACTTGGCGCCCCGGCTGGCCGAGCCGTAGAGCAGGACGTTGTCGACGGGCTTGAACTCCAGCGCCGCCTTGCCGGTCAGCGGGGTCATCTTGGTGTCGACGCTGGTCGGGGGCAGGGCGGTGGCGCCGCCGAAGGCCGAGCCGAAGCCTTCAAGCTCGCGCGTTTCTTCTTCGTAGCGCAGGCCCAGAATGGCCTTCCACCGCTCGGAGAAGGCGTATTCGGCCTGACCGAACAGGCTCCAGGACTCGACCTTCTGGTCATAGGTGACCTGGGCGTAGGTATTGTAGATGTCGATGAAGTCCGAGAAGTAGCGCTCGTTGAGATCCTGTTTCGAATAGTAGAACCCGGCCACCCAGGTCAGGGAGCTGTCGTTGTCCGAGGCCAGACGCAGTTCCTGCGACAGAACCTTCACGTCGCTGCCGAAGAAGGTGTCGGCCTCGACCGAGGCGCTGGAATCCCAGTCGCCGTATTCGCTGCGGTCCAGGGTCTCATAGCTGGTGATGCTGGACAGGTTCATGCCCTTGAGCGCCAGATTGGCGTTCAGCGAGGAGCCCCAGGATGAGTTGTCCCGGCCCGGCTTGGCGTTCACATCACGGCCGATGGCGTTGGCGAAGCGTTGAGACAGGCCCCAGCCGGTCTTGGAGCGGTCCTTGTCGGCGGGAATGACTGGGCCGGTCCCCAGGCGGGTGTGCAGGTCACTGATCAGATACAGGCCCTGGTTCTCGGACTTGTCGACGCCGCCGTGGATGTCGAGCAGGGCCGTGAAGGTTTCATTGGGCGTCCATTCCAGCAGGGCGCGGGCGCCGGTGCGATCGGCGTCGCCCAGGCTTTCGCCCGTGTCGCGGTTTCGCTGCCAGGCGCCGCCTTGCTCAGTCGAGACGGCCAGACGGCCACGCAGGGTTTCGGCCAGCGGACCGGAGACATAGACCTCGCCCCGGAACAGGTTGTGGCTGCCCCATTCAGTCATCAGCCCGGCGGACAGGTCTTCGGTCGGGCGCTTGGTGACGAAGCTGATGGCGCCGCCGGTGGTGTTGCGGCCGTAGAGGGTGCCTTGCGGCCCGCGCAGCACCTCGACCCGGTAGATGTCGAAGATCAGTCCCTGCGTCATGACGGGGACCGGATAGGCGACCTCGTTCACATAGACGCCGACGGTGGGCGAGTTGTTGGAGGCGTAGTCCTGAAAGCCGACGCCGCGCATGCGGAACTGGGCCGCGCCGCCGCCGAAGGCCGGTTCGACCTCCAGGTTGGGGGTGGCGTTCTGAAGCTGGTTGACGTTGGTGACGCCCTGCTGCGTCAGGCTTTCACCGCTGAGGACGCTGAGGGCGATGCCTACGTCCTGGGCCGCCTGTTCACGGCGCTGGGCGGTGACGATGACCTCGTCGACCGTGGTGGCGGCCGGCTCGTCGAGCGCGCGCTGCGCGGCGACGGAGGTGGCGGACAGGGCGAACAAGGCCCCGGCGGAAACGCTGACCATCAGACGATTCATCGTCTTCCTCCCCATGAGGCCGTCGCGGTCTATGGCCGCGTTCAGCCGTCGCGGCCGGGACTGCCCGGTCGCCGAACTATCTCCGTAGTCGACGTTTTGTGCAATGCAGCACATTTGTGCGGCTGCTCTGTCGGCGACGGAAATCTCTCTTCCCTCGGCAATCAGTAGCTGCCTTGGGTCGATTTGGAGCAAGACTGTTTCTTTGGGTGCCTATCTTCCTGTCGCGTAAGGATAAAATAATCCAATGATCGGAATACTGATCATTCGCAGCGGCGCCGTTAGAAGGTCGGCGGCGTGCAGGCGCTGATGACCACGCAAGGCGCGTCGCCGATGTTGCGGAAGCGGTGCGGCAGGACGCTGGGAAACAGATAGCCTTCGCCCGCCTTCAGCACCCGCGACTGGCCGTCGACGGTGACTTCCAGACGGCCGGAGATGATCATGCCGCCTTCCTCTCCCTCGTGGGACAGCATGACCCGGCCGCTGTCCGAGCCGGGCTGATAGGTCTCGTACAGGATCTGCAAGCTGGAATCCTGGCTGGAGCCCAGCTGACGGTAGGAGACTTCGCCGCGCGAAATGTCGGTCAGTTCGTCGTGGCGATAGAAGTATTTGGTCGGGGTCTCGAACTCCGAGCTGAAGAAGTCGCCCAGCGATATGCCCGCCGCGTCCAGCAGGCGTTTCAGCGAGCCGACGGAGGGGCTGGTGCGGCCGCTCTCGACCAGGCTGACGGTGCTGGACGGCACGCCGGCTTTGCGCGCCAGGGCGCGCTGCGACAGGCCCAGGCGATCCCGAAGGGCGCGCAGGCGCGGGCCGATGATGTTCTCTTCTTCCATGTCGCCACGCGCCATCCTATCAGCTCCGCTTGCGGGTCAGCAGATCATAGGCCGCCCTAGCCATGACCTTGGCTGAGTTGGTCATGTCGTCGATGCCCACCCATTCGTCCGGCTGGTGCGCCAGATCGAGCACGCCGGGGCCGTAGGCGATGCAGTCCTTTAGCTTGCCGATGCGGTCGATGTGCTTCTGGTCATAGGTGCCTGGCGAGCAGACGAACTGGGCCTTCTTGCCCAGCACCGTCTCGATGGCGGCGGCGGTCGTGCTGGCCACCGGGCCGTCGCGGTCGGCCATGCTGGGCGCTACCTGGAACAGGTCGCGCATCTCATAGCGGAAGCCGTGACGCTGGGCCGCCAGCCCGTCGAGGATGGCCTTCACCTCGCCCTTCACCTCCTCCAGCGTCTCCTCGATCAGGAAGCGGCGGTCGATGACCATGCGGCTGGAATCGGCGACGCAGGGCGCGGGCAGGCCGTCGAAGCCCTCGGCCTGGCCGCCGTGGATGGAGTTGATGTTCATGGTCGACTGGCGCGCGCCTTCGGGCACCACCGGCATGTCGGAATGGCGGGCGGCCATGGCGGGATAGAGCTTGGATTCGAACTCTTCCATCACCGCGCCCATGTGGCGGATGGCGGAGTCGCCCAGGAAGGGCATGGAGCCGTGGGCGATGCGGCCCTTGGTCTCGATCTCGGCCCACCAGACGCCGCGGTGGCCGATGCAGACCCGGTCCACGTTCAGCGGCTCGGGGATGATGACGTGGTTGACGCGCGGTTCCGAGAACCAGCCGCGCTCGGCCAGATAGGCGACGCCGCCGTAGCCGCCGGATTCCTCGTCCACCGTGCCGGAGATCTCCAGCGCGCCGGGCAGGGGCAGTCCGGAATCGATCAGGGCCTCGACCGCGATGATGGAGGCGGCCAGGCCTCCCTTCATGTCGCAGGCGCCGCGGCCGTAGACTTTGCCGTCCTTCACCTCGCCGCCGAAGGGATCGACGGTCCAGCCGGCGCCGACCTCGACCACGTCGATGTGGCTGTTGAAGTGGACGCAAGGGCCGGGTTCGCTGCCGGTCCAGCGGGCGATGACGTTGGTGCGCGGATACTGGTCGCTGTCGCCCGGCGAGCCTTCGCCGCGCACATATTCGACGGTGAAGCCGCGCTTCTTCAGCCGCTCGCCGATGTATTCGGCGCAGGGGCGATAGGCCTCCCCCGGCGGGTTGATGGTGGGGAAGCGGATCAGATCCTGGGTCAGGGCGACCAGTTCGTCGGTGCGGCCGTCGATCAGGTCCATGACGGTCTGCAAGGTAGGGGCGCTCATCGGTTGATCCTCACGCGAACTGGGCGTCCAGCGCGGCCAGAACCGCGTCGGTCATTTGGATGGTGGAGACGGGGGCGACCCCGGCTTCCGCGATGTCGGGAGTGCGCACGCCGCTGGACACGACCTGCCGCACGGCGCGCTCCAGCCTGTCGGCCAGATCGGCGCGGTCGAATGACCAGCGCAGGCACAGGGCGAAGGACAGGATGGTCGCGATGGGGTTGGCGACGCCCTGGCCCGCGATATCAGGTGCAGAGCCGTGGATCGGCTCATACAGACCGCGACTATGCCCGCCTTGTCCAAGCCCGGACAGTGAGGCGGAGGGCAGCAGGCCCAGCGACCCGGTCAGGGCCGCCGCCGCGTCCGACAGGATGTCGCCGAACAGGTTGTCGGTGACGATGACGTCGAACTGGTCCGGCCGCCGGACCAACTGCATGGCGCAGTTGTCGGCGTACATGTGCGACAGCTCCACGTCGGGATAGTCGGCGGCGACCTCAGTGGCGACGGCCCGCCACAGGGCGCCGGTCTCCATGACATTGGCCTTGTCCACCGAGCAGACGCGGCGCTGGCGGGTGCGGGCCAGTTCGAAGGCCGTGCGGCAGACGCGGGCGATCTCGGCCTCGGTATAGGCCTGGGTGTCATAGGCGCGGCGCTGGCCGTTGGCGTCGACCTCATTGGCGCGCGGCAGGCTGAAATAGACGCCCGCCGTGGCTTCGCGCACGATCAGGATGTCGAGGCCCCGGATCAGCTCGGGCTTCAGCGCCGAGGCGTCCAGCAGCGCGTCGAAACAGACGGCGGGCCGCAGGTTGGCGTAGAGGTCCAGCGCCTGACGCAGGCGCAGTATGCCCATCTCGGGGCGCTGGGCGCGGGGCAGGTGGTCCCACTTCGGCCCGCCGACGGCGCCGAACAGGACGGCGTCGGAGGCCAAAGCCTGCTCGACCACGTCTTCGGCGATGGGCGCGCCCACGATGTCGATGCTGGCGCCGCCCGCCAATCCCTCGCTCAGTTCAATCCGCAGCCCGGCGTTCCGGGCCCAGTCGACGACGCGCAGGGTCTCGCGGATGATCTCGGGCCCGATGCCATCGCCCGGCAGGACCAGAAGCTTGAACACACGGTCAGATGCAGCGGCCACCGTCGACCTCCATGGCCACGCCGGTGATCATCGAGGCGTCGTCCGAGCACAGGAAGGCGGCGGCGGCGCCCATGTCCTCGGGCGTCGAGAAGCGGCCGATGGGGATGGAGGCCAGGAACCTGGCGCGGACCTCGGGCGTGTCGGAGCCCATGAAGGTCTTCAGCAGGGGGGTGTCCCCCGCCACCGGGTTCAGCGCGTTCACTCGCACCTGGAAGGGCGCCAGTTCGACCGCCATAGCGCGGGTGGCCGTGATGACCCAGCCCTTGGAGGCGTTGTACCAGGTCAGATTGGGGCGAGGGCTGACCCCGCCGGTCGAAGCGATGTTGAGGATGGCGCCGGACTCTTGCGCCTTCATGGCCGGCACGAAGGCCTTCGACATCAGATAGATGGAGCGCATGTTGACGCTGGCGATGCGGTCGAAGGCGTCGTCCGACAGTTCGTCCAGCGGCTGGGGCGTGTGGCCGACGCCCGCGTTGTTGACCACGATGTCGACGCCGCCCAGCAGACGGTTCGCGGCTTCGGCCAGGGCGGCCACATCGGCGGCGCTAGAGACGTCGACCTTCACGCCCAGATCGGCGTCGCCCAGTTCAGCGGCCAGGGCGCGGGCGGCATCCTCGTTCAGGTCGGCGACGATGACGCGGGCGCCTTCCTCGGCGAAGCGGCGCGCGATGCCGGCGCCGAAGCCGGAGGCTCCGCCCGTGACGATCGCTCGCTTGCCCTCCAGCCGCTTTGATCTGTTCTCCCCCAAGACGCCTACTCCCTGCTATCCGTGATGGGCCGCGACGGTCTTCAGGGCGGTGAAGGCGTAGAGCGCCTCGAACCCCTTTTCGCGACCGTGGCCCGACCTGCCGACGCCGCCGAAGGGCAGTTCGACCCCGCCCGCCGCGCCGTAGTTGTTGATGAAGACCTGTCCGGCCCGCAGTCGTTTCGCCAGCCGCATCTGTCGTCCGCCGTCGGCGGTCCAGACGCCTGCGACCAGGCCGTAATCGGTGCCGTTGGCGATGGCGACGGCGTCGTCTTCCGTGTCGAATGGGATGACGACGACGGCGGGGCCGAAAATTTCCTGCTGCGCCAGCGGGTGATCGGGCGCGACGTTGGCGAACAGGGTCGGGGCGACATAAGCGCCGCCGGACGGCAGGTCGGTCAGCGTCGCCTGCGCGACGATCAGGCCGTCGGCGCGGCCTTTGTCGATGAAGCTCTCGACCATGGCCTGCTGTTTCTTCGACACCAGCGGACCGACGTCGCGGTCATCCATCGCGGGGCCGACGGTCAGGGCGGCGAAGCGTTCGGCCATGCGGCGCACGACTTCGTCATAGACGCCGCGCTGGACCAGGACGCGCGATCCGGCCGAGCAGGTCTGGCCTGCGTTCTGGACGCCTGCGTTGACGAGGAAGGGCAGGGCCTTGTCCAGATCGGCGTCGTCGAAGACCAGCTGGGGCGACTTACCGCCCAGCTCCAGCGTCACCGGCACGGCGTTGACCGCCGCCGCCTGCTGGATGGCGACGCCCACCCCGGTCGAGCCGGTGAAGGACAGGTGGTTGATGCCCGGATGGGCGGCCAGCGCCGCGCCCGCCTCGGCGCCTGTGCCGGTCACGACGTTCAATGCGCCCGCAGGCAGACCGCAGTCGGCGGCGATATGGGCGAAGGCCAGCGCTGTCAGCGACGCCTGCTCTGCGGGCTTCAGCACCACGGCGTTGCCGACGCACAGGGCCGCCACGACCGAGCGGCCGATGATCTGCATCGGATAGTTCCAGGGGATGATGTGCCCCGTCACCCCATGCGGCTCGCGCAGGGTGTAGACGGTGTAGCTGTCCTGGAAAGGAATGGTCTCGCCGTGCAGCTTGTCCGCCGCGCCCGCGTAGAATTCGAGGTAGCGGGCCAGGGCGATCACGTCGTTGCGGGCCTGCTTCAGCGGCTTGCCGACGTCCAGCGCTTCCAGTTCGGCCAGCAGGTCGATGCGGGCTTCGACCTCGCGGCCCATGCGGGCCAGGATGCGGCCGCGCTCGACGGCCGACAGGCGGCCCCAGTCGCCTTCGAAGGCGGCGCGCGCGGCGCGGACGGCGGCGTCCACGTCTGCGGTGGTTCCGGCGGCAAGCCGGCCCATGACCTGACCCGTCGACGGGTTCTCGATCGGCAGGGTCGCGTTGGGGGCGCCTGCGGGGCGCCAGACGCCGCCGATGAAAACCTTATCCGTGGGGAAGGGCGCGACCATGTCGTTAGGCTCACTGTGAGGGCGATCCCCCTCTGGTTCGCCGTCCAGGATAGTGGGCACGATAACGGATCAGACGCCAAGCCCTTTATGGTTTTGGCCTAAGTCACTGATTTTGTGTTCTGGGCGCTCAATAAAATGAGCGTTTGACGCTCGGGCAAGCAGGCGCGGACGGCTTTTCACGCGGGGGTTGCGGGTTCCAGCAGCAGGGCCATGATCTCGGCGCCCAGCATCATGTCCGAGACGGGGCCGAAACGGCGCATCCGCATCCGGCCCAGCCGGTCGACCAGCACCAGACTGGGCGTGCCCTGAAGATTGAAGGCGGTCATGGTGCGCGGCGCGGTGGTGTCGGTTGAGGGCGCGTCGACGGCGACGGGGAAACGGCAGCCGTGATCGGCCAGCCATTTGGTCAGGCCCGCGCGGTCCGACTGCTGGTCGTGATGCTCGAACACGCTGTGGACGCCCAGGACGGCGACCTCGCCGGAGGTGAAGGTCTCGGCCACGCGCCGGGCCTGCGGCAGGGCGTAGTGAGAGCAGCCGGGACAGAGGCGTTGCAGAAAGGCGATGCAGACGACCTTGCTGCGCAGGTCTTCCAGACGCACCGGCGCGGGCGTGTTCACCCATTCCACGGCGTCGATCGAGGGGGCGAGACGGTGCATGGAACGGCTCCTGAACGGCAGGGCGCGCCGATGGAGGCCGGACCTGGAATCGAACCAGGCTGGACGGATATGCACTCCGCCGCGTAACCGCTCCGCCATCCGGCCATCGGGGCGAGGCGTCTGGATAGCAGGCGGCGCCGAGGGCCGCTTGGGCCGGTTGCGGATTAGCGGGGGCGCCGGTTGCAGCGCCCCCTCTATAGGTATCAGTCGGCGGCGGCCTGTTCGGCTTCCTTGGCCTCGCGGCGGGCGACGCTGAAGCGACGGCCGTAGAGCAGATAGGCGCCGACGCCGATCACGTTCCAGATCAGGAACCACGCTTGCGTTTTCTGCGGCAGGCTGGCCAGCAGATACAGGCAGCCGGCGATGGCGATGGGGCCGATGACCCAGGCCAGCGGCGTGCGGAAGCCGCGCGGCAGGTCGGGTGAGCGACGGCGCAGGATCAACATGCACAGCGCCACGGAGCTGAAGGCCACCAGCGTCCCCGCGTTGGCCAGGGCGACGATCTCGCCCAGGGGGAAGAACAGGGCGATGGTCCCGACGACGGCGGTGGTGAAGGCGGTGATGCGCAGGGGCGCGCCCTTGGCCGACAGTTGCGACAGGCCGCGCGGCAGCAGGCCGTCGCGCGCCATGACGAAGAAGATGCGGCTCTGGCCGTAGAAGAAGGCCAGGATGACGGTCGGCAGGGTCAGCACCGCCGTCACGGCTAGGAAGTGGGCGGCGCCCGGCTGGCCGATCTCGCGCAGGATCAGGGCCAGCGGCTCGGGGCTGTTGGCGAACAGGGTGAAGGGCGCGGCGCCCAGGGCCGCCGTGGCGATGACGGTGTAGATGGCCGCGCAGACCAGCATGGAGCCGATGATGCCAATGGCCAGGTCGCGCTTGGGATTGCGGGTTTCCTCGGCCGCCGTGGCGATGGCGTCGAAGCCGTAGAAGGCCGAGAAGATGATGGCCGCGGCGGCCATGATGCCGCGCTCGACCCCGTCCTCGCCCATGGCGCGGCCGAAGCCGTAGGGATTGAACGGCTCCAGATTGGCGGCGTTGAAGTGGGGCAGGGCGAACCAGACGAACAGCACCAGGGCCGACAGCTTCACGACCACCAGGGCCAGGTTCAGCGTGGCGCTCTTGCGGGTGCCGATGATCAGCATTCCGGCGATGATCAGGATGATGAACAGGGCCGGGACGTTGGCGACGCCGCCCGCGTGCGGTCCCTGCATCAAGGCCATGGGCAGGCCCAGCCAGTCGTGCAGCAGGGGCGCCGCATAGCCGGACCAACTGACGGCTACGGCGCTGACCACCAGGCTGTACTCCAGGATTAGGCTCCAGCCGATGATCCAGGCGACGACCTCGCCCAGGACCACGTAGTTGTAAGTGTAGGCGCTGCCCGAGGCGGGGATGGTCGAGGCCATTTCGGCATAGGCCAGGGCGGCGCAGGCGCAGACGAAACCCGCGATCAGGAAGGACAGCAGGACGGCCGGACCGGCCTTGTCCGCGCCGATGCCGATCAGGGTCAGGATGCCGGTGCCGACGATGGCGCCCACGCCCATGGCCATCAGGTGCGGCCAGCTGAGACTGCGGGTCAGGCTGCGTTCCTGCGCGTTGACAGTGATGCGCTTACGCACGTTCCAGCCGCCCATTCGGTGTCTCGTCTTCTTGTGTGTCGGGACCGGCGGGAAGACCGGCGCGCTGTGTTGCGCCAGACGCGTCCTGGATACAAGCGTCACACGGACCTCGGCCGCGGCTTTGAGGCGCGGGAGGGCGAGGCGACATCTCCGTTACCGGACATTTTGTCACTCAAGCGGCGATAAAACGGCAAGAAACCTAAGCCGATCCGTCATTGAAGCGCGCAAGCTTCGGAAACCGCAGTCGCTATCCATGCCGCCGAGGCAGGAGGGAAGCAGGGCCGTCCGTGACGGACAGGCCGCCCACTGTCGCATCTTTTGACCAGACCGGTGGATGACGATGAACAGCAGCTTCAAGACCATGCTCGCCGTGGCGGCCAGCGCGCTCGCCCTGGCGGCCTGCGGCGGCTCCGCCGAGGTGGCCTCGCCCGGCGAAGGCGACTTCGGCAATGGGAACGGCAACGGCAACGGCAATGGGAACGGCAATGGCGGCAACGGCCAGGCCGCGGCTGACTGCCCGGCCGGCTTCGCCAACGTCGGCACCATGGCCAACGGCACGCTGCGCAACTGCCAGTTGCCGCAGCAGATCAACGGTTCGCTGACCGTGCCGCTGCGCGCCGGCACCATCTACTCCATCTCGGGCCGCACGGCCGTCGGCACCGACGGCGGCGTCGACGCCTCTGCCAGCACGGGCACGCAGGGCATCCTGACGGTCGAAGCCGGCGTGACCATCTTCGCCTCGGGCGGCGGCGACTACCTGCTGGTCAACCGCGGCTCGCAGATCTACGCCGAAGGCACGGCCTCGCAGCCGATCGTCTTCACCAGCCGTCAGAACGTCGAAGGTACGACGACGGAGACTTCGCAAGGCCAGTGGGGCGGCATCGTCATCGCCGGTCGCGCGCCCCAGGCCAACTGCCAACTGACAGCCCCGGTCACCTGCACCGGCCAGGTGGAAGGCACCAACGCCTTCTACGGCGGCGGCAACGTCAACGACAACTCGGGCCGTCTGCGCTACGTCCAGATCCGTTACTCGGGCTTTGAGATATCGACCGGCAACGAACTGCAGGCACTGACGCTGGCCGGCGTCGGCGCGGGCACGACCATCGAGTACGTCCAGTCCTACAACTCGTCGGACGACGGCATCGAAATCTTCGGCGGCAACGTCAACCTGAAGCGCATCGTCATCAACGGCGCCGACGACGACGCCTTCGACACCGACACCGGCTGGCGCGGCGGCGCCCAGTTCGGCATCGTGACCCAGCGCGCTCCGAACTCGACCAGCCGTTCGGCCGGCTTCGAATTCTCGGCCGCGCCGAAGGACGTGCCGCTGGCCCAGCGATACAACTCGCAGCCCAAGATCGCCAACTGGACGATGGTGGGCCGCAACTCGCCGACCGACGCCCATACCGTCGCCCACTTCGACACGGGCACGAAGGCGACCGTCGTCAACTCGGTCTTCACCAGCGCCGCCGGTTCGCTGGCCGGCTGCCTGGACATCGCCGACAACGACACGGCCAGCGTGAACCCGGTGTTCAACTCGGTCTTCATGTCCTGCGGCGTTTCGTATCGTCCGAGCAACGCCGGTCTTTCGGAGCCGATCTTCACGGCCGGTACGAACAACACGGCCAAGGGAACTTCGACCCTGACCGCCCCGACCGCGGGCGTGAGCATCACCAACCAGGTTCTGACCTTCATCAACGGCGCGAACGAAACCGCCGTGACCCCGGTCAAGGCCTCGAGCGTCCACGCGGCCTTCACCGACACCGACTACATCGGCGCCGTGAAGAACGCTTCGGACACCTGGTGGCAGGGCTGGACCTGCGGCCTGACCGCCAACGCGAAGTGCTGATGAACCCTCTGGCGAGGCGGCGGTCCGAAAGGGCCGCCGCCGACCCTTTGAGCGTCCAGCCTCTCTCGACCTACGCAAGGCAGCCGAACATGAAGAACAAGACCCTGACCCGTAACGGGCTGCTGCTGGCCAGCAGCGCCCTGGTCGCCGCTTTCGGCGCGCCCAGCCTCGCGCTCGCCCAGGCGACGGCTCCCGTCGCCGCCGTGGCCCTGAACAATGAACTGTCCGCCGATCCGGAAAGCCCGGATCAGGTGTCGCAGACCCCGGCCACCCAGCTGGGCGACATCGTCGTCCTGGGCCGCAACATCCCGCAGCCGAACCGTCAGAGCGCCGAGGTGGCCGCTTTCCTGACGTCGGAAGACCTGCAACGCACCGGCGACTCCACCGCCGCCGCCGCCCTGACACGCGTGACCGGCCTGTCGATCGTCGAAGGCCGCTTCGTCTATGTGCGCGGTCTGGGCGAGCGCTATTCCTCGGCCCTGCTGAACGGCTCGCCGCTGCCCAGCCCCGAGCCGCTGCAGCGCGTGGTGCCGCTGGACCTGTTCCCTTCCAGCGTCCTGGCGGGCGTGACGGTTCAGAAGTCCTATTCCCCCAACTATCCGGGCGAGTTCGGCGGCGGGGTCATCGACCTGCGCACCGTGGACGCCCCGGCTGAGCCCTTCCTGACGTTCAAGGCGGGCGTCGGCGGCAACACCGAGACGACGGGTCGCGACAACCTGGTCTATTACGGCTCGGACACCGACTGGACCGGCTTCGACGACGAGACGCGCAAGGTTCCGGGACCGATCGCCCACGCTTTCCGCACGGGCAAGCAGATCAACATGGCCAACTTCTCGGCGGCCCAGCTTCAGGCCATGGGCCGCTCCATGGTCAATGCGCCGCTGCGCCTGATGCAGCGTCAGCAGACGCCGGTCGACGGCAGCCTGGAGCTGGCGGGCGGCTTCCGCACCCCGACCGAGATCGGCGATCTGGGCGTTATCGCCGTTGCGGGCTACGACAACTCCTGGCGCGCCCGCCAGGCGATCCAGGAAGACGCCAGAGCCGACGGCGACGTCCTGACGCCGATCTCGCCCAAGAACGTCGAGTCCAACCAGAATGACGTGCGCCTGAATTTCCTCGGCGGGCTGTCGCTGACCACCGACGACCACGACGTCAAGTGGACCAACCTCTACGTCCGCACCACGACCAAGCGCGCCCGCACCTCCACCGGCCCCGACTACGACGCCGGCGACAGCGTGATCCGCAATGACTACACCGAGTGGTTCGTGCGTCAGCTGTTCACCAGTCAACTGGCGGGCGAGCATTACTTCGGCGCCGACGGCGAGTGGAAGCTGGACTGGCGGGCGGCCTACGCGAAGACCTCGCGCGACGCTCCCTACGAATCCCGCTTCCAATACGGCGTCGACGCTCAGGACCGCTTCATCCACAACGTCCAGGGCAACCAGATCTCGTTCAGCGAGCTGGACGACGAAATCTGGTCCGGCGGCGTGGACCTGGCCTATAAGCTGCCGATGGCGGCGGGCCGCGAGGCGACCATCAGCGTCGGCGCCTCGACCCTGGACAACACCCGCACCGCCGAGCGTCACGACCTGCAGTTCGAGGCCGTCAACGGCCTGACCGACAGTCAGCGCCGCGCGCGGATCGACTATCTGTTCTCGGACTTCAACATAAATCCGTGGACCCTTCAGCTGCGCGAGATCGCCGGCTCGAACGGCGCCAACGCCTACGATGCCGACCTCAAGGTCAACGCCGTCTACGCCATGGTCGACGCCGAGTTCGTGCCGACCGTGCGCACCACCTTCGGCGTTCGCTTCGAGGACGGCCAGCAGAGCGTGACCCCGCGCGACCTGTTCGGCGGCGCTGCATCCTATGAAGCCACGGAGATCGAAGAGCAGTATTGGCTGCCTTCCTTTACGGCGACCTGGAACTTCACCGAGGATCAGCAACTGCGGTTCGGCGTGTCCAAGACCATCGGTCGTCCGCAGTTCCGCGAACTGGCGCCCCAGGCCTATACCGACCCGGAAAGCGACCGCATCTTCATCGGCAATCCGTATCTGACAGATACGGAGATTCTGAACTTGGACGCGCGCTGGGAATGGTATTTCGGCCGCCAGCAGTTCGTCACGGCGGGCGTCTTCTACAAGAAGCTCGACAAGCCGGTCGAAGCGATGATCGTCGATGTCGGCAACCAGCGTCAGCAGACCTTCCTGAATGCGCCGGAAGCGACCGTCATGGGTCTCGAGGCCGAGGTGAAGAAGTATTTCGAGTTCCCGGATCAGGCGGCCTTCGTTTCCAACAAGCGCTGGCTGGTGCAGGCCAACTACACCTGGTCGGACTCCGAGGTTTCGGTCGGCGAGGATGACACCGTCATCACGCTGGGCGGCGGCGGACGTCCTGAACCGGCTCGTTTCTTCCTTCAGGACGGCAGCCGGATGCAGGGCCAGTCGGAGCATGTCGCCAACCTGCAGATGGGCTGGGAAGACGACACGGCCCGTTCGCAGGCGACCTTTATCGTGAACTACGTCTCGGAGCGGATCACGGCCCGCGGGTCGAGCGTGGGTGAAGCGCGGGCGCCGGATTACATTCAGGATCCGGGCGTCTTCCTCGACTTCGTCTATCGCAAGGACTTCACCGTGAAGGGGCGCGACCTGGGCTTCGCCCTGGAACTGCGCAACCTGCTCGGCACGGACTTCGACGAGTATCAGGAGAAGGGCAACAAGATCCGGGTCAACCAGTACGATCTGGGCCAGAGCGCCTCGGTCAGTCTGACGGCGCGCTTCTAAGCGCATACCGCGCCCTGACATTTGAGCCGGGAGGTCTAGCGGCCTCCCGGCTTTTTTTATCCCTCTCCCATCGGGAGAGCGTGAATGTTTCGCATCATTCGATCCGAACCCGCCGCATCTGTCGTGACAACTTCTCGGCGCTGTCATGGTTCGGAGCGAGCCGGGTACGGAGCATCCGCCTAGGGAGTCGTTGCGGCCGCGAGAGGCCGTGGGGGATGTCTTCCTTGCTCGCTGGCCTTCGCAAACTGAGCGCCGTTTCGTGGGGCAAGGAGAGCCTGTCCCTTCGTCGTCCGCCGTTGCGGCGCGTGGTCGAGGCGGCGTTGATCCTGCTTCTTCTGGTGCAGGCCGGGCGGCTGGTCTGGCTGTTCGCGGCTCCGACGCCGCAAGCAACGCAGGCGCGGCCTCTGCCGGCGGTCGATCTGGGCGTGCTGTCGCGCTTCGACGCCTTCTTCCGTAACGGCGGGGGCGGGGCCGAGGCGGAGCCGTCGGACGGCGGCGGTCTGAGCCTGTTCGGCGTGCGCGCGGACGGCGCGGGCGGCGGCTCGGCCATCATCGGCCTGGCGGACGGACGCCAGGTTTCGGTCGGTGCGGGCGAGGAGGTGGAGCCGGGGCTGACCCTGAGCGCCGTCGCCCCCGACCACGTCATGCTGTCGCGCGGCGGCGCGCCTTTCCGTCTCGACTTTCCCGACATGGCCTCGGGCGTCGCGCCCGTTGCGCCTGTAGCGGCGGCGCAACCCGCCGTGACTGCGCCCGAACCCGCTTCGGCTGAAGGCGCGGTGGTCGATCCTCAACGTCTGATCGCCCAGGCGGGTCTGCGGCCGCGCCTTCAGGGCCTGGGAATCAACGGCCTGACCGTTTCCGCCTCGGGCGACGGGGGCGAGCTGCGCAACGCAGGCCTTCGCTCAGGCGACGTCATTCTGTCGGTCAACGGCACGGCCCTGAACAGCCCGCAGGCGGTCGCCGCAATGCGCGGGCAACTGGCCGACGCTCCCTCGGCCCAGATCCAGTTCGAGCGCGACGGTCAGGTCCGCTCCACCACCGTAAGGACGCGCCCATGAAGGCTCGCAGTCGCTCTCTGCTCACCGGCGTTCTGGCCGCTGTCCTGGCGGTCCAGCCGCTGGCCGCCGCGCCGGTGATGGCCCAGGAGGCGCGTCAGACGCTGAACGTCCAGAACGCCGACATCCGCGCCTTCGTGCAGGATGTGGCGCGCACGACGGGGCGCACCTTCATCGTCGATCCGGCGGTGACGGGCACGGTGACGGTGTCCAGCCCGCGTCCCCTGACCCGCGCCCAGCTGTTCGAGGTCTTCCTGTCGACGCTGCGGGCCAACGGCCTGGTGGTGACGCCGACGTCGTCCGGCGCCTATCGCATCAGCCCGGCGCAGGGCGCGGCGCAGGGCCCGGCCACGGTCGGCGCCGAGCGGTTCTCGACCGAGGTCTTCACCCTTCGCCACATCGACGCCGCCTCGGCCGCCGAGACGATCCGGCCTCTGGTCGGGGCGCAGGGGCAGGTGCTGGCTAATCCCGGCGCCAACAGCGTGGTGGTGGCCGACTTCGCCGACAATCTGGCGCGTATCCGGGCGCTGGTCGGCCGCATCGACGTGGACCGTTCGGCCTATGAGGTGGTGGCGCTGGAGAACGCCTCGGCGCGCGAGATCGCGGGCGTGCTGCAACAGGTGACGGGCGGCCCCGGCGGGCCCGGCCTGGTGACGATCACCCCGGTCGAAAGCTCCAACGCCCTGGTGCTGCGCGGGGATGGCCAGGCGTTGTCGCGGGTGCGCGGCCTGATCGCCGATCTGGACGGCCGGGCGCGAGCCAGTCAGGACGTCAACGTCGTCTTTCTGGAGCACGCCGACGCCGAGCAGTTGCTGCCCGTCCTGCAACAGATCGTCGGCCAGCCTGCGGATGCTGCGGCGACCTCATCCCCACGCCTGCGCACGGCCCGCGCCGGGGCGAACCAGACGACCAGCGGGATGGGGCAGGGCGGGCTGACCACGACGGGCGAGGCCGACAGCGGGCCGATCGGATCGACCACCGTGACCGCGACCGGCCAGCGCGCCACTATCGCCCGTTTCCCCGGCGCCAACGCCCTGGTCATCTCCGGCCCGGCGGACCTGCAGCGCACCCTGACCGAGGTGATCCGCCAGTTGGACGTGCGCCGTCAGCAGGTGCTGATTGAGGCCATCGTCGTCGAGCTGAGCGACAAGGCCGTGCGCGATCTGGGCGTCCAGTGGCTGATGGCGGGCGAGCAGGGCGTTGGCCTGACCAACTATTCCGACCGCGCGGCGCCGCTGGTTCCCATCGCGGGCGGGGCGGCGGCGGGTCAGCTCGACAAGGACGATCCCCTGCGCGAACGGCTGCAGAACCTGGCTCTGAACAGCCTGCTGGGCGCCAACGGCTTCGTCGGCGGGGCGGGCGGCAAATGGGGCGACGGCCTGTTCGGCTTCATCATCAATGCGGCCAAGACGGACGCGGGCTCCAACCTGTTGCAGACCCCGTCGATCATGACGCTGGACAATGAAGAGGCGACTTTCCTGGTCGGGCAGGAGGTGCCGATCACAACCGGCCAGACCATTCTGGACGGCAACTCCAATCCCTTCACCACGACCGAGCGCAAGGACATCGGGGTGCGCCTGACGGTGCGGCCCCAGATCAACGCCGGCGGCTCCATCACCCTGACCCTGCGGCAGGAGGTGTCGAGCATCAACGGCCTGCTGACCAGCGGCGCCAATGACCTGATCCTGGACAAGCGTGAGCTGGAGACGACGCTGGTGGTCGACGACGGCGACATCGCCGTGGCGGGCGGCCTGCTGGATCAGAACGACCGGCTGGAGACCAGCAAGGTGCCCGGCCTGGGCGACATTCCAGGCGTCGGCGTGCTGTTCCGCTCGACCAGCCGCGAGCGGGGACGGACCAATCTGATGGTCTTCCTGCGCCCGACCATCCTGCGCACCACGGCGGATGCGCAGGGGCTGGCGGCGGATCGCTGGGGCTATATGCGCGGCGAGCAGCAGCGGGTTCAACCGGATCGCGAGCCTAGCCTGGACGCCCTGCTGCGCGACTATATGCAGGCCCAGCCGCCTGCGGCCCCCGCAGCAGGCGAACCGCTGGTCATCGCCCCCGTGGCGCCCGTTTCGGCCCAGCCGTTGCCGCCGGTATCGGGAGCCGCCCGGTGATCACCGTCGTCGATCCGCGTCTGCCCTACGGCTTCGCCAAGACCCACGGCGTCCTGCTGCTGGCGGCGGGCGAGGTGATGGCGGTGGGGGTGCGCGAGGGGGCCGATCCTCTGGCCCTGGTCGAGGCGCGCCGCGCGCTGGGCCGTCCGCTGGAGGCGACGCCGCTGAGCGCCGCCGCCTTCGATCGCAAGCTGTCAGAGGTCTATGCGGGCGAGCAACTGACGGCCGCCGACGGCGACGACCTGTCCCTGCCGGTGGGGCTGGACAGTCTGGTGGACGATATTCCGGCGGCGGCGGACCTGCTGGACGCTACGGACGATGCGCCGGTCATCCGCCTGATCAACGGCGTCATCGCCGAGGCCGCCCGCATCGGCGCCTCGGACGTGCATCTGGAAAGCTATGAGACGCGGCTGCTGGTGCGGATGCGGGTGGACGGGGTGCTGCGCGAGGCGTTGAGCCTGAACCCGCGCGTGGCGCCGCTGCTGGTGTCGCGCATCAAGGTCATGGCGCGGCTCGACATCGCCGAGAAGCGCAAGCCCCAGGACGGGCGCATCCCCCTGACGCTGGGCGGCAAGTCGCTGGACGTGCGCGTCTCGACCCTGCCGTCGCGGGCGGGCGAGCGGGTGGTGCTGCGGATTCTGGACAAGGATCAGGCCGGGCTGACGCTGGACCGGCTGGGCATGGACCCGGTGGCGCTGGAGGCCTTCCGCCATGCGCTGGCCGAGCCGAATGGCATCATCCTGGTCACCGGGCCGACCGGTTCGGGCAAGACGACCAGCCTCTATGCCGGGCTGGCGCTGCTGAATGACGGATCGCGCAACATCCTGACGGTGGAAGATCCAGTCGAATACGCCATTGAGGGCGTGGGCCAGACGCAGGTGAACCCCAAGGTCGGCATGACCTTCGCCGCCGGTCTGCGCGCCATCCTGCGGCAAGACCCGGACGTGGTCATGGTCGGCGAGATTCGCGACACGGAGACGGCGGCCATCGCCGTTCAGGCGTCGCTGACCGGCCATCTGGTGCTGTCGACGGTTCACACCAATGACGCGGCCGGAGCTGTGACGCGGCTGCGCGACATGGGGGTCGAGCCCTTCCTGCTGGCCTCGACTCTGCGGCTGGTGGTGGCGCAGCGGCTGGTGCGGCGCCTGTGCCCACACTGCCGGATCGAGGAGACGGCGGACAGGGCGACGGCGCGGCTGATCGGTGCCGAAGAAGGCGTGCGCGTCTGGCGGCCGCACGGTTGCGCGGGCTGCGGCTCGACCGGCTATGTCGGGCGCATCGGCCTCTATGAGACGCTGACGGTGGACGAGAAGGTGCGACGCCTGATCGCCTCGGGCGCGGACGAGGATGCGGTGTTCGACGCCGCCTTCGCGCGCGGCGGGACGCTGGCCGACCGGGCGCGGGCGCTGGTGCTGGAAGGCGTCACCTCGGTCGAGGAGGCGCTGCGCGTCGCGCGTCAGGAAACCGCCGCCGAAGAGGTCGCGGCTTGATGGCGGCCTTCGACTACATCGCCGCCGATGCGGCCGGGCGGACGGTCAGGGGCTCGCTGAGCGCCGTCGACGAGGCCGCCGCGCGCAAGGCGCTGGCGAAGCGTCAGTTGGCGCCGTTGCAGCTTTCGCCCGGTCGCTCTGGCGTGGTCGCGACGTCGGCGAAGGCCGGTAAAGCCGGGCGGCTGTCGCCCAAGGCGCTGGCGCTGACGACGCGGCAGTTGGCGACTTTGATCTCCGTCTCTCCGCTGGAGGAGGCGCTGCGCAACCTGATGCTTCAGGCGGACCGGCCCAACGTGCGCCGGGTGCTGGAAGGCGTCCACGCCGGGGTGATCGAGGGGCGGCGCCTGTCCGACGCCATGGGCCAGCAGGGCGCAGCCTTTCCGCCGCTGTATCGCGCCATGACGGCGGCGGGCGAGCAGTCGGGCGCGCTGCAGCCCATTCTCGAACGCCTGGCCGACGGGCTGGAGAGGGACGAGGTGGTGCGCGGCAAGGTGCTGACGGCGCTGGTCTATCCGTGCGTGCTGGCGGTGGTGGCGCTGGGCGTCATCGTCGCCATGATGACCTATATCGTGCCCAAGGTGGTCGATCAGTTCGACAGCATGGGCCAGACCCTGCCGCTGCTGACGCGGCTGGTGATCGGCCTGTCGGACCTGATGCGCGACTGGGGCTGGCTGATGGCGCTGATCCTCGCCGCCGTGGTCGCGGCGGGGCTGATCGCGCGGCGGCGCGAGGCGGTGCGGCTGAGGCTGGACGCCTGGGTGCTGAGGCTGCCTCTGGTCGGGCGGCTGACGCGCGACCTGCACGGGGCGCGCATGGCCCGCACCCTGTCGACCATGATCGCGGCGGGCCTGCCGGTGCTGGAGGGGCTGACCATCACAGCCCGCACCGTCTCCAATCGCGCCCTGCGTCGCGCCACCGAACAGATGGCCGAGGCCGTGCGCGAGGGCGGGGGGCTGTCGGCCGCCATGCGCCGCGCTGAGGTGTTCCCGCCCATTCTTGTCTACATGACCGCGTCGGGCGAAAGCAGCGGTCGGCTGGAGCCCATGCTGGAGCGCGCGGCCGACTATCTGGAGCGCGAATTCTCCAACTTCACCGCCGTGATGCTCAGCCTGCTGGAGCCGGCGATCATCGTGGTCATGGGCGGGATCGTCGCCGTGATCGTGCTGTCGATCCTGCTCCCCATCCTTCAGATCAACACCCTGGCTTTGGGGTGAGGAGACCTTCCATGCGCAGCGAAGATACTCAGGATAAACGTCAGAAACGTCAGAAACGTCAGGGTTTCACCCTTGTCGAACTGATGGTCGTGATCGTCATTATCGGGCTTCTGGCGACGGTGGTGGCGATCAATGTCCTGCCCAGTCAGGACAAGGCCATGGTCGGCAAGGCGCGGGCCGACATCTCGGTGCTGGAGCAGGCGGTAGAGACCTATCGCCTCGACAACCTGACCTTCCCGACGGACCAGCAGGGTCTGAAGGCGCTGACGGCGCCGCCCGCCGATCTGGCGCGGCCGGAACGCTATCGCCAGGGCGGCTATGTCCGCCGCCTGCCGGAAGACCCGTGGGGCAATCCCTATCAGTATCGTCGTCGCAGCGCCCATGGCGGCCAGTTCGACATCTGGTCCTTCGGCGCCGACGGCCAGGAAGGGGGCGAGGGGAATGACGCCGACATCGGCAACTGGCAGGGCTGACCGGGCTCAAGCAGTGCGCGCCCGAGGCGCGCGCGGTAGCGCACCAAGAATGGGCTTCACCCTTGTCGAGTTAATGGTGGTCATCGCCATCATCGGCGTGGCGGCGGGGGCGGTGCTGCTGTCCATGCCGGACCCGCGTCCGACGTTGGCGGTTGAGGCCGAACGGTTCGCCGCGCGCCTGACGCTGGCTCGCGAGGAGGCGGTGATGACCAATCGTCCTGTGGCCCTTCGCGCCGACGCGGCAGGCTATGGTTTCGAGAGCTTCGACGGCGACGTCTGGACGCCTTTGACCGGCGTGCTGGCGCCCAAGGCATGGGGCGAGGGCGCCGCCGTCGCCGCGCCTGCGCGCGCCGTGTTCGACCCCACCGGCGGCACCGAGGCCGCCAGCGTGCGGCTGGAACGCGAGGGTCAGGCCGTCACCGTCGCCATCGACGGGGCGGGCGAGGTGACGATCCATGAATAGAGCAGTTTCTCCCTTCCCCCTCGATGGGGGAAGGGGCGGGGATGGGGGTGTGGACGCGACCTTGAGGGGAAGGGGGCAGGAGACGCGGAGACGTCTCCGCGCCTCGACTTCCAAAGCCCTGCCTTCACCCCCACCCAACCCTCCCCCATCGAGGGGGAGGGCTTTGAGGGTCGGCTTCACCTTGATCGAATGCCTTGTCGCTCTGGCCGTATTCGGTCTGGCGGCGATGGCGCTGTTGAACCTGTCGGGCGAGAGCACCCGCTCGGCGGCGCGGGTCGAGACGCGGACGCTGGGCGGCGTCGTCGCTGACAATGTGGCCGCCGAGGCGATGATCGCGCGCGACCTGCCCAGCGGCAGCACGTCGGGGCAAGAGTCGCTGGGCGGGCGCGAATGGCGTTGGGTGCGGGTGGTCAGCGCGACCGACATGCCCGGCGTCGGCCGCATCGACGTGCGCGTCTTCGCCGATGAGGAACAGGCCGCCGAGCGCGTGCTGTTCCGGGCGGCGGGCGCATGAAGGCGTGGCGCCAACACGCTCAAGCGGCGAGCCGCCGCGCGGCGAGCGATAGCGGAAGAAAAAGAGCCGGGTTCACTCTCGTCGAGGTGATGATCGCCCTGCTGGTCTTCGCCCTGCTGGCGGGGGCGGGCGCGCTGGTGCTGGGACAGTCGATCGACAATCGGTTTGCGGTGAAGGCCAACGCTGACCGGGTGGCGGCGCTGCAACGCACGCGCGCGCTGCTGCGCGCCGATCTGGCGCAAGCGACGGGGCGGCGGGTGCGCGGGCCGACGGGGCGGCCGGCGCCGCAGGCGATCATGGGGCCGCAGTCGCCGGGCGATCCGCTGCTGGTGCTGGCCCGCAGCGGCTGGAGCAATCCGGACGGCGCGCCGCGCGCCTCGATCCAGCGGGTCGAATACCGGCTGGTCGAGGATCGGCTGGAGCGCCGCGTGGCGCCCTATCTGGATGGCGCGCGGGCCGGGCCGCCGCAGGTGCTGTATCGCGGGGTGAAGGACGCCCGCGTCGCCTTCATTCAGAACGGGTCCGAGGCGCCCGCCTTTTCCGCCAGCAGCGACCGGCCCCTGCCGGATGCCGTGCGGGTGACGCTGACGCTGGACGGTTTCGGCCCGGTCGAGCAGCTGTTTCTGGTCGCGGCCGCATGAAGCCCGGCGCGCGCGATCGTCGGGGCATGGCCCTGCTGACCGTCCTGCTGCTGGTGGCGGTGATGGCGGCGCTGTGCGTGGTGCTGCTGGACGATGTGCGCTTTTCGGTGCGTCGCACCACCAACGCCGAACGCCAGGCGCAGGCGCAAGGCTTTGCGGCGGGGGGCGAGGCGCTGGCGCGGCGGCGGCTGTCCGATCTGGTCCGCGCCGATCCTGCGCGCACGCCGCTTCAGCCGCAGTGGAACGGCCGCGTCTTCGCCCTGCCGCTGGAAGAGGGCGAGGGGCGGGCGGTGATCCGCGACGGCCAGTCCTGCTTCAACCTGAACAGTCTGGTGCTGGGGCAGGGCGAGGATCTGATGGCGCGGCCCGAAGGAGCGGCGCAGTTTATCGCGCTCGGCGCCGCGCTGGGCGTGCCGCGTGGGCGGATGGCAGCGGTCGCGGCGGCCCTGACCGACTGGATGGACGGCGACGACGAGGTTTCGCCGCAGGGGGCGGAGGACGCCGCCTACGCCAGCCGCCCGACGCCCTATCGCACCGGCGGGGTCATGCTGGCCGAGGTCAGCGAGTTGCGCGCGGTCTCGGGAGTGGACGAAGCCCTCTATCGCCGTCTGAGGCCCTATCTGTGCGCCTTGCCCGAGGCGCGGCTGTCGCCCCTGAATGTGAATACGCTGGAGCCGCAGGACGCTGTGCTGCTGGTCGCGATCAGCCGGGGCGTGGTGGGGCTGAACACGGCCAAGGCGGCCATCGCCGCGCGCCCGGCGACCGGCTGGAGCAGCCCCGACGCCTTCTGGGCTCAACCCGCCCTGTCCGGCGTGGTCGTCGACGAAGAGGCCAAGGGCCAGATCACCCTGGCCACCCGTTATTTCGACCTGCGGGTCGAGATCGAACACGGCGACGCCCGCGCCGTCCGCACCGCCCTGATCCACGTCGCGCCCGACGGCGCGGCGCGCACCGTCATCCGTCGCTGGACGCCTGAAGAATGAGCATGGAAGAATGAGCCACGCCCGCATCCTGTTCATCCCGACCCACGCGACCCTGGCGGCGCGTTTCCTGCTGGTCGATCGCGAGGGCTGTGTCGTCGGACGCGGCGAGTTGGACCCGCATCAGGCCGAAGCGCCGCCGTCGATGCGCACCATCGCCGTGGCGCCGGGCGCCGACGTCATGACGCGCTGGCTGGACCTGCCGCCGGGCAATATGGCGCAGGCCCGCGCCGCCGCGCGCTGGGCCTTGCGCGATCAGGCGGCGGGCGAGGTCGAGGGGCTGGACGTGGCTCTGGGCGTTGCGCCGGTCGACGGCGGGCCGCGATTGACGGCGGCGGTTTCGGCCAAGCTGTTGCAGGCCTGGCTGCGCTGGATGGAGACGTTCGACATCAGGCCCGAGGCCGTCGTGCCGGACAATCTGTGCCTGCCCGCGCCGCTGGAGGCGGAGACGCTGAGCGCCGCACAGGTGGGGGCTGACGTGGCGCTGCGCGGCCCGGCGTTCGCCGTGACGGTTCAGCCGGATCTGGCGGAGGCGGTTGCGGCCGGGCGTTCTTTGACCTGGCTGGAAGGCGAGACTTTGGACACGGCCCTGGCGGCGGGGGCGATGGCGGCGCCGGTCGATCTGTTGCAGGTCCACGACCGGCGTGAGCGAGGGCAGGCGGCCAAGGGTTGGCGGCTAGCGGCGGGTCTGGCGGCGGCGCTGTTGGTCTCGCCCCTGATCCTGATGGCGGCCGAAGGGTTGCGCGACCGCGCGGCGGCCGATCGCGCCGAGGCGGGCGCTCGGGCGGGGGCGGTGAAGCTCTATCCTGAGCTGGCGACGGCGGACGATCCGGCGGCGGAGGCTCTGCGCCGCCTCGACGCCGGGCCGCCGCCGGGCGGGACCGCGCGGGCGATGGCCGCCGTCTTCGCCGCCGTCGAGCGCGTGCCGGGCGCCGAACTGGACGACGCGACCCTGGGCGGCGATGGGCTGCGCGTCACTCTGGCCCATCCGACGTTCAATGATCTGGACGCCGTGCGCGCCGATCTGGCCGAGGCCGGTCTGGCGGTGGTCGATGAAACCTCGGCCGAGGAAGGCGGGCGCATGGTCAGCACGCTCACGATCGGAGGCGCCCGATGAAGGCCCTGTTCTCTTCCGTCGCCGCCTGGTGGGACGGCCGGTCGCTGCGCGAGCGGCGAATGCTGGCGGTCATGGGGGCGCTGGTGCTGGGCGTCGTCGGCTGGCTGGGTGTGGTGCGGCCGCTGGACGGCTGGCAGGCCGATCAGGCGCGCGCCCGCGTCGCCGCCGAGCGGCGACTGGCGCAGGTCGAGACGGCCGTGATCCAGCGCGGCGCGCGACCGGCTGAGGCGGTCGATCTGCAGGCTCTGATCGCCTCCACCGCGACGGCGGCGGGGGTGCAGCCGACGCTGGGCATGTCCGAGGGCGGGCGGCTGGGCTTTCGGCTGGATCGTGTGACCACGGCCCAGGCCTTCGGCTGGCTGGCGGCGCTGGAGCAGGGCGGGGCGCGCATCGAGGAGCTGGGCGTGGTCGAGAGCCCGGATGGGACGCTGGGCGTGACGGGCGCGCTGGCGTCCGGGGGTTAGGCCGGCGCGCTTTTCGGCCCCGTTGGAATCGTCCGTTGTGGACTTGGAGGGCGCGGCGGGGCAGGTATCGCAGCCATGATCACTCGTCTGGCTCTTCCCCTGGTCAGCGCGGCCGTCCTGGCGGGCTGCGCTTCTGCGCCGCGCGTCGAGACGCAGGTGTCTGCGGCCGTACCCGCGAACGTGACCGCCTATCGCCTGCTGGAGACCGAAGAGCCGACCGAGGCCGACCGTGCGGCGACCGAAGCCGTGCGTCGGGCGCTGACTGCGCGCGGTTGGCGCGAGGTGGATGACAAGGCCGCCTGGCGCGTCGAGACGGCCTATGCGGTGCGGCCGCAGAAGACCGGCGTCTTCACCGACGTCGATGCGCGCCAGGGCGAGTGGACCGACGCGCCGCGCCTGCCGCAATGGTGGAGCCAGGGCCGCCAGACGCACAGCCTGACGTTGATCCTGACCGGGCCGGGGAATGAGGCGGGGGCCTATCGCGCCTCGGCGGTGGCGATCCTGGGACGGCGTCAGGCCGAAACCGCGCCGGGCCTGCTGGCCGAGGCGGCGGTGGCGCAGTTGGACGCGACGGACTAGGGCCGACCGCCTGCAGCTTCATTCCTCTTCCGTGATCCTGGGCAGGGTCAGGACGAAGGTCGCGCCGGGCGAGCCGGGCTGGTGGCGGATGGTTCCGCCGTGGCGTTCGGCGACGGTGCGGACGAAGGCGAGGCCCAGACCCGCCCCGCGATGATCGGCGCCGCCGTGTCCGAAGGCCTGGAACAGGCGACGCGCGGCCTCTTCAGACAGGCCCGGTCCCTGATCGCTGACGCTGAGGACGCAGACCGGGCGGCCGTCTTCCTCTGCCCCGGTCAGGCTGACCTGGATGACGCCGCCCGCCGGGCCGTATTTCAGGGCGTTGTCGAGAAGGTTGGTGGTCAGGCGGCGCAACAGGGCGGGGTCGCCCTGGACCAGGAACTCTTCGTCGCCGTCTGGCGTCAGGATGCGAACGCCCTTCTTCGACGCCTGGGGCCACAGGATGTCGGCGGCGTCCATGGCGATCTGGCCCAGGTCCAGCAGCTCTGAGCGATAGGGTTGGCTCTCGGCGCGGGCCAGTTGGACATAGCCTTCGGCGAGGTCGAGGGTCTGGCGGGCGTAGTCGGCGATGCGGCGCTCGACCATGGGGTCCAGCCGCGGCGCGGGGCCGTCCAGCAGGGTCAGGATCGACACCTGGGGCGCGCGCATGTCGTGGCTGAGCAGTTGCAGGGCTTCGGCGCGCTGGCGCTCGGCGGCGCGGAAGCGGGTCATGTCGGCGAAGCGCACGATATGGCCGACCGGATGGCCTTCGGCGTCGGTCAGCAGGGCGGCGGCGGCCTTCAGGATGCGGCCGTCGGGCGTGGTGATGTCGCCGGGATCGCCCTCGGGATCGAGGAAGCGGCGCCAGGCCGGTTCGCCCAGGGACTGGAACAGCAGGGGCAGGTCGGCGTCGTCCCTCAGTCGGTCGCCGAACAGGGCCTCGGCCCGGTCGTTGGACAGGATGATGCGGGCGTGAGGGTCGGCGACGACCGTGGCGTCGGGCAGGCTTCGCAGGGCGTCGGAGATGAAGCGCTCCAGATCGCGCACCTGACGTACGGCGGCGCGTAGGGCGTCCACCTGCCGGGCCACCACGTCGCCGCCCTGGGCGCGACCGATCAGGCGCACGCCGTCGCGCTCGAAGGCCTCGACCTCGCTCTGCATATAGGCCGAGGCGGCGGCCAGGCGACGCCAACTCCACAGGGGATAGGCCAGGGCCAAGCCAGCCACGGCGGCCGAGGGCGGGAACCACAGGCCGCCCGCCAGGAAGGCGGTCGCGGCCGCGATCAACGTCACGACGATCAGCCCGGCGCCCAGGGCCATGTTGGCGGCCGGGCGCAGCACCAGGAAGCCGGCGACCAGCAGGCCGAGCGGCAGCAGGGACAGGATCAGCACCCAGGCGGGCGACAGGCTGCGCGGTCCGCCGCCCTCGATCAGGGTCTGGAGCAGGGCGGCCTGCACCTCGACGCCGGGACGCAGTTCGCCGTGCGGCGTGGCCGGGGTGGCGTAGCGGTCGCCCAGGCCCGGCGCCGTCGCTCCGACCAGCACCAGCCTGTCCTTCAGGAAGGCGGCGGGCGTCTCGTCGCTTAGCACGTCGGCGAAGGACAGGGTGCGGAAGGCGCCGGGCGGGCCGCGATAGATCAGGGCTTCCGGCGAGGCGGCGAATAGGTCGCCGCTGTCATGTGGCGCGGGCGGCGCGGGAACGGCGCCCTTGGCGGCGGCCAGGGGGACGATCAGATGCGGCCAGGTCCGCTCGCCCGCCTGAAGATAGAGGGGCAGGCGGCGCACGGCTCCGTCGTCGTCGACCGTCAGGTTGACGTGGCCCAGGCCCGCCGCCGCCTCGGTCAGGCCGGGCGCGGGGGCGTCTTCGCGATAGGCGGCGCCGTTCAGGCCGGGGGCGTCCAGCACCACGGGCAGGCGGACCTGGCCGTTGCGGGCCAGGGCGGCGGCAAGGGCGTCGTCCTGCGGAGAGGCTTCGGTGAACAGGACGTCGTAGGCGACAGGCCCCGCGCCCGCCTGGGTCAGGCGGTCGATCAGCCGGGCGTGCAGGTCGCGCGGCCAGGGCCATTGGCCTAGGGCTTCCAGGCTGCGGTCGTCGATGGCGATAATGACGATATCTTCGTCGGCCGGTCCCGCCTCAGCCCGCATCAGGGCGTCATAGATCAGGTGGTCGGCGCCGTCGGCGGCGGGCGTCAGCGCCATCCAGCCGACCAGCAGGGCGGACAGCGTCGCCACCAGCCCCCATTCGACCAGGGCGCGACGGCCGGTCAGGCGGGCGCCGAGCCAGCCTCTCCAGCCGCCTTTCGGCCCTGCGGGCGCGGGCACGGCGCTATCGTCCGATGCGGAGCTGTTGCGGCTCGGACCAGGCTTCCAGCAGGCGGCCGAAGCGATGGCGCGCGCCCTGCACCCGCCAGCTGTAGACGCCCGGCGGCAGGTCGCTGAGGGTGAAGGCCTCGTCGGTCAGGCCAGGCTGGTCGACCAGCAGGGGGCCGTCGACCGTTCCGTCCTCGGCCTCGCGCCACAGCTGGAAGCGGAAGGTCGCCGCGCCGACGCCCTCGGCCTCCCAGCGGAAGCGGTAGAAGCGGCGGCGGTCGCGCTGGTCCAGGGCCGAGGCCAGACCGCCGACGCCGTTGCGGGCGCGGATGAAGCTGTAGGTGGTGGGCTTGCCCTCCAGCCCCTCGGGCGACAGGGCGGTTAGACGCAGGAAGAAGGCGCCTTCCTCCATCTCGCCGAAGACCAGGGGGCCGCCGGGCGCGCTGTCGGCCTCGGCGAAGGCCTCGATCATGCCGGCGTCCTGGGCGACGCGGCCGCGATAGCGTTCGGCGCCGGGCAGAGGCTGGATGTCGAAGGCGACCTGGGCCTGGGTCTGCGGCGCGTCGGGGCGAACCAGGGCGGGCGCTGGCAGAAGAGGAAGCAGGCGCACCGCGCCGGCGGCGGCGCTGACGCCCTGATCGGCGCCGGCCAGGGCTTTGGCGTCGCCCGAGGCGATGGCGACGGCGCCTTCCAGAACCTCGGTGCTCGAGCGGTCGGCGTCATCGTCGAAGGAGACGCGGAAGTCGGTGCCGCGCACGGCCGAGACCGAGACCGGGGTGCGGATGGCGAAGCCGCCGGGGCGGCGCCGGGGCGTGACGCGCGACTCGGCGCGGCCCGCCTCGACCGTCAGGGCGTGATCGACGGCGCCGTTGATGGCGTAGCGGCGCAGGCGGCTGACCCGCACGCGGCTGTTGGAGGGCACGACCACATGGCTGCCGTCGGACAGGGCCAGGCGGACGAAGGCGTTGGCGCCGGTGCTGAGAACGGCGCCTTCGCGCACGGTCTGGCCGGGCGCGGGGGCGGCGGAGCGGCCGTCCTGGTTCAGGGTCGCGGCGCCGCGGAAGCCGGCGATGCGCGCCTCGTCCGGGTCGGCGCGCAGCAGATCGACCGGCAGGGCCAGCGTGCGGCCGATGGTCAGGCGGCGCGGATTGGCGACCCGATTCTCGCGCTGGACCCGGCGATAGTCGAGCGGCCGGTTCATATAGGCGGTCGCCAGGTCGATCAGGGTGTCGCCGGGGCGGACCACATAGTCGAGGGTCTCGACGGCGGCGGAAGACGCCGTCCGGGGCGCAGGCGGGGCGGCCGAAGTCTGTGCGGCGGCGCTTCCTGCGGCCAGCATCGCCGCAACCGCCAGAGCCGCAGACCAATCCGTCTTCATTCCGCCACCTGCGTCCTTATTCAGGCGTCCTGGCCGGGTTCGTCCCCCGCGACGCGCTCAAGGCGGTATCCGTAGCTGTAAATGGGGGTCAGGCGGAAGCCTCGCTCGGGTCGCAACTCCAGCTTGTTGCGGATGCGCGAGATGTGCATGTCCAGCGAACGGCTGTTCAGGTCCGGCTCATTGCCCCAGACCGTCTCCAGAATATAGGTCCGCGACAGCGCCCGGTGCAGGTTGCGGAACAGCAGCAGCGCCAGGGCGTATTCCTTGGCCGTCAGGGCGACAGGCTGGCCGTCGCGGGTCACGGACGCGGCGGACTCGTTGAAGGACAGGCCGTCATAGACCTCGACGCCCGGCGTCGTCGGTTGGGCGTAGGCGCGACGGATCAGGGCGTTGATCCGCGCCGCCAGCACGGGCTTGGACAGGGGCTTGGGCAGGTAGTCGTCTGCCCCGGCGTCCAGGCCTGCGACCACGTCTTCATCCTCGGCGCGGCTGGTGACCAGCAGCATGGGCGGGGCGGGCTTCAGATTGGTGCGCGCCCAGGCCAGCACCTCCAGGCCCGAACGGTCCGGCAGATTCCAGTCGACGATCAGCATGTCGAAGGTGTCCTTGCGCAGGGCGGAGATCAGCGCCTGACCGCGCGAAAACAGCGTGGCGCGATACCCGGCGTCCTGGACGACCTCGGAGACGAACTCCAACTGGACGGGATCGTCATCTAATATCGCGATCTTCATACTGGTTACGCAGCTCCGAGGAGAACGCTGGAGTCATAGCCCCGGATGCTCGGCTTTAGAGCAATGTAAAATGTAAAATATAGTCACCCCTCGGCGCGTCTCGGCGCGGTCGCGGGCAAGGGGGCGAGGCGGCGGACCTGATCCTGACACAGGGCCTTGATCCAGCGCCGGACCGTTTTCAGCCGCGCCGTGCCGTGGACCTCGCGGTGGGTGCTGAGCCAGAAGCGCCGCTCGATCAGCACGGAGTCCGCCAGAACGCGCGTCAGCCCCTCCGCCAGAAAGCAGGGCAGGACGCCGATGCCGCCGCCCGCCGCCACCATGTCCCGTTGGGCGCGGATGGAGGATGAAGCCAGGCGCGGACGCAGGTGCGGGCGGATCTCGTCCAGATAATGCAACTCGGGCGCATAGATCAGGTCGTCGACGTATCCGACCATGTCGACGCGGTTCAGGTCGTCGATGGTGTCGGGCGCGCCGTGGCGTTCCAGGTATTCCGGCGCGGCGTAGAGCGCCAGCTGATAGGTGGTCAGCGGCTCGACGATCAGACGCGGGCTGTCGGCGGGGCTGAGGGTGATGGCCATGTCCACCTCGCGGCGGCTGGGCGACAGGAAGCCGGAGCTGGCCGCCAGTTCGACGTTCAGACCTGGATGCGCCGCCAGCAGGCCGGGCAGGGCGGGGGCCAGCACCGCCCCGCCGAAGCCTTCCGAGGCGCTGATCCGCACGGCGCCCGCGATCAGGTCGGGCTGTGTGACGCGTCCGGCGGCCTCCATCGCGCTTTCGGCGTCCAGCGCCCGTTCCAGCAACTGCGCGCCGGTGGCCGTCAGGTGCAGCCCGGCGGCCGAGCGCACCAGCAGGGTGGACTTCAGCGCCGTCTCCAGCCGCGCCACGCGCCGTCCGACCGTGGCCGCATCGACGCCCAGCCGCTGCGCCGCCGTGGCCAGCGACCCGGCGCGCGCGGCGGCCAGAAACACCCTCAGATCATCCCAGTCGAACATATGCAGATATGCACATCATCACCTGCAAGATTGCAATGGGCCTGACCGGCCCGCTCTGCTAGGGCAGGCTCACGAAGAACCATAATCATCGGGAGAGACGTTCAATGCGCGATATTCGCCACTTCATCGACGGTGCGGCTTTTGATGGGGCGTCGGGCCGCTTCGGCGACGTCTTCAACCCCAACACCGGCGAGGTTCAGGCCCGCGTCCAACTGGCGACGCCGTCGGAACTGGATCGCGCGGTCCAGTCGGCGCAGGCCGCCTTCGAAGGCTGGTCCTCGACCAACCCGCAGCGCCGCGCCCGCGTCATGTTCGAGTTCAAGCGCCTGGTCGAGGCGAACATGAACGAACTGGCTGAACTGCTGTCCAGCGAGCACGGCAAGGTCATCGCCGACTCCAGGGGCGACATCCAGCGCGGCCTGGAAGTGATCGAGTTCGCCTGCGGCATCCCGCACGCCTCGAAGGGCGAATACACCTATGGCGCCGGTCCGGGCATCGACGTCTATTCCATGCGCCAGCCGCTGGGCGTGGTGGCGGGCATCACTCCGTTCAACTTCCCGGGCATGATCCCGATGTGGATGTTCGGCGTGGCCATCGCTGCGGGCAACACCTTCATCCTGAAGCCGTCCGAGCGTGATCCGTCCCTGCCGGTGCGTCTGGGCGAACTGATGATGGAGGCGGGCGCGCCCAAGGGCGTGCTGAACGTCGTCCACGGCGACAAGGTGGCGGTCGACTCCATCCTCGAACACCCGCTGATCCACGCCGTCAGCTTCGTCGGCTCGTCGGACATCGCCCACTATGTGTTCCAGAAGGGCGCGGCCCACGGCAAGCGCGTTCAGGCCATGGGCGGCGCCAAGAACCACGGCATCGTCCTGCCCGACGCCGACATGGATCAGGTCATCAAGGATCTGACCGGCGCGGCCTACGGCTCGGCCGGCGAGCGCTGCATGGCCCTGCCGGTCGTGGTGCCGGTCGGTCAACGCACCGCCGATGAACTGCGCGAGCGTCTGGTCTCGGAAATCCCGAACCTGCGCGTCGGCGTCTCGACCGACGCCGAGGCCCACTACGGCCCCGTCGTCACCCAGACCCACAAGGACAAGGTTCTGGGCTGGATCAACAAGGGCGTGGAAGAAGGCGCCGAACTGGTCGTCGACGGCCGCGAGTTCAGCCTGCAGGGCCACGAGAAGGGCTTCTTCATCGGCCCGTCGCTGTTCGACCACGTCAAGCCCGAGATGGAATCTTACAAGGAAGAGATCTTCGGCCCGGTGCTGCAGATCATGCGCGCCGCCAGCTTCGAGGAGGCGCTGAGCCTGCCGAGCAAGCACCAGTACGGCAACGGCGTCGCCATCTTCACCCAGAACGGCCGCGCGGCCCGCGACTTCGCCGCCCGCGTCAACGTCGGCATGGTCGGCATCAATGTGCCGATCCCGGTGCCGGTGGCTTATCACTCGTTCGGCGGCTGGAAGCGTTCGGCCTTCGGCGACATCAACCAGCACGGCATGGAAGGCGTCCGCTTCTGGACCAAGACCAAGACCGTGACGGCCCGCTGGCCCGATAGCGATCTGGAGCACGCGGATTCCAGCTTCGTCATCCCGACGATGGGCTGATCCTGACCCTCTCCCGATGGGAGAGGGCCTGAGCCTCGGAGAGCGTAGCGATCCGCGAAGGCGAAAGGGTGAGGGTTCCGAAGTCAGCCGTTTTGCGGCGGCTTGCGCCGACTTTGGCCGGGAACCCTCATCCGCCCCTTCGGGGCGCCTTCTCCCATCGGGAGAAGGATTAGGTGAGCGTATAGGGGATCACCCCCCGCTCGTTCTCCGGCACGGCCAGCGTCCGGTCGATCGGCGGGAACGCCCGCTGGGTGCAGTCCGTCCGTTCGCAGATGCGGCAGTTCACCCCCATGCGCGTCGGCGGGCCGTTCAGGTCCAGACCGTCGGCATAGACCAACTGCGCCGCATGCTCGATCTCGCACCCCAGTCCCAGCGCATAGCGTCGGTCCGGCTCCAGGAACGATCCGCCCGGCTTGGACACGCTCTTGGCGATGCAGACGTAGCGGGCGCCGTCCGGCATCTCCGACAGATTGACCAGAATGCGGTCCGGGGCGCTGAACGCCTCATGGACGTTCCACAGCGGGCAGGCGCCGCCGAAGCGGGCGAACTGGAAGCGCGTCGCGCTGTGCCGCTTGGTGATGTTCCCGGCCATGTCGACCCGCGCGAAGTAGAAGGGCACACCGCGCCAGCCGGGCCGCTGTAGCGTCGATAGCCGGTGGCAGGCCTGTTCAAAGCTGACGTGGAAACGGTTGCGCAGGCGGTCAACGTCGTGACGCAGCTCCCGCGCCGCCTCCAGAAAGGCGCGATAGGGCAGCAGCAGCGCCCCCGCCGCATAGTTGGCCAGACCGACCCGGCACACGTCGCGCGCGGCGGGAATGTCGAAGGCGGCGCGGTCCAGTTCGTGCTCGATCAGATCCTCGAACCGCAAGCGAACCAGCTGATGCGCCATCTGGAAGGCGCGGGTCGCGCCGGGCAGGCTGGCGTCGACGTAGAGGATGCGCGCGCCGGGATCGAAGCGCCGCATGGCGCCGCGCCCCTGTCCCGTGGCGACCCGCACGCCGCACAGGTCGTTGAGGGCGGCCTCCAACTCACGCTCTGGGTGGACGCCGTCGCCTAGGTTCAGCCGCGCGGCCAGATCCTCCGCCGCCCGGTCCAGGGCGTCGATGTAGTTGTCGCGATAGTGGAAGAAGTCGCGCACCGCCTCATAGGGCAGGGCGGGGGCGGCGTGGGCGGCGTGTTCGTCGCGGCCTAGCGTCTCGTTCAGCGTCTTCAGCCGCTCGTCCAGACGGCGATAATCCTGGTGCAGGGCTAGGAATTGCCGCGCCAGCCGGGGGGCGTTCATGGCCGCTTGCTTCAACTCGCCCGCCGTGGGCGCCTCGGCGTGGCCCGCGACGTCGGTGGTCGCCTCGCGCAGGTCGGCGATCAGGCGGGCGTCGCCGTCCAGATCGAACAGGCTGGCGTCCACGTCGAAGGCGCGCGTCAGGGCGATCAGCACCCGGGCCGTGGCCGGGCGCTGGTTCGTCTCGATCTGCGACAGATAGGACGGCGACAGCGCCATCCGTCCGGCGCACTGCTCCAGCGTCCAGCCGCGTGTCTCGCGCAGCTTGCGGACCTTGGTTCCGAGATAGAGTTTTTCAGCCATGGTTGTTGGGCATTGCAACTTTGCAAAAACGCCTGTCCGCCTTGGCAGGGTTACGCACTTACGCAGGTTTTGCAAAGTTGCGATTGCCTTTCTGCGATGAAGCGGCTTGTTGGACCCTGAACGAAGTCAGGGAGTCGCTCCAACCATGAGCCAGGCCATCCTCGAGGAACTCGAGCGCCGTCGCGCCGCCGCCAAGCTGGGCGGGGGCGAGAAGCGTATCGCCAGCCAGCACGCCAAGGGCAAGCTGACCGCCCGCGAACGTATCGGCGTCCTGCTGGATGAAGGTTCCTTCGAAGAGACCGACATGTTCGTGGAGCACCGCAGCCACGACTTCGGCATGGCCGAGCAGCGTATCCCCGGCGACGGCGTCGTCACCGGACGCGGCACCATCAACGGCCGTCTGGTCTATGTCTTCTCGAAAGACTTCACCGTGTTCGGCGGCTCGCTGTCGGGCGCCCATGCGGCCAAGATCGTCAAGATCCAGAAGATGGCCCTGACGG
Organism: Brevundimonas sp. UBA7507; assembly: GCF_002478355.1. NCBI lineage: Bacteria > Pseudomonadati > Pseudomonadota > Alphaproteobacteria > Caulobacterales > Caulobacteraceae > Brevundimonas > Brevundimonas sp. UBA7507. Next base: position 59,380 of record NZ_DLNP01000011.1, on the reverse strand, counting down.
CGGGCGCGCCGATCATCGGCCTGTTCGACGCGGGCGGCGCGCGCATTCAGGAAGGGGTGGAATCGCTGGCCGGTTACGCCGACATCTTCCTGCAGAACACGCTGGCCTCCGGCGTCATTCCGCAGATTTCGGTCATCATGGGACCGTGCGCGGGGGGCGACGTCTATTCGCCCGCCATCACCGACTTCATCTTCATGGTGAAGGACACCTCCTACATGTATGTGACCGGCCCCGACGTGGTGAAGACCGTCACCAACGAGGTCGTCAGCCACGAAGACCTGGGCGGCGCCCGCGTCCATGCGGGCAAGTCGGGGGTCGCCGACGGCGCCTTCGAGAACGATCTGGAGGCCCTGTCGGAGGTGCGCCGCCTGATCGGCTTCCTGCCGCTGTCGAACCGCGAGACGCCGCCAGTCCGCGAAACCTATGACGAGCCGAATCGCGACGAGGCCTCGCTGGATACCCTGGTACCGGCCAATCCGAACCAGCCCTATGACATGAAGGAACTGATCCTGAAGACGGTCGACGAGGCCGACTTCTTCGAGATCGGCGCCGACTTCGCAAAGAACATCATCTGCGGTTTCGGCCGTCTGGACGGCCAGCCGGTCGGCATCGTCGGCAATCAGCCCCAGACCCTGGCGGGGGTGCTGGATATCGATAGCAGCCGCAAGGCCGCACGCTTCGTGCGCTTCTGCGATGCCTTCCACATCCCGCTGGTGACGTTCGTCGACGTGCCGGGCTTCATGCCGGGCACGAAGCAGGAATATGGCGCCCTGATCAAGCACGGCGCCAAGCTGCTGTTCGCCTATGCCGAGGCCACGGTGCCCAAGCTGACGGTCATCACGCGCAAGGCCTATGGCGGCGCCTATGACGTCATGAGCTCCAAGCACCTGCGCGGCGACGTCAACTACGCCTGGCCCACCGCCGAGATCGCAGTCATGGGCGCCAAGGGCGCGGTCGAGATCATCTTCCGCAAGGAGGCTGGCGACCCCGAGGCCCTGGCGGCGCGCGAGGCCGAATACAAGGAACGCTTCGCCAACCCCTTCGTGGCGGCCGGGCTCGGCTACATCGACGACGTCATCATGCCCCACGGCACCCGCCGTCGCCTGATCAAGGCGCTGAAGACGTTGAAGAACAAGACCCAGGAAAATCCCTGGAAGAAGCACGACAACATACCGCTGTAAGGCCCAGAAATGTTCGATAAAATTCTGATCGCCAACCGCGGCGAAATTGCTGTTCGCGTTATCAAGACCTGCCGCCGCATGGGCATCAAGACGGTGGTCGTCTACTCCGACGCCGACGCCGGGTCGCTGGCCTGCGAGATGGCGGACGAGACGGTTCACATCGGCCCGTCGCCCGCCGCCCAGTCCTATCTGATCCAGGACAAGATCGTGGACGCCGTGAAGCAGACGGGGGCGCAGGCCGTGCACCCCGGCTTCGGCTTCCTGTCGGAGAACGCCGGGTTTGCGCGGCGGTTGAAGGCCGAGGGCATCGCCTTCATCGGGCCGAACCCCGAGGCGATCGACGCCATGGGCGACAAGATCACGTCCAAGAAGTTCGCCGCCGAGGCGGGCGTCTCGACCGTGCCGGGCCACATGGGCCTGATCGAAACGCCGGACGAGGCGGTGAAGATCGCGCGTGAGATCGGCTATCCGGTGATGATCAAGGCCTCGGCCGGGGGCGGGGGCAAGGGCATCCGCGTCGCCCATTCGGACGACGACATGGCCGAGGGTTTCGCCGCCGTGAAGGCTGAGGCGCTGAACGCCTTCGGCGACGACCGCGTCTTCCTGGAAAAGTTCATCGTCGACCCGCGCCACATCGAGATTCAGGTGCTGGGCGACAAGCACGGCAACGTCATCCACCTGTTCGAGCGTGAATGCTCGATCCAGCGCCGCAACCAGAAGGTCATCGAGGAGGCGCCGTCGCCCCTGCTGGACGAGGCGACCCGCGCCGCCATGGGCGCGCAGGCCGTCGCCCTGGCCAAGGCGGTGAACTATGACTCGGCGGGCACAGTCGAGTTCGTCGCCGGTCAGGACAAGTCGTTCTTCTTCCTGGAGATGAACACCCGTCTGCAGGTCGAGCATCCGGTGACGGAGCTGATCACCGGCGTCGATCTGGTCGAGCAGATGATCCGCTCGGCCTGGGGCGAGCAACTGGCGCTGAAGCAGGACGACCTGTCGATCAACGGCTGGGCCATCGAGAGCCGCATCTACGCCGAAGACCCCTATCGCGGCTTCTTGCCGTCGATCGGCCGTCTGGTGCGCTATGAGCAGCCGGAAGAGGGCGATCAGGGCGACTATACGGTCCGCAACGATTCCGGCGTACGCGAGGGCGACGAGATCAGCATGTTCTACGATCCCATGATCGCCAAGCTGTGCGCCTGGGGCGAGACGCGCGAGGACGCCGTGCGCGGCATGGCCCGCGCGCTGGAGGACACCCATCTGTCGGGGCTGGGCCACAATGTGCCCTTCCTGGCCGCCGTCATGGATCAGGAACGCTTCCAGTCCGGCCAACTGGCGACCAGTTACATCAAGGACGAGTTCCCCGAGGGCTTCCACGGCTTGGCGCCAACGCCGGAGCAGGTGAAGATCCTGATCTCCTCGGCTGTGGCCATGAACGAGGTCATCGCCGAACAGGACGGCGACCCCAGCGAGCGCACCGACTGGACCGTGCTGGTCGACAAGACGGCCCATGAGGTCGAGGTCGGCTATGACGAGGCCGAAGACCTGATCGTCGCCATTGATGGCGAAGAGGTCTCCCTGTCCGAGATCGACTGGCGCCCGGGGCTGTCGCTGTTCAAGGCTGTGCTGGACGACGACGCCTTCACCGCCGAGGTGAAGCGCGCCGCCGACGGCTTCGACATCCGCCACCGCGCGGCCAAGGCGCGGGTGCGCGTGCTGCGTCCCGACGTGGCGCACCTCTACGCCCTGCTGCCCGAGAAGCAGGCGGCCGACACCTCCAAGCTGGTGCTGTCGCCGATGCCGGGTCTGGTGGTCGACATCCCCGTGGTCGAGGGCCAGGAGGTCAAGTCCGGCGAGACCGTGGCCATCATCGAGGCGATGAAGATGCAAAACATCCTCAAGGCCGAGCGCGACGGCAAGGTGAAGGCGGTCAAGGCCAAGGCCGGCGACCCGGTCGCCGCCGACGACGTGCTGGTGGAGTTCGAGTAAATGACCGAGTTCGCCGTCCGGACGCCGCTGGAGTGGCGTGAAGCCGCTATCAAGGCGCTAAAGGAGCGTCCGCTGGAGAGCCTCATCCATCTGGATGCGGACCATCTGGCGACGAAGCCGCTATATGGGGCGGCGAACGGCGGCGAGCCGGTGTTCGCGCCCCGGCCCTCGGATTCCGAAGGCCGAGCCTGGGACGTGCGGGCGCTGAACGAGGGCGAGGACGCGGAAGGCCTGAACCGCGCCGTCCTGACCGATCTGGAGAACGGGGCGGCCTCCGTCCTGATCGCTGGGCCGGTGGCGGCGGACGCTGCGACGCTGGCGCGCGCGCTGGACGGGGTGGCGCTGGAGCTGGCGCCGGTGGCGCTGGACGCTGGGTTTGAGGGGGTGAAGGCGGCCGAGGCCCTGTCGGCGGTCGCCAAGGGTTCGCCCCGCGCCAAGCTGGCCTTCCACCTTGATCCGATCTCGGCCTATGCCGAAGCGGGCGGGTCGCCGGTCGATTTTGCAGTCCTCATGGCCGAGACGGCCAAGGCGGCGGCGACCCATGCCGCGACCTATCCCGAGGCGACGCTGTTCATGGCGTCGGGCCGCGTGGCGCATGAGGCGGGCGGCTCCATCGCGCAGGAACTGGCCTTCGCCGCGTCGTCCGCTGTGGCCTATGTGAAGGCGGCCGTGGCGGCGGGCCTGACGGCCGAGGCGGCGCTGAAGGGCGTGGTTCTGGGCGTGGCCGTCGATCAGGCATATTTCGACTCTCTGGCCAAGATCCGTGCGCTGCGCCTGATTTGGGCCAGCGTCTCCAAGGCGTTCGGCGCCGAGGTTCCGGCGATCATCGAGGCGCGCTCGTCGCGGCGGATGCTGTCGGCGCGCGATCCGTGGCCGAACATGCTGCGTCTGACGGCGGCTGGGTTCGCCGGGGCCGTGGGCGGGGCCGATGCGGTGGTTCTGGACGGCTTCACCCGCGCGGCGGGATTGCCGGACGACTTCGCCAAACGTCAGGCGCGCAACACCCAACTGATCCTGATGGAGGAGTCCAACCTTGGCCGCGTCGACGATCCGGCCAGCGGCTCCTGGTATCTGGACGCCCGCACCCGCGAACTGGCCGAGGCCGCCTGGTCCGAGTTCCAAGTCTATGAGGCCGAAGGCGGCGTGGTCGCCTGTCTGGAAGGCGGTGTGATCCAGCCCCGCATCGCCCGCGCTCGCGACATGGCCGAAAAAGCCTTCAAGGACGGGGCCGCCCAGATCGTCGGCGTCACCAAATTCGTCGACCCGGACGTGCGGCCTGCGCCAGTGACTCCTGCGCCTGCTGCGCCTGCCGCTGTCGGAACGTTCGAGGCCCTGGCGCCTGTGCGCTTCGCCGCCGCCTTCGAGGAGGCCGCCCAATGAGCTTTCCTGATTTCTCCAAGGTCGCCCTCGATCTGGGCGCGACCGGCGCCGGGCCTGAGCGCGCGCCGTGGACCACGCCCGAGGGGCTGACGGTCGAGACCGCCTATGGGCCGGATGCGCTGGACGGGCTGGACTTCATCCACGGCCTGCCGGGCTTCGCCCCCTTCGTGCGCGGGCCGTATCCGACCATGTATGCGGGCGCGCCGTGGACGATCCGCCAGTATGCGGGCTTCTCGACCGCCGAGGAGTCCAACGCCTTCTATCGCCGCAACCTGGCCGCCGGCCAGAAGGGCCTGTCGGTCGCCTTCGACCTGGCCACCCACCGGGGCTATGACAGCGACCACCCGCGGGTGAAGGGCGACGTCGGGATGGCGGGCGTGGCCATCGACAGCATTCTGGATATGCGGACCCTGTTCGACGGCATTCCCCTGGACCAGATGTCGGTGTCCATGACCATGAACGGGGCGGTGCTGCCGATCCTGGCCCTCTACGTCGTGGCGGGCGAGGAGCAAGGCGTCGACCACGCCAAGCTGACCGGGACCATTCAGAACGACATTCTGAAGGAGTTCATGGTCCGCAACACCTACATCTATCCGCCCGCGCCCTCGATGCGGATCATCGCCGACATCTTCGAGTGGACGGCGAAGGAAACGCCCAAGTTCAACTCCATCTCCATCTCCGGCTATCACATGCAGGAGGCGGGGGCTTCGGCGGACATCGAGCTGGCCTACACCCTGTCGGACGGCATCGAATACCTGCGCGCAGGCAAGGCGGCGGGCATGGAGATCGACCGTTTCGCGCCGCGCCTCAGCTTCTTCTGGGCCATCGGCATGAACTACTTCATGGAGGTGGCCAAGATGCGCGCCGGCCGCCTGCTGTGGGCCGAGGCGGTGAAGCGCGAAGGCGGCGTCAATCCCAAGTCCCTGTCCTTGCGGACCCACTGCCAGACCTCGGGCTGGTCGCTGGCGGCGCAGGACGTGTTCAACAATGTGCCGCGCACCATGGTCGAGTGCATGGCGGCGGCGGGCGGCCAGACGCAGAGCCTGCACACCAACGCCCTGGACGAGGCCCTGGCTCTGCCGACCGACTTCTCGGCCCGGATCGCGCGGAACACCCAGATTCTGGCGCAGGCCGAGACGGGTCTGACGCGCGTCATCGACCCGTGGGGCGGCAGCTTCTACGTCGAGCGCCTGACTCAGGAGCTGGCGACCAAGGCCCGCGCCCTGATGGAGGAGGTCGAGGCCTACGGCGGCATGGCCAAGGCCATCGAGGCGGGCATTCCCAAGCTGCGCATCGAAGAGTCCGCCGCCAAGACGCAGGCCCGCATCGACACCGGCCAGCAGACGGTCGTGGGGGTGAACAAATATCTGAACCCCGTGGTCGACGACATTCCGATGCTGAAGGTCGACAACGCCGAGGTGCGCGCCCGCCAGATCGAGAAGCTGCAACGCCTGAAGGCCGAGCGCGACGAGGCGGCGACGCAAGCCGCGCTCGGCGCCCTGACCGAGGGTGCGCGCGGCAATGAGAACCTGATGGAGCTGGCCGTGCGGGCGGCTCGCGCCAAGGCCACCGTGGGCGAGATCTCCGACGCGCTGGAGGCCGCCTTCGGCCGCCACATCGCCACGGTGAAGACGGTTTCGGGCGTTTACGCCAAGGAGGCGGGCAACGATCCCAAGGTCGCCCGCGCCCGTGAAATGGTCGCCGCCTTCGTCGAGAACGACGGCGGCCCGCCGCGCATCCTGATCGCCAAGCTGGGTCAGGACGGCCATGACCGGGGTCAAAAGGTCGTCGCCACCGGATACGGCGACATCGGCTTCGACGTGACGGCCGGTTCGCTGTTCCAGACGCCCGCCGAGGCGGCCAAGGATGCGGTCGAGAAGAACGTCCATGCGGTCGGCGCCTCGTCGCTGGCGGCGGGGCACCTGACGCTGGTGCCCGAGCTGAAGGCTGAGCTGGCCAAGCTGGGGCGCGAGGACATCATGATCGTGGTCGGCGGCGTCATTCCGCCGTCGGACGTGCAGCCTCTGATCGATATGGGGGCGGCGGCCGTCTATCCGCCCGGCTCAGTCATCGCCGAGACGGCCGTGGACCTGATCGAGAAGCTGAACCAGCGCCTGGGCTATGCGCAGCCGGCGCCTGTGGAGACGAAGAAGTGATCGGCAATCTGAACCACGTCGGCGTCGCCACGCCCTCCATCGCCGAGTCGATCAAACTGTATCGCGACGTGCTGGGCGCGACGAAGATCGGCGAGCCTTTCGACCTGCCCGCGCAGGGGGTGAAGGTCTGCTTCATCGACACGCCGACGGCCCAGATCGAACTGATCGAGCCGTTCGACGAGACCAGCCCGATCACCGGCTTCCTGGCCAAGAACCCCAAGGGCGGACAGCACCATGTCTGCTTCGAGGTGGCTGATATCCACGCCGCCATTGCCGACATGCGCGCCAAGGGCGTGACCATTCTGGGCACGGGGGAGCCCCGCATCGGCGCGCATGGGACGCCGGTGGTCTTCCTGCATCCCAAGGAGATGGGCGGGGTGCTGATCGAACTTATGGAGACGCCGAAAGGCGATCACTAAAAGACAAAGGCCCGGTCGTGAGACCGGGCCTTTTCATTGATCAGTACAAGATCTTCCGCAGGCTGATGCGGAACGTGCGGCCCAGCGGGTCGAGGTAGTCGGGCTGATAGGACAGCGGCGTCTCGCCCAGGCCGTCGCGGACTTTTAGGCGCTGGTCGAAGATGTTCTCGACGCCGACGCTGACGCGGGCGCCCTTCAGCCACGGGTAACGCGACACCAGGCTCTCCCTCGACGACAGGTCGGCGAACAGGTTCAGGTTCACCGTCGTCAGGTCCGAGAAGCTCAGGTCGTCGTCGGGCGAGGCGCCGCCGTTGATGCGGGTGGATTCCTTCCAGTTGGCGTTCAGGAAGCCGCCCATGCCGCTCTTGAAGGCGCCCATCTGCAGCTGGACCTCGTTGCGGGACTGGCCGCCGCGCGCGCCGATGGCGGCGCCGTCCAGCAGGTCGAGCACCGGCAGGCCGTCGCGGATCGTGATCTCATCCTGGATGCGATAGGTGTGATACAGCGAGATGTTGAAGCGCCCTTGGCCCGGCATCATGCCGCCGCCCCGACCGCGTCCGCCGCCAGACTGCATCCGCATTCCGCCGCCAGAGGGCGCGCCGCTCGCGCTGTGGCCTCCCGGAGGCGTGCCGCCCTCGACACGCATGACGGTCGGCGCGCCGCCGCCGCTGCGTGCGTTCATGCGGGCCATAGCCGCCGGGTCCGGCTTGCCGAAGGCGGTCGAGAAGTTGAGGCCCCAGCGGATTTCCTGCTGCTCGGCCTTCTGGAAGTTCAAGGGCCGGGCGTCGATCGACACCAGATTGCCGTCCAGATCGCGCGTGAAGCGCTCGGGCAGGGCGGCTTCCAGTTCGGGCGTAATGGTCGGGAAGGAGGCGATGGAGCCTTCCGTCTCGGTCCGGGTGTAGTTGGCCGTGAAGCGCAGATCCTTGTCCTTCAGCGGGGTCAGGTTGACGCCGAACTTCAGGACTCGCTTGGTCTCCTCGGACAGGTTGGGATTGCCGCCCTCGATGCGGACGATGTTGACCGACTGGCCGGTGGCGAAATCATAGACGGGCACGTTCGGGGTCGAGATCGTCGGGTCGTTCAGTTGCGACATCGACGGGGCCTTCTGTTCGTCGGCCCAGCTGGCGGTGAAGTTGACCGGCTCCCACGGCGACCAGTTCAGCCCGACCGTATAGGCTGACAGGCCGCCGAAATCGGACAGGTCTTCATAGGCCAGGTTCAGATTGGCCGACAGGTCGCCCAATGCGCCCAGCACCTCGCGGTCCCGGCTGGCGATGGGCAGGTTGAAGTTGCCCGAGGCGCTGGTGCGATCGCGCGACAAGGAGCGTTCGGAGAAGACGCTGACCTGCTGTTCCTCGGAGAAGCGCAGGTTCTTGGCGTCCAGCGACTGGCTGTCGAAGCCGACCTTGAAGGTCGAGGTCAGCGAGCCGGCCGGGCCTTCCCAGGCCGTGCCGTTGATGACGCCCTCGATGCTGGTCTTGCTGGAGACGGAACGCGCGGTATCGAACGGATTGGCCGGCAACTGGCCCAGGTCGCCGAACGGGTCGATGGTCCCCGCCGTCACGCCCGCCTGCAGGGCGTCGTCGTTGAGGCCCCGGCCGGTGCGGGTCTTGGTTTCGGTGCGGTCGTAGCCGCCGTTCACCGTCCAGCGCCAGTCGCCCAGATAGCCGTCGACCAGGAAGCCCAGCTGGCCCGACAGGGTGTCCGTCTGCCGTCCCAGCGCGCCGGGCGCGTCGATATAGCGATGCAGAAGCACGTCGCCGGCGAAGGGCGAATAGGGGCTGGCCGAGGGCAGAGCCAGGCTGAGGCCCGGCAGGCCCAGGTAGGAGAAGCTGGATGTATCCTCCAGTTCGCCGCTGAGCGTCATCGACATGGTCTGGTTCAGGTCGCGTACCAGGGAGCCGGAGATGGAGCTGTTCTCGCGCTTGGGCGACAAGGTGCGATAGGCGGTCAGGTCGTCGGTGCGCGGCCCGACGCCGAAGTCGGACAGGCTGGCGCCGCCAGCCGCGTCCGCCCCGACCGAGGCGGTCGTCACGCTCTGGCCCAGCAGGGCCGACATGGCGGGGTCGATCTCGCCGCCGCCCGGCGCAGTGACATTGCCCATCAGGTCGTAGGGAACGCCCTCGCGGGTGATGTTGCGCTCGGTCTCGAACAGGGGGGTGTCGCGTTCGTATTCCAGGTCCAGCGTCCAGCGCTGCTTGCCCGAGATGCGCAGGATGTTGCTTTCCAGGTCGGTCATGGTGCGGCCGCCCTGGTCGGGACGGCGGGCGGTGGCCTGCATGGTGACGGAGCGGAAGTCGGCTTTCAGCACGAAGTTCACGACCCGCTGGTCGGCGCTGTAGCCGTAGGACAGGGCGGTTTCCTCGGGCAGGATCTCGGTGCGTTCGATGGCCTCGGGCGGGATGCCGCGAATCTCGCGAAAGCCCGAGATGCGCCGTCCGTTGACCAGGAAGACCGGCGAGCCGCCGCGCGAGCTGCGCGTCACCGGCTCCAGCAGGGTCATCAGCTCCTCGATGCTGCTGGCGCCGTAGGCTTTGATCTGCTCCTCGTCGAGGGTCAGTTCGGGCTCATAGTCGCCCAGGGCCGCGCCGCGCCGGGCGGTGGTGACGGTCTCCAGCGTGCCTAGGTCATAGGCGCCGTCGTCCAGCTCTTCCTGCGGGACAGGGGTCGCGGTCTGGGCGGGCGTGGATTGCGGCGGGGCGGCGGGCGCCGCCGTGTCGGCAGGGGACAGGGAGGCGAGGGCGAACAGCAAGGCGACTGGCGACATGTCGAGTCCTAAAGGCAACCGGAAAACAGGCACGCTCGCGACCGACGCCCTGTCCCGTCGATCGCATCGACTCGATTAAAGAACGATGTGCGCCGAAGGGCGACGCATTCGCTCTCCCGGATTAAACTCCTGTAATGCGGGGCTTAGTCCTGTCCGAACCGACAAGACTCCAACGGACGAAGGGGCGGAATCCGTCGGATCCCGCCCCTCGTTTTTTGCAATAGCGAAAAAACCCTAGAAGCGGGCGCGCACGCCCACCGTCAGGTTGCGGCCGCGCAGGGGGGCGGTCTCGGCCAGGAAGGAGGCGTGGTTGAACGCCGTCTCGTCCAGCAGATTGGTCCCGCGCAGGAAGATCTGCGAGCGCACCGGCCCCAGATCGACGTCATAGGCCACGGTGGCGTTGACCATGTCGTAGCCGGGCGTCTCGGTCTCGAAGGCGGCGATGTCGGTCTGTTTGAAGGTGCGGCTGTACTCCACATCGCCGGACCACGGTCCCTGGAAGGCGGCCAGGCGCACGCCCGCCCGCGCCGCCGGGATGCGGGGCAGGTTCCCGCCGTCGCCCTTCAGCTCGCCCTGGACGTAATCGCCGAACACCGTGCCCGACAGCCACGGGGTGAACTGTTGCGTCAGTTCGCCCTCGATGCCGGTGAAGGCGGCGTCGGCCTGGCTGTAACGGATCAGGCGGAAGTCTTCATGCTGATCCAGGGTCCGGGCGAAGATGTAGTCGTCATAGACGTAGTGATAGGCGCTGACCGAGCCGGTCAGGGCGCCCTCGGTCTTGCGCAGGGTCAGCTCGATCGAATTGGCCGTCTCGACGTCCAGGCTGGAGTCGCCGATCTCATAGGTGTTGGTCGCCAGGTGGACGCCGTCGGCGTACAGCTCCTGGGCCGAGGGGGCGCGCTGCGAACGCGACAGCGATACGGCGCCGGACCAGCCGGGGGTGAAGTGCCACACCGCCGCGCCCGAGATGGAGAAGGGCTTGTGCTCGGTATCCGGCAGGCCGATGGCCGAGGTTTCCTGCCATTCCTGACGCAGGGCGCCTTCCAGGTGCCACAGGCCGATCTCGTATTCCTCCATCACGAACAGGCCGGTGTTCTTGGTCGTGCTGGGGGCCAGGAAGCTTTCCTCGCCGACGGCGGCGAAGTCGCTCTTGCTCAGTTGCAGGCCGACCACGCCGCGGAAGCCCGCGATCTCGCGGTGCTGGGCCTCGATGCGGCCGTCGTAGCCCTTGTTGGTGAAGGTGGTCGAGACGACGCCTTCCTCGAGCTCGCTATGCTCATAGTCGGTGTAGCCGGCGCGCAGGCGCACGTTCTCGATGCCCGGCAGCGGGTCGCGCAGTTCGCCGCGCAGGTCGACGCGGCGGCTCTTCAGGCGGACCTCGGGGGCGGCGTGGTCGTGATCGCCTTCATGCTCGTGCCCGTGATCGTCGTCGCCGTGGCCATGATCGTCATCGTGGCCGTGATCGTGGCCGCCGCCGCAGTGCAGGTGGTCGCCGTGCGGGTGGCAGCCTTCATATTCATGGCTGTGACCGGCCAGGCCGTAGCGGCTGGTCTGTTCGGTATAGGCCGCGCCCAGATAGCCGCGCGACCCGATCCAGGAGGCGCCGAGCGTTGCCGTAGAGGTCTCGTTGTAGGAGCCGTCCAGGCGCGGCTCGTCCCAGCCGGGAACCTTGTAGTCGTCCGACTTGCGCGCCGCCGCCTCGACGCGGAGGGCGAAGTTTCCGGCGCCGACCGTCAGGCCGACAACGCCCGCTTCCTCGTCATCGACCGAGCCGCGACGGTATTCGGCCACACCCTCGCCGCCGTTCGCCGGGACGCGGGTCGGGATCTTCTTGTCCAGCAGGTTGACGGCCCCGCCGATGGCGCCGCCGCCGTAGAGCAGGGCCGCCGGGCCGCGCAGGATCTCGACGCCCTCCAGCAGCAGGGGTTCGCCGGATACGGCGTGGTCGGGCGAGACCTCGGAGGCGTCCATCAGGCCCGCGCCCTCGCTCAGCACCTTGACGCGGGGCGAGGTCTGGCCGCGCACCACCGGGCGGCTGGCGCCGCCGCCGAAGGTGTCGGAGTTGACGCCGGGAATGCTGTTCAGGGTGTCGCCCAGGGTCGATTGGCGCCGATGGACCAGATCATCGCCGCTCAGTAGGGCGACGTGCGAACCGACGTCGTCGCCCGCGCGGCCCAGGGGCAGGGCGCGCACCACCACCTCGTCCACCTCATAGGCCTCGGCAGCGCGGGGCGTATGATCGTGCGGGTCGCCCTGCGACTGACGCTGCACGACGTCTTCGGCGAAAGTGGGGGCCGCGGCGCCCAGGTTGGTCAGCGCCGCCGCCCCCGCGGCGGTCAGCAGGAAGGTCCGAAATCGCATGTCACGCATCCCCGTTACAATGATGGGAGGCTTGATATGTTATAGTATATCATTACGCAACCGCTCCCTGACGATTTGCTGGGGCGGAGCCTTCACAAGCCCTCGACGTTGCAGCAGGGTCGCCGCACCAAGGGGGCTGCCATGACCAGATCCGCCACGTTCCAGACCATCGCCCTCACCGCCGGATTGGGGCTGCTGGCCGCCGGATGTTCTCGGGAGAAGCCGGCCGAGCCGACCTCGCCGATTGAGGCGCCGACGGACCAGAGCGCAGCCGCCGTCGGCTATGCCTGCGAAAGCGGCAAGACGGTCGTCGTCGCCTATCCCGACGCCCAGACCGCACACGTCTCCTACGAAGGAAAGGACTACGCTCTGACCAACGTCGTTGCAGCCAGCGGCGCCCGGTACGCGGGGCAGGGGCTGGAGTGGCATACGGCCAGCCGAGGCGAACTGGAGAGCGGCACGCTGAGCCGCATCGGCCAGACCGGGGGGGCGGAGGATCAGGCGGGCGGCGCCATCATCGAGCGTTGCAGCCGCCCGGTCGCCGCCGTGGCGCCGCCGCCGTCGGGCGCGCCGTGCGCCGCCGAGAACCTGCGCCTGGCGGTGGAGGGCGGCGACGCGGGCATGGGTCATCGCCTCACCACCCTGGCGCTGCGGAACACCGGGCCTGACGCCTGCACCGTGACGGGCTATCCGTCCGTCAGCCTGCTGGACGGCGAAGGAAAGCTGATGACGGGCGTTCGCGCGGTTCAGGCGCCGGGGAGCTATCTCGCCCAAGGGCGCGCGCCGGCGCCGGTGGAAATCCGCCCGCAGCAGGCCGCCTGGTTCGACCTGGCCTGGACTGTCGTCCCGCATGAGGACAAGGGCGAGACGACCTGTCCTTCGGCCAAGACGGTGCGCGTGACGGTGCCGGGCGCCGCGACGGCGATCGCCCTGCCGCTGGCCTTTACCCCCTGCGGCCGGCAGGTTGAGGTCAGTCCCCTGCGGCCCGTCGCCGACGCCTCGGCTCAGCCTGTTTCGGCGCCCGCAAACTAGGGGTTCAAACCTGCCCGAATCCAGCGTAGCGGAGCAAACATGACCCAAGATACGAACCAGGCCTTCTACGACCGCGTCTCCGCCGAACTGGCTGACATCCACGCCCAGGGGCTGACCAAGCCCGAGCGCGTCATCGCCTCGCGTCAGGGGCCGGTGATCTCGGTCAACGGCCGCGACGTGCTGAACTTCTGCGCCAACAACTATCTGGGCCTTGCGGGCGACGAGCGCGTCACCCAGGCCGGGATCAAGGCGCAGCAGAAGTGGGGCGCAGGCACGGCTTCGGTCCGCTTCATCTGCGGCACGCTGGAGATCCACAAGGAGCTGGAGCGCGCGATCGCCGACTACCTCGGCTTTGAGGACGCCATCCTGTTCGCCGCCGCCTTCGACGCCAACGGCGGCATCTTCGAGCCGCTGTTCGGGGCCGAGGACGCCATCGTCTCGGACAGCCTGAACCACGCCTCGATCATCGACGGCGTGCGCCTGTCGAAGGCCCAGCGTTACCGTTTCGCCAACTCGGACATGGCCGATCTCGAGGCCAAGCTGAAAGAGGCGCGCGCCGCCGGGGCCCGCAACATCATCATCGCCACCGACGGCGCCTTCTCGATGGACGGCTACATCGGCAAGATCGACCAGATCCGCGCCCTGGCCGACCAGTATCAGGCCCTGATCATGGTCGACGACTGCCACGCGACCGGTTTTCTGGGCGACAAGGGCAAGGGCTCGTTTGCGCATTGCGGCGTCGAGGTCGACTTCGTCACCGGCACCTTCGGCAAGGCCCTGGGCGGCGCCATGGGCGGCTTCATCTGCGCCCGGTCGAGCGTGGTGGAACTGCTGAAGCAGCGGGCGCGGCCCTATCTGTTCTCCAACGCCCTGGCGCCGGCCGTCTGCGGTTCGTCGCTGGAGGCCATCCGCATCGCCGCGGGCGAGGAGGGCGACAAGCTGCGCGCCCAGCTGTTCGCCAACGCGGCGCGGTTCCGTTCAGCCATGGCCGAAGCGGGCTTCGACCTGCTGCCGGGCGAGCATCCGATCATTCCGGTCATGCTGGGCGACGCCAAGCTGGCGCAGGACATGGCGGCGCGTCTTCTGGAGCTGGGCGTCTACGTCATCGGGTTCAGCTTCCCCGTGGTGCCGCGCGGCCAGGCCCGCATCCGCACCCAGATGTCTGCGGCCCACACCTTCGAGCAGATCGACGCCGCCGTCGCCGCCTTCACCCAGGCGGGCAAGGAACTGGGCGTCATCAAATAGGCGTTCGCCTGCATCGTCATGGCCGGGCGACCGGCCGTGCCGGAATTAAATAAGCGTTTGAGGAAACGACATGGCTGACATGATGAAGGCCCTGGCCAAGACGAAACCGGCTGAAGGGCTGGAGCTGATCGACGCCCCCATTCCCGTCGCGGGCGATGAGGACGTGCTGATCAAGGTGCACCGCACCGCCGTCTGCGGCACCGACATCCACATCTGGAACTGGGACGAGTGGTCCCAGAAGAACGTGCCCGTGCCGATGATCACCGGGCACGAGTTCGCCGGCGAGATCGTCGCCATCGGCAAGGACGTGGACCGTCGCCTGAAGGTCGGCCAGCGCGTCTCGGCCGAGGGGCACGTCATCGACCTGAACTCCGAAGCGGCCCGCGCCGGTCACTTCCATCTGGACCCCGACACGCGCGGCATCGGCGTGAACCGCCAGGGCGCCTTCGCCGAATATGTGGTGGCCCCGGCCTTTAACGTCATCGAGCTGCCGGACGACGTGCCCTATGAGATCGGCTCGATCCTGGACCCGTTCGGCAACGCCGTGCACACGGCGCAGCAGTTCGACCTGCTGGGCGAGGACGTGCTGGTCACGGGCGCCGGCCCCATCGGCATGATGGCCGCCGCCGTGGCGCGTCACGCGGGCGCCCGCACCGTGGTTCTGACTGATATCAATGACTTCCGCCTGGAACTTGCGCAGAAGGTCGCGCCGGGCGTGCGCACGGTGAACACCACCAAGGAAGACCTGCGCGACGTCATGCACGAGCTGGGCCTGAAGGTCGGCTTCGATGTGGCGCTGGAGATGTCGGGCTCGCCCGTCGCCTTCAAGCAGTGCGTCGACACCCTGATCATGGGCGGCGGCATGGCCCTGCTGGGCATTCCGTCCAAGCCGATGGAGACCGACTGGGGCGCGATCATCCTGAAGGCCCTGACCATCAAGGGCGTCTATGGGCGTGAGATGTTCACCACCTGGCGCAAGATGCTGGGCCTGCTGAAGGCCGGTCTGGACCTGACGCCGCTGATCACCCACCAGATGCCGTATCAGGACTTCGAGGCGGGCTTCGAGGCCATGAAGTCGGGCAAGTCGGGCAAGGTCGTCCTGAACTGGGCCGACTGATCGAAATCTGAAGCGAGACCAAGGCCCCCTGACCGCAAGGCAGGGGGCTTTTTCGTATCAGAGCGCTGGTGATGCGGGCTTGACCCCGCGCTCGCCGCGAGAGACGAGCGGGCATGAATTACCGTCACAGCTTTCACGCCGGAAACTTCGCCGATCTGGTCAAGCACGCCCTGGTGCTGTGGCTGTTGAAGGAGCGGCAGGCGCGTGGACCCGTCGCGGTTCTGGACACCCATGCGGGGGCGGGCCTCTACGACCTGTCGGGCGACGCCGTCCGCTCGCGCGAGGCTGAGGCCGGGGTGGCGCGGCTGATGACCGCCGAGGCGCGGCCGCCGCTGATCGAGGCCCTGGCGGCCGAAGTTGCGGCGCTGAACCTGCAGGGCGGGGTGCGGTTCTATCCCGGCTCGCCGGTGCTGACGGCGCGGGCTTTGCGGGCTGAGGATTCCTATCGCGGCTTCGAGCTGAATCCGCCGGTCGAGGCTCTGTTGCGCGAGGCGCTGGCGGCCTGGCCCAACGCTGTGGGGCAGGCGGGCGACGGCTATGAGGAGGCGGTGCGTGCGGCGCGGGGGCTGAAGGCGCCGCTGGTGCTGATCGATCCGCCGTTCGAGCGGCCCGACGACTATGTCCGCTCCGCCGAGACGGCGGCGGCGGTGTTGCGCGCCGATCCGACGGCCTGCGTGGCGATCTGGACGCCGCTGAAGGATCTGGAGACCTTTGACGGCTTCATCCGGCGGCTGGAGCAGGCGGGGCTGTCGCGGGTGCTGGTGGCCGAGGCGCGGCTGCGTCCGCTGAACAATCCGATGAAGATGAACGGCTGCGCCATGACGGTGGTCAACGCTCCCTCGGGCGCAGAGGCGGCGGCGGCTGAAATCTGCGGCTGGACGGTCCAGGCGCTGGGCGATGCGGGCGGCCGAGCCGAGGTCTGGCGCGCGGGCTAGGGCTGGATGACCTCGCCCGGCTCATAGAGGTGCGGCTCGAAGGTCGCGATGGCCAGGATCGGCCCCATGGCCGCGACGATCCGAGGATGGCGGGTCATGGCCTTCCAGGCGTCGGCGTCGGCCCAGACGGCGTGATTGGCCGCCACGCGACCGTTCAATCCGCGATGCAGGGTGGCCGAGACGAAGCCGGGCAGGGCGGTCTGAATACGCACCAGATCCGCCAGACGCTCCATCAGTTCATCCTGATGGGGCGCATTGCACTTGAAGACATTGATCAGGACGACCAGGTCTTCAAGCGGCGCATCGGCCGGGGCGTCGGCGGAAGAAGGCATGGGCGGTTCGTCTCATTGCTTTGTTCTTTCTTCTACCGCAATCCGGCCGCTAAGGCTTCCTTCACCGCCGTCGATCAAGTGGATTTCATGACCGCCATCGCTATCCTCGAAACCGGCCGTCCGCCCGCTCATCTGGCCGAGGCGTTCGGCGACTACACCGCCCAGTTCCGCGCCATGCTGGGCGAAGGCGCGACCACCCATCGCTTCGATGTTCAGGCGGGGGAACTCCCCGAGGATCCATCGGCCTTCGCCGGGACGATCGTCACCGGATCGGCGGCGGGCGTCTATGAAGACCTGCCTTGGATCGAGCCGCTGTCCGCCTGGCTGCGCGAGGCGCGGGGCAAGACGCGGCTGGTGGGCGTGTGCTTCGGCCACCAGATCCTGGCCCACGCCTTCGGCGGCCGGGTCGAGAAGTCCGACAAGGGGTGGGGCGTCGGCCTGCACCGCTATGACGTGCTGAGCGATGAGGCCTGGATGACGCCGACGGCGGCGACCATCGCCATTCCGGTGTCGCACCAGGATCAGGTCGTGGCCGCGCCCGCCGATGCGCGGGTGCTGATCTCCAGCGCGTTCACGCCCTATGCGGGCCTGGCCTGGGGGCAGGACGCCATCAGCTTCCAGTGCCACCCCGAGTTCGATCCGGCCTTCGCCGCGCGCCTGACCGAGGGGCGGCGGGGACGTATCGACGACGCCCTGGTCGATCAGGCCCACGCCACCCTGGCCGAGCCGAACGACCGCGCCGTCCTGGCCGACTGGATCCGCGCCTATCTAGGCGTGTCGGCCTGAAGGGCGGTCATGGCGTGGCGCGTGTCGTCGAACGGCGCTAAGTCTTAGGCAACTTTCGCAGGACTAGGGTCGCGAGGATGTCTTCCATACGCCTCAAGACCTTTGTTCGCGCGCCCTTGATGGCGGTCGCCATTATGGCGGTCGCCGAGCCCGCCATGGCCAAGGCGGTGCAGAGCGCCGAACTGGCGCGCGCGGTCGAACAGCGCGCCTCCCGTACGGATTTCGCGGCGCTGGAAGCTTTCGGCCTGGAGGCGATGAAACGCCGTGACCGCGAGGGGCTGAACCGGCTGTATCATGTCGCCTGGACGGTTCTGAACCAGGGCGATTTCGAGCGGGCGGCCATTTGGAACAAGCGCCTTGAGACGCAGGCGCGCGCCCAGAACGACCAGCGCTACCTGGCCATTGCGCGACTGAACGCACTGACCATCCTCTACGACAAGGGCGACCTGTCGGTTGAGGATGAGATGGCGCATACGGCCCGCACCACGCGCGACTGGTTCGTCATGGCCCATGCGGCCCGGCTGAGCGCCCTGGCGCTGATGGACCAGGATCGGGTGGGCGAAGGCCTGCGCCTGCTGAAGACGGTCGAGGCGGAGATTCCGGCTCACGACCCCTATGCCGCCACCGCTCGCGCCGGCGTGTGGGAAATGACGGGCATGGGCTTGATGAAGCTCAGCGACGTGGCGGGCGCCGCCGCCGCCTTTCGTCGTTTTGAGATCGACGATTCCAACCCTGAATACCCGCGCCCTGATTTCGACAGCCTCTATAATCTGGCGCGTATGGCGATTCAGGTCGGGGATTTGCCGAACGCAGAACTCTATTACGCGGCGCACCACCGCTTAAGCCAGCGCGCCAATCTGGAAAGCCTCAGCGCCTATGACGCCGCTCTATGCGCAGCCGTGGCCGATGCACGACGGGATTCGCGCGGGGTGCTGGACTGTCTGGCTCCGCACGAAGCCCTGATAGACGGCAAGGCCTTTCTGGCGCTGGACATTCTGCCGGCGCGCGGCGTGGCGCGGGCGCGGCTGGGCGATCTGGCGGGCGCGCGTCGCGATCTGGAGCGCCTGCGCGAACTGGCGCCGGAAGGGGCGGTCGATCCGACCGAACGTCTGCTTGAGGCTGAGCTGCTCTTCGGCTCAGGCCGGCCGCGCGAAGCGTTCGAGATCTTGCGCGAGTATCAGCGCGAGCGCGACCTGCACCTGTCCCGCCGCTTCAGCGCGGGCATTCATCAGGTGACGGGCGACATGCAGCAGCAGTTGGCCGAGCGGCGTCGTCAGCTCGAGACCGCGCGCGCCAACACCCAGCTGCAGCAGGCGGTGATCCGGGGGCAGAACTGGATTCTGGCCATCAGCCTGGTTTTCGTCCTGTCGGTGCTGCTGGTGCTGCTGTGGCAGAGGCGACAGTCGCGGCGCCTGAAAAAGGCGCAGCTTCACGCCGAGGCGGCGAACCGCGCCAAGAGCGAGTTTCTGGCCAATATGAGCCATGAGATCCGCACGCCCCTGAACGGGGTGGTGGCCATGGCCGAGGTTCTGACGACGCGTGATCTGCCGGAGCGGGATCGCGAACTGGTCGACATCATCCGTTCGTCGGGGGCCACTCTGGAGCGGTTGCTGTCGGACATTCTGGACGTCGCTCGTATCGAGGCAGGCCAGGTGGCGATC
The DNA here is from genome assembly GCF_002478355.1 of Brevundimonas sp. UBA7507. Taxonomy (NCBI): domain Bacteria; kingdom Pseudomonadati; phylum Pseudomonadota; class Alphaproteobacteria; order Caulobacterales; family Caulobacteraceae; genus Brevundimonas; species Brevundimonas sp. UBA7507. Next base: position 40,019 of record NZ_DLNP01000011.1, on the reverse strand, counting down.
GACTCGACGCCCTTCGATCTGGAGCAGGTGACGCGCGATGTGGCTGTCCTGTGGGCGCCGCTGGCTCTGGGCAAGGGCGTGGAGCTGCGGCTGGACTATGATCCGACCTTGCCCCGTCGGGTCATCGGTGATGCGGTGCGGCTGCGTCAGGTGCTGACCAATCTCATCAGCAATGCGTTGAAGTTCACCCAGGAAGGCGCGGTGACGCTGGAGGCCGTGCAGGGCGAAGGGGAACGCGTGCGCTTCACGGTCACGGATACGGGCATCGGCTTCGACGTCGAGTTCAAGTCGCGCATCTTTCATCGCTTCCAGCAGGAGGACGGTTCGATCACCCGTCAGTTCGGCGGCAGCGGCCTGGGGCTGGCCATTTCGGATGATCTGGTGCGGCTGATGGGCGGCGAGCTGGACTGCGAGTCTCCGCCGCAGGGCGGCGCGCGCTTCTGGTTCGATCTGCCGTTGCCGCCGGTCGAGGGCGCGGAGGATGAGCTTGAAGCGGCGCCTGTTCCGCCTGTCGCCCTGCCGCGTGCGGATCGCTCAGGCGCGCCGCGCGTGCTGCTGGCCGACGATCATCCGGCCAACCGCAAGGTGGTCGAGGTCATGCTCGAACCGCTGGGCGTCGAACTGACGACTGTCGAGGACGGGGCTCAGGCCCTGGCCGCCTTCCGCGAGGGAGGATTCGACCTGGTGCTGATGGATATGCAGATGCCGGTCATGGACGGGTTGACCGCGACGGCGGAGATGCGCGCGCATGAGCGCCGCTCGGGCGCCGAGCCGACGCCGATCCTGATGCTGACCGCGAACGCCATGAGCGAACATGTCGAGGCCAGCCGTCGCGCGGGCGCCGACGGCCATCTGACCAAACCGCTCAGCGTGGCGGGTCTGACCAGGGCCGTCGCAGAGGCCCTGGACCGGACGCACGATCGGGTTTCGGCTTGAGCCGTCGCTCTATGGCCACTTCACCACGGGAGGCATGGAGCTGAGGATCGACTCGACGTTGCCGCCGGTCTTCAGCCCGAACATGGTGCCGCGGTCGTAGAGCAGGTTGAACTCGACGTAGCGGCCGCGACGGATCAGTTGCTCCTCGCGCTCGGCCTCGGTCCAGGGCTCGTGCATCCGGCGGGCGACGATGTCGCAATAGACCTTGAGGAAGGCCTCGCCGACCGCCTGGGTGAAGGCGAAGTCGCGCTCCCAGTCGCCGCTGTCGTGGTGGTCGTAGAAGACGCCGCCGGTGCCGCGCGGTTCATTGCGGTGGGGCAGGAAGAAATACTCGTCGCACCACTGCTTGTATTTGGCGTGCCAGGACGGGTCGAAGGCGTCGCAGGCACCCTTCATGGCGGCGTGGAAATCCACGGTGTCCGGGTGGTCGTCGCGGCGGTCCGCATCCAGCACGGGCGTCAGGTCGCCGCCGCCGCCGAACCAGGTCTTGGTCGTCGAGATCAGGCGAGTGTTCATGTGGACGGCAGGCACGCGCGGGCTGACCGGATGGCAGATCAGGCTGATGCCGGTGGCGTAGAAGCGCGGGTCTTCCTCGGCGCCCGGCACATTCTTGGCGTAGTCGGCGGGGAAGGTTCCGTGGACGGTCGAGCAGTGGACGCCGACCTTTTCAAACAGGCGGCCGCTCATCATGCCCATGACGCCGCCGCCGCCTTCCTTGCGGTCCCAGGGCGTGCGGACGAAGCGGCCGGGCTCTCCGGCGAACAGTTCGGCGGGGGCGGCGTCTTCCAGCGCCTCGAAACCGGCGTGGATCTTGTCGCGCAGGGTTTCGAACCAGACGCGGGCGCGCTCGCGGCGCTCAATCATCAGGGCGGGGTCAGCTTGGATCATGAGGGCTTCAACCATGACGCGGCCTTTCTGAACAGTCCGGCGGGTTGCTCGGATGCGAGCCTGATGCCGCAGCGCGGGCGAGGGGGCCTTGATCCAGATCACAAGGCGCGGCGCAAACGATGCCTACGGACGGTTCCCTCGACGGCGCGCATGTGCCAGCGTGCGGCGCCCGCAAAGCGGCGCCGTGGGGCGACCGGGCGGGTCCGTAGTTCAGAGGGGAAATCATGATCCGCATTGCTTTGCGCGCAAGCCTGCTGGCCGCCGCTTCCGTCGCCGTTCTGGCCGGACCGGTTCTGGCTCAAACGTCTCAGCCGCAAGAGGCGCGCGTTATGCAGATTCTGAAGCGCACGCCCCTGATCGACGGGCACAACGACCTGCCGTGGGTCTTGCGTCAGGGCTTCGGCAATGACCCGTACAGCGTTGATCTGAATGCGAATCTGTCGACCTCGACACGCCTGCACACGGATATTCCGCGTCTGCGCGCCGGGGGCGTGGGCGGTCAGTTCTGGTCGGTCTATGTCCCCGCCAGCATGGCGCCGGTCGACGCCGCGAAAGCCACCTTCGAGCAGATCGACACGGTGAAGCGCATCGTCGCCGCCCATCCCGAGACCTTCGAGATCGCCACCACGGCCGACGACCTGGTCCGCATCCATCGCGCGGGCAAGATCGCCAGCCTGATCGGCATGGAGGGCGGCTATTCGATCGACGACTCCCTAGGCCTGCTGCGCGAGTTCTACGATTCGGGCGCGCGCTACATGACGCTGACCCACTCCAAGAGCACGACCTGGGCCGACAGCGGCACGGACGCGCCCAAGTGGAACGGTCTGAACGCCTTTGGCGAAGACGTGGTCCGCGAGATGAACCGTCTGGGCATGATGGTCGATCTCAGCCACGTGTCCGAGGCCACCATGGTCGACGCCATTCGCGTGTCCGAGGCGCCGGTGATCTTCTCCCACTCTTCGGCGCGGGCGGTGACGGCCCATCCGCGCAACGTGCCCGACGCCGTGCTGCGCCAGATGGCGGGCAACGGCGGCATCGTCATGGTGACCTTCGTGCCGGGCTTCGTCAGCGAGGCCGTACGGGCTTCGGGCGCCGCGCGCGGCGCGGAGATGACGCGGCTGACGGCCCTCAATCCCGGCGATCCCGCTGCGGTCAAGGCGGGCATGGACGCCTGGAACGCCGCCAATCCGGCGCCCAAGGCGACGATGGAGGACGTCATCGCCCACATCCAGCACGTCCGCGACGTGGCGGGGATCGACCACGTCGGCCTGGGCGGCGACTATGACGGGGTGGACAGCCTGCCGGTCGGCCTGGAGGGCGTGGACGGCTATCCGCGCCTGCTGGCCGAACTGATGCGCCGCGGCTGGAGCGAGGCCGACATCCGCAAGATCTCGGGCGAGAATCTGCTGCGCGTCATGCGCGCGGTCGAGCGCGTGGCGGCCTCGAAGAGCGCCGAGCGGCCGAGCCTGGCCAAACTGCCGAACGACGGCGCGCCGGAGTAAGGTTCAGGCTAGGACAAGGCGATCAGGCCGGCTCGTCGGCAGGCGTTCTGCGCCGGACGAGCCGGTCGATTTCGAAGGCCAGTTCTTCGGGAGCATGCCCGGAACGAATTTCTAGGAATTCGATCCCGGCGCGTCGGAGGGCTTCACGTTTCACGGCGTCGCGGGCGGCCGCCGTGCCTTGATAGTGGCCTGAGCCCTGGTATTCGACCGCGGCGATGGGCAGACCGTCCCGGGCGATGATCAGCATGTCGACCCGCTTGCTGTTCACGGCCTGAAATGCGTTCGTATCCGTGGAACCCAGAACCTCACCGAGCGAGACTTGGGCCATGACGCGCCAACCGAGCGGGTGCTTGGCCAAGCCGCGCTCCAAGGCGTAGAAGACGCGCGCTTCCTGTCGCGACATCAGTCGTTTGGCGTAAAACTCAGCCTTCATGACTGTCGCCAGCTGATCTGTGGCGGGATTTCGAGGCGTGGGAACGACCTTGACTGCGGTCGTCGACGGTTTGGTTCGGCGCCGCCCGCGGCGTTTCGTGGCGTCAGCCGCGCTCAACCCGATCAGAAAACCTGCGAGAAGGGTGAACGCCAACAATAAAGGCAGTTGGTCCGGCGTGGTAAGCTCAAGCCACAGGGATTGCATCATGGTCTCCGCTATTGCGGATCGACGTTATGCATGTGCGGGTTGGCGTGAACTGAACGGCTTTAGTTAATCGCTCAACGCGTCGGCAGTTTGTTCATCTGACGCAACGCCTCATGCAGGCCGATTCCGGCGCTGACCGACAGGTTCAGCGAGCGGGTCTCCGGGCGGATGGGGATGTAGATTCGCGCATCCGCCGCCGCATGGACGTAATCGGGCGAACCGGCGCTTTCCTTGCCGAACAACAGAACGTCATCCGGCCGAAAAACGAAATCCGTCAGAGGTTCGGCCGCGCGCGTGGTGAACAGCACCAGCCGTCCCGGCGCCCGGTCGCGTTGGAAAGCGCCCCAGTCCGCATGGCGCGTCATATGGGACAGCGGGCCGTAATCCAGCGCCGCGCGCTTCATCGCACGATCGTCGAAATTGAAGCTGGTGGGCTCGATGACGTGCAATTCCACGCCGAAACAGGCGCTCAGACGGATGCAGGCGCCGACATTATGGGGGATGTCAGGTTGAAAAAGGGCGAGACGCATTCTAAGGCCCTCATACGCGCGGGGCGGGGCCTTGTCGCGGCTTTTGTTGCGACTGTTTCGCAAATCGCTTTTGCGACTTGTCAGGAACAGCCGAAACCAAGGCCGGACGGGCAGGGGTTTGCCGTCGCATGATAGGGTTCCATTCGGTTGACGTTCCTTCCAGGGGCGGGCGACCGGCGATGCAGAGGTGAAACGCGTGGCCGAATCGGTCGTGAATGCTGACGGGCCTGACGGCCAACACGGGGGTGGCGACGCCACTCGCCGCGACTTCATCCACATTGCGGCGGGCGCGGCTGCGGCCGGCGCCGGCGTGATGGTGGCGTGGCCCCTGATCAACCAGATGAACCCGGCGGCCGACACCCTGGCCCTGGCGTCGATCGAATTCGATCTGACCAAGGTTCAGGAAGGCCAGCAGGTCGTCATCAAGTGGCAGGGCAAGCCGGTCTTCGTGCGCTATCGCACCCCGGCCGAACTGACCAAGGTCATCGACGAGGGCGCCGTGGGCAGCCCGCCGCAGACCGACGCCGAGCGCACCAAGGAAGGCCACGAGAAATATCTCGTCGTCATCGGTTCGTGCACCCACCTGGGCTGCGTGCCGACCTTCAACGCCGGTGAATACGGCGGCTGGTTCTGCCCGTGCCACGGTTCGCACTACGACGCCTCGGGCCGCATCCGTAAGGGACCGGCGCCGCTGAACCTGATCGTGCCGAACTACGAATACGTGTCCGACACCCGCGTGAAGATCGGCTGAGGACGGACAGAGGAACCATGAGCGATCACGAATCCACCTACGTCCCGAAGACCGCTGTTGAGCGGTGGATGGACACCCGCCTGCCGATCATCCGTTTCGGCATGGACTATGCGAACCTGCCGACCCCGAAGAACCTGAACTACTGGTGGACCTTCGGCGGCATCCTGGCGATCTGCCTGATGACCCAGATCATCACCGGCATCGTCCTCGCCATGCACTACACCCCGCACGTCGACATGGCCTTCGCCTCGGTCGAGCGCATCATGCGCGACGTGAACGGCGGCTGGCTGATCCGTTATGTGCACGCCAACGGCGCGTCGATGTTCTTCATCGCCGTCTATCTGCACATGCTGCGGGGCCTGTACTACGGCTCCTACAAGGCGCCGCGCGAGATGATCTGGATCGTCGGCTGCGTCATCTTCTTCCTGATGATCGCCACCGCCTTCCTCGGCTACGTCCTGCCGTGGGGCCAGATGTCCTTCTGGGGCGCTGAGGTCATCACCAACCTGATCGGCGCCATTCCGGTCGTCGGCGAGCCGATCCTGGTCTGGCTGCGCGGCGGCCCGGCGATCGATAACGCGACGCTGAACCGCTTCTTCTCGCTGCACTACCTGCTGCCGTTCGTCATCGCCGGCTGCGTGGTGCTGCACCTGTGGGCCCTGCACGCCGCCGGTCAGAACAACCCGGTCGGCATCCTGATCCCGAAGGACCGTCAGGCCAAGGACACGCTGCCCTTCCACCCGTACTTCACGGTCAAGGACGGCTTTGCGATCATCCTGTTCCTGATCCTGTTCGCGGTGTTCGTCTTCTACAACCCGGGCGCCCTGGGCCACGCCGACAACTACATTCCGGCCAACCCGCTGCAGACCCCGGCGCACATCGTGCCTGAGTGGTACATGCTGCCCTTCTACGCGATCCTGCGCGCCATCCCCGACAAGTTCGGCGGCGTGGTGGCCATGTTCGCCGCGATCGGCGTGCTGTTCGTCCTGCCGTGGCTGGATACGTCCAAGGTGCGCTCCATGCGCTACCGCCCGACGATGAAGACCTTCTTCATCATCTTCCTGTTCGTCTGCTTCGGCCTGGGCTGGTGCGGCGCGCAGCTGCCGGACGCGCCGGTCGTGCCGGGCATGCCCAGCTTCAACCTGATCGACGGCCAGCTGAACTCCTACCTGTGGCTGACCCGCCTGTTCACCGCCTACTACTTCGTCTTCTTCCTGGTGCTGATGCCTCTCATCGGCCTGCGTGAGAAGCCGCTGCCGATCCCGGCGACGATCTCGGAGCCCGTGCTCCCGTCGACCGCAGCCGAGAAGGCCTGAGCGCGATGATGAACAACGAGAAAAAGACCGTGTCCTTCCGCAAGATCCTCGTCTCCGTGACGGCCGCTGTCGGCCTGGTCGCCATCGCCGCTCCGGCGATGGCCGCCGGAGGCGCCAAGCATCCGCGCGACGGCGGCTTCAGCTTCGCCGGTCCGTTCGGCACCTTCGACCAGGGCCAGCTGCAGCGCGGCTACAAGGTCTATCGTGAAGTCTGCGCCTCGTGCCACGGCATGGATCTGGTGCACTTCCGCAACCTGGGCGACAAGCACGGGCCGTTCTGGAATCCGAAGTATCCGAACCCGAACGACAACCCGGTCGTGAAGGCTCTGGCCAAGGAGATCCAGGTCGCCGACATCGACTCGGAAACGGGTGAAGACCTGCGTCGCGACGCCACCACGGCGGACCGCTTCCCCAACCCCTATCCGAACCCGACGGCGGCCGCTGCGGCCAACGGCGGCGCCATGCCGCCGGACCTGTCGGTCATGGCCAAGGCCCGCCACGACGGCGCCAACTACATCTATTCGCTGCTGTCGGGCTATTCGACCCCGCCGGCGGGCCTGAAGATGGCGCCGGGCCAGCACTACAACCCCTATATGGCGGGCGACATGACCCCGTTCTGGGAAGGCAAGGGCCATGTGCCGCCGGGCGGCTTCATCGCCATGCCGGCGCCGCTGACCGCCGGTCAGGTCACCTATGACGACGGCACCGAGGCGACCGTGGACCAGATGTCGAAGGACGTCGCGGCCTTCATCGCCTGGACGTCCGAGCCGAAGATGGTCGAGCGCAAGCAGATGGGTTTCGGCGTCATCATCTTCCTGCTGGCCTTCGCGGGCGTGACCTACGCCAGCTATCGCCGCATCTGGAAGGGCGTCGCCCACTAAGGCGCTTTCTCCTCGCAGACGAAACGACCCGCCGGAGCGATCCGGCGGGTTTTTTCGTGGGCGGCGTCCTGTGCCGTCAGCGCGCCAGGGTGGTGCAGCGGATCAGGCGCTGGGGCTGCTCATTGGGCCGATCCAGCCAGATCAGGCGCAGGGCGTCGTCGGTGGCTTCGAAGCGGGCGGCGCGTTCGGCCTGGCCGGCGGCCGTCTGGCAGGAGAGGAGGGCGTCGTAGCCTTGACCGCGCTCATTGATGGTTTCGATCACGCAGAGCAGTCCGCGCCCGTGCAGATCGGTGGTGGTGATCTCGAGCGCGGCCTCATCGTCTGGCTGCGCGCAGGCGCCGGCCGCGGCGGCCCATCGGCCGACGAAGCTGGTCGCGCCGGCGCCGCGCAGCAAGGGCTCCATCCCCGGCGGGCGCTGGGGCGGAGGCGCCGAGGTTCCCGGCCCCTGTATGGGTTGGGCGGGCTCCGTGGGCGGGTTGACCTGTCCCGGAGGGTCGCAGGCCGCCAGCAGGGTCGCCAGCACGATGAAGAAGAGAGGCGAAGGGCGCTTCATTTCCGCCTCAACGTGCGGGCGGGCGAGGGCGTTGCCGCCCTTGCCTTTTGATGCGTCAACGCCGGGCCGCCGCGCTGCGGTCGCGGACCTGGCCGAACTCGGAGGTCGGCTTCCAGCTCGGCCATTCGTCGCCGTTGGCCAGGTCCAGGCCCAGGCGATAGAGCAGGGTCAGGTTCTCGACCGCCGAGCGCAGATCCCAGTCGGCCGACCACTCGTCGCTCGGACGGTGATAGTCGGCGCCGAACTTGGCCTTCCAGGCCGGCAGGCCCGCCTCGCGGCCGCCCTCGACCCAATCCACCCCGTGCCAGGGCATCAAAGCCGGCACGCCTGCGCGGGCGAAGGGGAAGTGGTCGGAGCGGTAGTAGAAATTCTGCTCCGGCTGGCCGTCGTCCGAGACGTAGCGGCCCTCCTGTTCGGCCAGGGCCTGAAGGTCGTCCTCGAGGCTGTTCTGGCCCTTGCCGAAGATGGGCACGTCGCGAGTCGGGCCGCTGAGGGGCAGCATGTCGATGTTGATGTCGGCCACCGTGGTCTCCAGCGGATAGACCGGATCGGCGACATAGGCGTAGGCGCCCAGCAGGCCCATTTCCTCGGCCGCCATATGGGCGAAGACGAGGGTGCGCTTCGGCGTCGGGGCGGCCTTCAGCTGGCGCGCCATCTCGACCACGCCGATGGTGCCCGAGGCGTTGTCCCAGGCGCCGTTGAACACCTTGTCGTCGCCCGCTGCGTGTTCATTGACGCCGACATGGTCCCAGTGGGCGGAGTAGATGACGACCTCGTTCGGGCGTTCTGTTCCGGTGATGCGCGCCAGCAGATTGTGGGTGCGCAGGATTTCGACCGATTCCTCGGCTGAGGCCGTGATCCGCGTCTCCAGCGCGAAGGCGCGGAAGTCGCCGGTCTCGAGACGGGGCTTCAGCGACGCCAGGTCCACGCCCATTTCGGCGGCGACCTCGCGGTTGACGGCGCCGCTGAGGGTCAGTTCGGCCGAGCCGGGCGTCAGGGTGCGGGTGCGGTCAGCGCCTGAGGTCTCGCGTCGCCAGGCGGCGGCGCCGGCGTCGCCGTCGACGACCGTCAGAACGGCCAGGGCGCCGCGCCGCTTGGCCTCGTCGGCCTTGTAGGCGGCGGACTGGTAGGTGGTGGCGTAGGGGCCGTTGAACAGTTCGCCGTCCGGCTCGCCCGCCACGACCAGGACGACCGCCCCGGTCACGTCCAGATCGCCGTAGTCGTCCCAGCCCCGTTCAGGCGCATGGATGCCGTAACCGGCGAAGACGACGGGGGCGTCGATCACCTGGCCCCTGGCCGCGTCGTTCATGGCGCGCAGGGTGAAGTCGGTCCCGGCCGTCAGGGCGCGTCCGTCGGACGTGGCGCCGCTCCAGGCCAGGGCAGGCTCGCCCCTGGGCGTCAGGCGCTTCAGATCGATGACCTGCAGCCATTGGCCGTTCGGGCCGCCGGGCTCCAGCCCCATCGCCTCATACTGGGCCTGCAGCCAGTCCAGCGTCTTCTTCTCGCCCTCCGTGCCGGGGTAGCGGCCCTGGAAGTCGTCGGCGCTGATGACGCGGATGTCGTCGGATAGGCGCTGAGCCGAGAAGTCCTGGGCCGAGGCGGCGCCCGCGACAAGGATCAGCGCGGCAGCGGCGACGCCGCGAATGAAGCGATGGTGCATGGCGTTTCCTTCGACCTTTCCCACGAGGTCGTTTCCCATAGTCTTAGGGCGGCCCCTTGCGAGGCCGCCCCTTACATTTTCGTCATGTTCGACCGAAGGGCCGGATCAGCGGCGCTGAGCGGCGCTCTTGGCGCGTTCCGGGCCGAACTCCGAGCCGGACTTCCATTCCGGCCATGTGCGGCTGTTGGCCAGATCCTGACCGACCTTGAACATGACATCCAGATCCTGAAGCATGCCCGAATAGTCCCAATCGGCCTCCCACTCGTCAGCCGCCTGGTGATAGCGGTTGGCGCGATAGTCGGCGGCGCGCGCCAGGCGCGGCTCGATCGGGGCATCGACGAACTCGCCCGTCGAGGACAGATAGGCCATCGGCACGCCCTTCTTGGCGAGCGGGAAGTGGTCGGAGCGGAAGTAGATGCCCGCCGCGGCGCCGGCGTCGCCGACGAAGCCGCGTCCCTGCGCCGCCGCCGCCGCGATCACTGGCTCGTCCAGTTCCGAATGGCCGTAGCCGGTCACGCCCAGCTTGTTCATCCGACCGAAGACGGCGGCCGAGTCGATGTTGAAGCCGCCGACGGTCTTCTCCACCGGATACAGCGGGTTTGCGGCGTAGAATTCCGAACCCAGCAGGCCGCTTTCCTCGCCGGTGAAGCTGATCATGACGATGGTGCGCTCAGGCCGCGGTCCGGCCGACCATTGGCGCGCCATCTCCAGCAGGGCCGCCGTGCCCGAGGCGTTGTCGATGGCGCCGTTGAAGATGCGGTCGCCGTTGTCGTCCGGCTCGCCCATGCCGATGTGGTCCCAGTGGCCGGTGTAGAGGATGGTCTCGTCCGGGTGGGTCGAGCCCTCCAGCTTGGCCACGACGTTGTGGGTGACGATGCGCTCGGACTTCACGTCCATGCGGGCGTCGAGGGTCGCGCCGGTCAGTTCGACGGGCTGGAAGTCGCGGCTGCGCGCCTTGATCTTCTCCTGCTCGAAGTCGAGGCCCGCACGGCGGAACAGGTCGACGGCCAGATCGCGCTGGATCCAGCCTTCCATCGCCACGCGCTCGGCCGACGGATCGGCGCGCACGATGTCGAACTGCGGCACGCCCCAGGAGTTGGCGACGGTGGTCCAGCCATAGGAGGCCGGCTTGGTTTCGTGGACGATCAGCACGCCCGCCGCGCCCTGACGTGCGGCTTCCTCGAACTTGTAGGTCCAGCGGCCGTAATAGGTCATGGCCTCGCCGCCGAAGGTGTTCAGTGACGGATCTTCGAAGTCGGCGTCATTGACCAGGACAACGATGACCTTGCCGCGCACGTCGGTCTTGAAGTCGTTCCACTGACGCTCGGGCGCGCTGATGCCGTAGCCGACGAAGACCAGAGGCGCGTCCTTCAGGTCGACGCCGTTGCTGGGCAGGCGGGTCGTCATTGTGACTTCCTGGCCCTGCGTCAGCGACTGGCTCCAGTCGCCCAGCTTGAGTTGGCCCGAGACGTTCGAGACGGTGAAGCGGTTCAGGCCCACGGCCTGGGTCCAGCCGCCGTTCTCGCCGCCCGGCGCGAAGCCGGCGGCCGCATACTGGCGGCTCAGGTAGTCGATGACCTTCTGCTCGGCCGGGGTGGCGATGCCGCGCCCCTCGAAGCTGTCGTCCGACAGGACGCGGATGTCCTCGGAAATGCGCGCGGCGTCGAAGGCGGGCGCGGTCTGGGCCTGAGCGGTTTGGGCCTGAGCGGCGCCGCCGCCGGCCAGGGCCGCGGCGAACGCCAGGACGGCGACGGAAGATGAAATACGCATACAGTCTCACCCCTCGGAGAATTCGATGGCGGGACCGTAGTGAGCCGGATCGGCGGAGTCGACAGCCAAGCGCCGCGTCGGCGGCGCCTGGCTGGGACAGGTCGTTAAATCAGACGGCGGCCAGCGCCTGGTCTAGATCGGCGATCAGGTCGTCGATGTGTTCGATGCCGACCGACAGGCGCACGGTGTCTTCGGTGACGCCCGCCTTCTTCAGTTCGTCCGACGACAGTTGGCGGTGGGTGGTCGAGGCCGGGTGGCAGACCAGCGACTTGGCGTCGCCGATGTTGACCAGGCGGGTGAAGATCTTCACCGCGTCCTGGAAGCGGGCGCCAGCCTCGCGGCCGCCCTTCACGCCGAAGGTCAGCAGGCCCGAGGCCTTGCCGCCGAAATACTTCTTGATCAGCGGGTTGGACGGGTGATCTTCCAGCCCGGCGTAGTTGACCCATTCCACCTTGGGGTGGGCCTTCAGCCGTTGGGCGACGGCGGTCGCGTTCTCGACGTGGCGGTCCATGCGCAGGGCCAGCGTTTCAAGTCCCTGCAGGATCAGGAAGCTGTTGAACGGCGAAATGGCCGCGCCGGTGTTGCGCAGAAGAACCGTCCGCACCCGGCCGATGAAGGCCGCCGGGCCAAGCGCCTCGGTGTAGACGACGCCGTGATAGCTGACTTCCGGCTCGTTCAGGCGGCGGAAGCGCGCCTTGTGCTCGGCCCACGGAAACTTGCCGCTGTCCACGACGGCGCCGCCGATGCTGGTGCCGTGGCCGCCGATGTATTTGGTCAGGGAGTGGATGACGATGTCCGCGCCGTGTTCGATCGGGCGGGTCAGGTAGGGGGTCGGCACGGTGTTGTCGACGATCAGCGGCAATCCTTGCGCGTGGGCCGCGTCGGCCAGGGCGCCGAAGTCCACGACATTGCCCAGCGGGTTGCCGATGGATTCGCAGAAGACCGCCTTGGTGCGCTCATCCGTGTTGGCGGCGATGGAGGCCGAGTCGGCGGCGTCGATGAAGCGCACCGTGACGCCGTACTGGGGCAGGGTGTGGGCGAACAGGTTGTAGGTGCCGCCATACAGGGTCGAAGTGGCGATGATGTTGTCGCCCGCCTCGGCGATGGTCAGGATCGCATAGGTGATCGCCGCCATGCCCGAGGCCACGGTCAGCGCCGCAATGCCGCCCTCCAGCGCCGCGATGCGCTGCTCCAGCACGTCGGACGTCGGGTTCATGATGCGGGTGTAGATATTGCCCGCCACCTTCAGATCGAACAGGTCCGCCCCGTGCTGGGTGTCGTCAAAGGCGTAACTGATAGTCTGATAGATGGGCACGGCGACCGACTTGGTGGTCGGGTCCGGCGAATAGCCCGCATGCACGGCGAGGGTATCGAACTTCATGGCGTCCCTGGAGAATTTTCAGCGTCAGTCGGGCTGATTCATCCAGGGCTTTGGCGATACCTGCAAGGGTATGGAATTCCAGTAATTCTATCAGGGCGGTCAGATTTTCTAACCGCCCTGAGGAAGTGCCCTAGTTGTTGAACAGGAAATGCATCACATCTCCGTCCTTGACGACGTAGGCCTTGCCTTCGGCGCGCATCTTGCCCGCTTCCTTGGCGCCCGCTTCGCCCTTCAGCGCGACATAGTCGTCAAACGCGATGGTTTCGCCGCGGATGAAGCCCTTTTCGAAGTCGGTGTGGATCACGCCCGCCGCCTGCGGCGCGGTGGCGCCGACGGGGATGGTCCAGGCGCGCGCTTCCTTGGGGCCGACGGTGAAGTAGGTCTGCAGGCCCAGCAGCTTGTAGGCCTCGCGGATCAGGCGGTTCAGGCCGGGCTCTTCCAGGCCCAGGGTCTCTAGGAACTCCTTTTGCTCCTCGTCGTCCAGGACGGCGATTTCCGACTCGATCTGGGCCGAGATGACCACTGAGTTGGCGTTGTCCTCGGCGGCGCGTTTGGCGACCAAATCGGACAGCTCATTGCCCTTGTCGGCCGAGCCTTCCTCGACGTTGGCGACGTAGAGGGCGGGCAGGGCGGTCAGCAACTGCAGCATGTCCCAGGCCTTCTTGTCCTCCTTGGACACCTCGGCCAGTCGCGCGGGCTTGCCGTCGCGCAGCTTCTCGAGCGCGGCGTCGATCAGCTTGAGGTTCAACTGGGATTCCTTGTCGCCGCCCTTGGCGCGCTTCTCGATCTGGACGCGGCGGCGCTCCAGGCTCTCGAGGTCGGCCAGCATCAGCTCGGTCTCGATGATCTCGAGGTCCGAGATGGGGTCGATGCGGTTCTCGACGTGGGTGATGTCGTCATCGACGAAGCAGCGGGCGACGAAGGCGATGGCGTCGCAGTCGCGGATGTTGGCCAGGAACTGGTTGCCCAGGCCTTCGCCCTTGGACGCGCCGCGCACCAGACCGGCGATGTCCACGAAGGTGATCCGCGAGGGGATGATCTCCTTGGACCCGGCGATGCTGGCCAGGGTGTTCAGGCGCGGTTCCGGTACGGCCACGTCGCCGGTGTTCGGCTCGATGGTGCAGAACGGATAGTTGGCCGCTTGGGCCGCCGCCGTCTTGGTCAGGGCGTTGAACAGGGTGGACTTGCCGACGTTGGGCAGGCCGACGATCGCGACTTTCAGGGCCATGGTATTCCTCGTGAGCGCGAGCCTTTAGCCGGTTCGGGCCGGTTTGTCAGGCTCGCGCCGTCAAGAGAGCTTCCTACTCTTCGGAATCCACCACCGGCGGCTGCTTGACGGCCGCGTGGACGCCGATGGGGCCGGCCTTTTCGAACGTCAGGGTGAAGGAGGCGACGCCGCCGTCGACCAGCGGATCGCGCAGGCCCATCAGCATGATGTGGTTGCCGCCGGGCTTCAGCTCGACCGGGGTTCCGGCAGGCAGGGGCAGACCGTCGGCTAGGTGGCCCATGCTCATGACCTCGTTCTCCATCTTCATCTCATGCACCTCGGCCGACTGGGCCAGGGCGGTCGAGACGCTGACCAGACGGTCGTCGGAGCCTGCCGTCAGGGTCAGATAGCAGCCCCCGGCCTTGGCGCCGTTGGGCGTGGGGCGGCACCAGGCGTCGGCGACCTGGACCGTGCCGGGCGCGACCGTGGCGTCCTTGGCGACTTCGGCCGACTTCTCGGCGGGCTGGCCGCAGGCGGCGAGGGTGAGGGCGGCGGCCGACAGGGCGGTCAGGGCGAACAGACGTTTCATGTTGAAGCTCCTTATCAAGAGGCTGCGACGGGCTTGGAACCGGTGAACGCACGCACCGCTCGGTCGAGCTGCAAGGCGGCCACGAGGCTCAGTCCCGTCAAGGGATAGAGGATGGACAGGGGGATGACGATGCACAGCACGGCGATTCTTGCGCGCGGGCCGGGCGGCGCCGTCGGAGCGCCCGAGCGGCGGCGCGACAGGCTGGGCGGGCGGCGCTTCCACCACATGACCAGACCGCTGATCGCCAGCAGCCAGACGGCGATGCAGCCGATCAGCATGGCGATGCGGTTGATCCAGCCGTATTGCATCCCTTGGTGGACGGCGATGCCCCATTCAAAGCCCTTGGCCATGACGCCGAACTGGCTCCAGCGCAGGTCGGCCTTCACCGCCCCGCTGGCGCCGTCGACATAAAGGCTGCGGGCGTCCTCGGCCTTGCGGGTCTGGCGGGCGACGGTCCAGGCCAGATCGGACGACTGCGGGATGCTGACGGTGAAGGGACGGGGCAGGCCCTGTTCGCGCGCGGTTTGAAGCACGCGGTTCAGGTTGGGGGCCGCGTGGTCATGCCCATGCTCGTTGCTATGAGCGGGCAGGACGGCGTCCTCCAGCGTCCAGCCCACGCCCGCCGGGGCGTCGTGGGGCTTGGCGTGGCTCCAGGGGCTGGCGGCGGCGGGCGCGGGGGGGCGGCCGAGTCCCGTGCCGCGCATGACGCCCATGAACTGATCGCCCCAGACGGCCGACCACGGCATCCCGGTGACCGCGAGGAAGATGATCACCCCGCCGACATAGAAGCCGGTCAGGGCGTGGACATCGCGCCAGAAGGGGCGGCGGCTGGCGTCGGTCTCGCTGGGCTTCAGTACGGCGCCGGCGCGGCGGCGGGGCCACCACAGATAGAGGCCGGTGGCGCACAGGATGACGGCCCAGCCCGCGACGATCTCGACCAGAATGTTCAGCGCTGTCCCGATGGGACCGCCGAACAGGCTGAGGGAGTGCAGCTTCTTGATCGTCTCGGTCACGCCGCCATAGGCGGTCACGCCGGTGACCTTGGCCGTGTGTGGATCGACGAAGACGGTGCGCTGGGCGCCGTCGAGCCGGTCGACGCGGACGCGCATGGCCTGATCCGCGCGGTCAGGGACCAGTACGTTCGCCGCCCGGCCTTCGCCCGCGCGGGCGGCGGCGGCCAGCCACTGATCGGGGTCGGCTTGCTGGGCGCTGGCCGGAACCTCGATCATGGAGCGATAGACGGCGTGGTCGATCTCGTCCTTGAACAGATAGAGGCCGCCCGTCAGCGTCAGCAGCATCAGGAACGGCATCACCAGCACCCCAGCGTAGAAGTGCCAGCGCCAGACGGCCCGATAGGCGCCGGACATCACGTCCGGCGCCTTGTGGTTGAGAGGGGCGGTCATCAGTAGGCCAGCCGCAGGCCGACGAAGAGCGAACGGCCCTCGCCGGGGTAGAAGACGCCGGTTTGCGCCTTGCTGGCGTCGGTCACGGCCGAGAACTCGCCGACGTACCGCTTGTCGGTCAGGTTGCGCGCGTCGATGTAGACCGAGGTTCTGGCGTTGATGCTGAAGCCGCCCGTCAGCCCCAACACGGCGTAGTCCGGCGCCTTCATGGTATTGGCGTAGTCGACGTAGGGGCTGGACATCCGCCACTCGACCGACGGGGTGACGAAGACGCCCGTCGGGTGGCGCCAGGTCAGTTCGGCCCGGTACTGGTGCTCGGGCACGACCGGCAGGCGGTTGTCGCCCCAGAGGACGTTGCCATCGAAGCGGAAGTCGCTCCAGTTATAGACCTGACGCAGCATCAGCGACCCGTCCGCCAGTTCGACCGGCAGGGTCCAGTCCAGGCTGGCCTCGATGCCCTGATGGATGGTCTTTTTGGCGTTGAAGGTGGCGGCGGGAATGTCGGGGCCGGTGATGAAGTTCAGCATCTCGCCCTCGATCCGGCTGCGATAGGCGACCAGATCCCAGGCCAGAGGGCCATGACGGCCGCGCGTGCCGATCTCGCCGGTCCTGGCGTCCTGAACCTCGACCGGGGTGAAGCCGGTCAGCGGCGCCTGCACCAGGGCGCCGAAGGTCGGCGGCTCGACCGAGCGGGTCAGGTTGGCGAAGACCTGAGCGCCGTTCTCGGCTTCCCACAACAGGCCCATGCGCGGCGAGAACCACTCATAGTCGCGGCTGGCATTGTTGGCCGGGGTCATGCGGTCCAGATAATCGCGCGTGGCGCGCCCCCATGAGCCGCCCGCGACCAGGGCCAGTTGGTCGGTGATGAACAGCCGCCCCTCGGCGAAGACGTCCAGGCCGGAGGCGTCCTGACGCGCATCGGCGGTCTTGGCGTCGCGCTGACCCGCCAGGTTCACATAGCGCAGAGCCTCGACCTCTCCCTCGCGCCACGAGAAGCCGTAGAAGGCGTCGGCGCGCAGGCCGCCGATCTGGCCGGTCCAGTCGATGCGGGCGAAGGCGCCGCGCGTGGCGCTGTCCTGTTCCATTACCTGGAAGATCGGGTGATAGAGTGACTTCTCCCAGCCCCAGACGGCGCCCTCGAACAGGGTGGATTCATTGAAGCGCCAGCGGGACTGGAGCGTCAGCCGCTTGACCGTCAGGTCGCGGGCCTGATCGCCGGACAGGGCGCTGTTTGAGGCCTTGCGCGGCGTGTTCAGCGCATCGTCCAGCGTCAGGGCGCCGGGCATGTCCTGCTTGATGTCGGCGGCCTGGGCGATCAGGCGCACCTCGCGGTCCTCGCCGAAGGAACGGCCCGCGTTGACGGTCAGGCGGCCTTGCGACTGTTTGCTGTGGTCGCGCCAGCCGTCGCCCTGCATGGCCGTGGCGGCGGCGTAGACGTCCCAGTCGCCATAGGTCTCGGCGACGGCGCCGTGTGCGCGCACGAAGCCGTAACTGCCGCCCTCGATCTGCATCAGGGCGCGCTGGCGGGCGGTGCGGCCGGTCGGGGTGACGAGGTTGATGGCCCCGCCTAGTTGCGCCCCGCCGAAGCGCAGGGTGTTGGCGCCCTTCCACACCTCGACATAGCGGGCGCTGAGGGAATCGACGCTCTGGAAGTCGGAAAAGCCGTCAGCGTCGGCGAAGGGCACGCCGTCCTGGGCGAACAGGACGCCGCGCTGGTGGAAGCCCTGGGCGATGCCCGAGCCGCGGATGGAGAGGCGGCTTTCCTCGCCGAACCGTTTCTGCGCCAGTACGCCGGGGACGTTGCGCAGGGTGTCGGAAAAGCCCTGGACGAAGCGGTCGGAATAGCTTTCGGCCGACACCACGGCGACGGCGCCGGGCGTGCGGCTGAGACGGTCGCGGGCCTCGGCCACGACGGTCGGGTCTTCGGCGTTGCGGCGGCCGGTGACGATGATGCTGTCGACGACGGTGGGGCTGTCAGCCTCCGACAGGTCGTAGGCATGGGCGAGGGACGGCGCCAAGCAGGCGCCGATGAGCAGGGCGCACGGCGCCGCAGCGGTCTTGAGAGACATGGAATTCGTATCCTGAAAACAGATGTGCGGCCGCGCAGGCCTTCAAGCAGGCGCGCGGCGTCGATGGGTCTGGTTTTCAGGCGTGAGGCGGGGCGCGCGACGGCGGGCGCGGCGGAGCGCGGGCCGGTGGCGGGGGGCTGACGATGAAGGGGGCGTAGACGACGGCCTGCGTCAGGCGCACGACCGGCGCTGGTTCCGGCGCGGCGGGCGCGGGCAGGGCGGCCAGCAACGGCATGACGCAGGCGGCGCATTTAGCGCCCATCTCGGCCTTGATCGGGCCGTCGACGCCGCCGGACTGGATGGTCTGGGGACCATCGGCCGAGCAGATGACGATGGGCTGGCCGGGCGTGGAGGCCGCCAGCGCCGCGAAGGGCATCAGGCTTCCGATCACGATGGCGAACGTCGCGGCCAGGAAGGCCAGCGAGCGCCAGGTCGACCAGTTTTCTGCCTGAGAGCGGGTCACGAGGCAGGGCTTAAACCTTCCCAGACGGGGAAGCTAGACCGGCGAGGGGCGACGCGGCGTCGCGCGCGGCCTCGACAAGACCGCCTTCGCAGTGCAGCGTGACGCTTGGACAGTCATCGAGGACACGCATGATCCGCGCCATCGGACCCTTCGCTCTCGCCCTGCTATTCGCCGCGCCTGCGGCCGCGCAACAGGTGGAGGAGGGGCCGGGCGGTCCCGATCGCGTCTCCCTGACGGTCTACAACCAGAACATCGCCCTGGTGGAGGACGTGCGGAACCTGAACGTGCCCGCCGGGCGCTCGCGTCAGGAGTTTCCGGGCGTTTCCGCCAGCATCCGGCCCGAGACGGTGGGCCTGTCCGGGCGCGGCCTGTCGGTGGTCGAGCAGAACTTCGACTATGACCTGCTGACGCCGGGCAAGCTGATGGAAAGCGCTGTCGGCAATGAGATCGGCATTGTTCGCACCAACCCCGGATCGGGCGCCCAGTCGACCGAGCGCGCGCGCGTGCTGGCGGCGAATCAGGGCGTGGTGCTGCAGATCGGCGACCGCATCGAGGTGCTGCGCGACGACGGCGTGCCAACGCGCGTCATCTTCGACCGGGTGCCGCAGAACCTGCGCCCGCGCCCGACGCTCAGCGTCACCCTGGACGCAGAGGGGGCTGGTCGCCGTGAGACGACTCTGTCCTATCTGACCAGCGGCCTGACGTGGAAGGCGGACTATGTCGCCCGTTTCGACGAGAAGGCGGGCAAGCTGGACCTGACCGGCTGGGTGACGCTGACCAACAACTCAGGCGCGACCTTCAGCAACGCTCAGACGCGGGTGGTGGCGGGCGACGTCAATCTGATCAATCAGGGGGGCTATAATCCGCGTCCGCCGGTCCGTGTGTCCAATACGCGCGGCAATGGAACCCAGTCGGGCGGCGAGGGGGCGCTGGCCGACGTCTATGTCTATCCGCTGCCCGAGGCCGTCACGGTCGCCAACAACCAGACCAAGCAGGTCGGCCTGATCGATGCGGCGGGCGTGCCCGCGACCAAGCGCTATCTGCGGGTGGTCGACGGCTTCTACAGCGCCGAAGAGCCGATCGCGGCCGAGGTCGGGGTCATCTTCGCCAATGGGTCGGGCGACGCGGCGCGCGCCCTGCCGGCGGGCGTGATCCGCGTCTATGTGAAGGATGAGGCGGGCGAGCCGCGCTTCATTGGCGAAAGTCAGGTCGACCACTCGCCCGCCGGGTCCGAGATCGTGGTGACGACGGGCGACGCCTTTGACGTGACGGTGCAACCGCGATTGGTGTCGTCCGAGCGGGTTTCGAAGCGCCTGGTCGACTATTTCCGCACCCGTTATGCGATGGAATACACCGTCCGCAACGCTCGGCCCGAGCCGGTGACGGTCGAGGTGCGCCAGCGCGGTCTGGGCCGCGACACCGAACTGGCGGACCAGAGCATCACGGGCGAGATGCGCGACGCCCGCACCGTCGTCTGGCGCGTGCCCGTGCCCGCCAACGGCGAGACCAAGCTGACCGCGACCATCACCACGGGCGGTTGACGTCATGCGCCGCCTTCTGGCGATCACCACTGCGCTGAGCCTTTTGGCGCCCACGGCCTGGGCGCAGACGGAAAGCGTGTCCGCGCGTCCTGACGGGGCGACGGTGGTGATCTATCGCGACCAGCCGGTCGATACGGTCGCCCTGATGGAACAGTCCCGCCAGCCGTGGAGCCGGCTGGATCGCCAGGGGCTGGCCCTGATCGTGGAGACGCGCACGGTCGATCTTCCGGCGGGCGAGGGGATCATCCGTTTTCGGGGGCTGGCTACGGGCGTCGTGCCGCAGAGCGCGGTGCTGGAGGGCCTGCCCGCCCATGTGGTCGAGCGCAACGCCGACTTCGACCTGCTGTCGCCCGCCAGCCTGATGGAGAAATCCGTCGGCGAGGTGGTGCGCGTCGTCCGCACCAATCCGGCGACCGGCGAACAGGTCGAGAAGGCCGCGGTCATCCGTGCGGGCGCTCAAGGCACTGTGTTGGAGATCGACGGCCGGTTCGAGGCGCTGGACTGCTCGGGCCAGACCGAGCGGGTCGTGTTTGACCGCATCCCCGAGGGGCTGGGCGACCAGCCGACCCTGTCGGTGCGCACGCGGGCAGAGCGGGCGGGACGGCACACGGTGACGCTGGCCTATCTGACCACGGGGCTGCAATGGTCGGCCGACTATGTCGCGCGGCTTAACCCGACGGATGGGACGCTGGACCTGACCGGCTGGGTGACGCTGGCCAACTTCGGCGGCACGGGATTCCCCGACGCCCCGGTTCAGGTGGTGGCGGGCACGCTGAGGAAGGACGCAGGCACCACGCCGGTCGAGCCGTTGGTCCGCTATCAGCAGAATCAGTGCTGGCCGCAAGGGACGACGACGTTCGGTTCAGGGCAGTTCGCCGAATATCATGGTCCTCCGGTTATGGTGCCCCCGCCGCCTCCGCCCCCGCCCGCGCCCGCTATGAGGATGATGGCCAAGGAGGCGATGGATGACATCGTCGTCACGGGCAACCGTGTCGCTCGGCAGGGCGAACTGGGCGACTACAAGATCTACACCCTGCCTGAGCCCACGACGGTCGCGGCGCGGCAGACCAAGCAGGTGCGCTTTCTGGAGCGCGAGGGTGTGGCCTATGAGCGGGTCTATCGTGGCGGAGTGCTGAACCCGGACGACGAATCGCAACCCACAGCCATCGTCATGAAACTGCGCAATGAAGAGCGCGCCGGACTGGGCGTGGCTCTGCCGGGCGGCTCGGTGGCGGTGATGCAGCCGGACGGCGCGGGCGGCGTGTTGCTGGCTGGTCAGGACCGGTTCGAGGACAAGGGCGTGGGGCTGCCGGTGCGGTTGGCCTTCGGCGAATCGCCGGACGTGCGGGTGCAGACGCGGCTGGTGAAGTCCGGCAGTTCGACGCGCGGCGCCGTCACGACCGAACGCACCGAGGTCGAAACCACCGTCACCAATGCGCGCTCCGAGCCGGTGACGGTCGAGCTGGTCGCCTCGGCCGCTATGCAGCGCGGTTTCCGTATCCGCAGCCAGTCGGTGCGCAGTCGGGTGGACGACACCGGCTATCCGGTCTGGACGCTGAACGTGCCCGCCAACGGCGCAGTGACGCTGAAGGCCGCTTGGACGACGACGGATTAAGGCTGTGATTCTCCCTCCCCTTCATGGGGAGGGTGGCTGAGGCCGTTAGGCCGAAGTCGGGTGGGGGCAAGGCTAGCCGGGCGCTGACGGCGGATCACCAGCCCCTCCCCACCCGGTCGCTGCGCGACCACCCTCCCCATGAAGGGGAGGGAGAGGCGTTGCGTTACTCCCCCTTCGCCGCCTGCCGGGGGCTGAACTTCGGCGCTGGGGCCAGACGCATCACTTCGCCCTGATAGCGTTCGTCGTCCCCCGCCACGGCGAAGGGCAGGGCGTCGGCGCAAGCCTGCAGCAGGGCGTCCAGCCAGGGCTTATCCGCCTTGTGGAAGTCGCCCAGGACGTGGGCGTGAACCAACTGGGGCTCGCCGGGGTGGCCGATGCCCATGCGGGCGCGGCGGAAGTCGGCGCCCAGGTGGCTGATCAGGCTGCGGATCCCGTTCTGGCCTGCTGCGCCGCCGCCCTTCTTCATGCGGAAGCGGCCGGGTGCCAGATCGATCTCGTCGTGGAAGACGATGATGTGTTCGGGCTTCACCTTGTAGAAGCGCGCCGCCTCGCCCACGGCGCGGCCGCTCTCGTTCATATAGGTCTGGGGCTTCATCAGCAGAACCTTGGTCCCCTCGACCTCGCCGTCGGCGACGATCGACTGGAACTTGGCGCGTGACGGGCCGAAGCGCCAGCGGTCGGCGATTTCGTCCACGGCCATGAAGCCGATGTTGTGACGGTTCTTTTCGTATTTGGGGCCGGGATTGCCCAGGCCGGCGATGATGATCATGCGATCCTCATGCCTCGTGCTTGGGGCAAAGAAAAGCCCCGCCAGGCGAACCGGGCGGGGCTGTATCTTTCAGAGGCAGAAAGCCGATCAGGCTTCTTCGGCTTCGCCTTCGGCGGTGGTGTCGCCGGCGTCCGACTGAGCGGCGGCCGAGTTCTTGATCGCAGCGATCATGAAGTCGCGGTCGGTGATGGTCGGCGCAGCGCCTTCCGGCAATTGGATGTCCGAGATGCGGATGTTCTCGCCGATCTCGCGGCCCTTCAGGTCGACGACCAGTTCAGCCGGGATACGGTCGGCGCGGACCATGATCTCGACCGTGTGGCGAACCACTTCCAGCATGCCGCCCTGACGGGTGTAGGGGGCTTCGTCGGCGTTGACGAAGGCGACCGGGATTTCGATCTTGATCTCTTCCTTGGCGCCGACGCGCATCAGGTCGAAGTGCAGCGGACGGTCGGTGACCGGATCGAACTGGATGTCCTTGGCGATGACCGGCTGGGTTTCCTTGCCGTACTTCAGGGTCACCAGGTGACCGATCAGCTTGCCGGTGTACAGCGACTTGCGGAACTCACGCTCGTTCACGGAGATGGCCACCGGGGCCTTGTCGCCGCCGTACAGCACGCCGGGGACGGCGCCTTCGCGGCGCGCGGCGCGGGCGCCGCCGGTGCCCACGTTCTCGCGGACATCAACGTTCAGAATGATCTCAGCCATCGGGCTCGCCTTCAATACAAGTAAACGCCTGCGCAGAACCGTGTCCCGCGCGGCGGGGTCATGAACCCTTCGAATTCAAGAGCGCGGGCTATTACACGGAACACGGGGAGGACGCAACCGCCCCGGCTCAGCCCACAGCGATAATCAGCCTCAGCCGTGCGGAGATGCGGTCGGTGAAGACTGGTTCTGCGCCTGGGCCATTGGCGTGGGCGCGCCTGCAGGCGGCACGGCGACGGTGATGGTCGGCATCGGCCCCGTATACTGCGAGGTGCACTGGGCCAGGTCGCGAACGACGTGACGGCCGGCGCAGAAGATGTCCTCATAGTTCGGCTTGGCCGCCGCAAGGCACTGGAACAGCATCAACTTCGACATGTTGAGGCAGAACTCATTGTTCGATTCGGTCGTCAGGGCGTCGGTGTTCGCCTTGGCGTCCTCGCCCGCCGCGCCCAGAGCCGCCAGGGCCGCGATGGCCAGGGAGTTGACGATGGCGGGCGTGAAGGGCGCGCCGCGCTGGGCGGCGGTCAGGTTCAGGCCAGAGCCGCTGTGGGCGGCGGCGAAAAGACGGGCGCTGTCCTCGGCCGAGGGCAGACGCGGCACGGCCGACAGGGATTTGGCGCCTTCCAGGCGGCCGTTGCGGTCGGCGACGGGCTGGGTGGCCCAGCGGCGGCGCGGGTCGCTGCGTCCCTGGATGGTGTAGGCGTCCGTCTCCACCGCCTCGGCGATGGCGGTCATGGTCGCCGCGTCCTGGCCCATGGTGCTGGCGATCAGGCCGGCGGCGGCTTCCGCGCCGGGCAGGGTGGCGGCGTAGGCCGGGTCGGCGACGATTCGCGACACCATCTGCTGACGCTGGGCCGGGTCGGAGGCGAACTGGCGCACGCCGGCGACGTATTCAGGCGACTGCAGAGCCAGGATGGCGCCGTAGGCGATCATGCCGCGCGACAGCTGGCCGGCCTCGACGGCGGCGCCCTTGCGGACGGCGGCCTGGATGGATTCGGCGTCAGGGAAGCCGGCCTGGATCGACCCGACTTCGCGCACGAAGGCGACATAGACCGAGGCGGCCTCGGCCACGCTCTGGTTCAGCGCCAGGGCAGGGGGCGGCGGCGGGGGCGGCGCAGGGGGCGGCGCTTCCGGCTCAGGCGTCGAACAGCTGGCCAGGACGGCGGCGGCGGCGACAGCGGCGACGGAGAGGCCGCGACGCAAGAAGGCCTGGGGCATCGGCGATCTTCCCTTGCTTTTAAGCGATACGCACTTGGACGGGCGTCGGAGGCGCGAGGCGCCTACCGAACTACAAGCCCTTATATCGCGGAGGGAATGGTTAGCCGAACCTTAATCGAACAGCTTTGAGACCGACTCTTCGTTGGCGATGCGCCGAATCGCCTCGCCCATCAGCGGAGCCACGGGTACGCGACGGATCTTCGAGCAGTTCAAAACTTCGTCAGGTTGTTCGATGGAGTCGGTGATCACCAGCTCCTTCAGCGGGCCGTTGGCGACGCGGTCGACCGCCGGCCCCGACAGGACGCCGTGGCTGATGTAGGCCGAGACCTCGGTTGCGCCGCGATCGATCAGCGCCTTGGCGGCGTTCACCAGGGTGCCGCCCGAATCGACGATGTCGTCGAACAGGATGCAGCGGCGGCCTTCGACGTCGCCGATGATGTTCATGACTTCGCTCTCGCCCGCCTTGGGACGGCGCTTGTCGACGATGGCGAGGTCCGCATTCAGGCGGCTGGCCAGCGAGCGGGCGCGCACCACGCCGCCGACGTCCGGCGAGACGATCATCAGGTCGTCGCCCTTCGGATAGTTGTCCTTGATGTCCTGGGCCAGGACGGGCGTCGCCACCAGATTATCGGTCGGGATGTCGAAGAAGCCCTGAATCTGACCGGCGTGCAGGTCCATGGTCAGGACGCGGTCGGCGCCGGCGCGGGTGATCAGATTGGCGACCAGCTTGGCCGAGATCGGCGTACGGCCGCCGGTCTTACGGTCCTGACGGGCGTAGCCGAAGTAGGGCATGACGGCCGTGATCCGCTTGGCCGAGGCGCGCACCAGCGCGTCGGTCATGATCAGCAGCTCCATCAGATTGTCGTTGGCCGGATACGAGGTCGACTGGATGATGAAGACATCCTCGCCGCGCACGTTCTCCTCGACGACGGCGAACACCTCATTGTCCGCGAAACGCTTCACCTGGGCCTTGGTCAGCGGCATGTCCAGGTGGGCAGCGATGGCCTGGGCCAAGCTCCGGTTCGAATTGCCTGCGAGCAGCTTCATTGACCGGTCATCCTTTCGCCGTCATCGCTCCGCCAATAGTCGCGGATGCGTTTCTGGACGCGCTCTCTAGGCGGCGAACGGTGCGGCGTCCAGCCGTGTTCCGGTCGGATCTTCGATTTCAGCCGATTGGCTTGGGCGCGGGCGCTGTTATAGAGGACGCATCCTGCTAACGAGGGCGCGTGTCGCGTGTCCGCGTCCCGAAGGCATCTTGATGAGGTCGCCCTTGCTCGCTTCGAAGTCTCGTACCGGCCTGACCCTGTTGACGGTCGCCGTCGCGGCCCTGTCGCTTTCCGCCTGCGCCGGCAACAAACCGCGCCAGAAGCTGGCCTATGAGGAGCGTCCGGTCGAAGCCCTCTACAACACTGGCTATCAGCGCCTGCAATCCAAGCGCTGGATGGACGCCGTCGACTACTTCCAGGAGGTGGAGCGTCAGCACCCCTATTCGGAATGGGCGCGTCGGGCGATCCTGATGCAGGTCTACGCCTATTATCAGAACAACAACTATCAGGACGCGATCGCGGCGGCTGACCGCTTCATCGCCTTGTTCCCCGGCAATCCGTCGGCCAGCTACGCCTTCTACATGAAGGCTGTCTGCAACTTCGAGCAGATCGTCGACGTGGGCCGGGACCAGGGCTACGCCGAGGCCGCCCTGGCGGGTCTGCGAGATGTGGTGCGTCGCTATCCCGGTTCGTCCTACGCCACCGATGCGCGGGTCAAGATCGACATGGTCAACGACCAGCTGGCCGGCAAAGAAATGACCGTCGGCCGTTATTACCAGCGCGCCAACCAGCCGCTGGGCGCGTTGAACCGCTACAAGGCCGTCATCAACAACCCCGACTTCCAGCGCACCTCGCACACGCCTGAGGCCCTTTATCGTCTGGTTGAGGTCAATCTGAGCCTGGGTCTGACGGAGGAGGCGACCCGCAACGCCGCCGTCCTGGGCCACAACTATCCGGGCAGCCCCTGGTACGCCGAGGCCTTCGCCCTGCTGCGCGAGCGCGGCGAGAACCCGACGGTTCAGCCTGAAGGCAAGCGCGAATCCTGGCTGCAACGCCTGATCCCCGGCGGCGCCTGATCCGGTCGCAGGGCAGTGACGCGGCGTGATTAAGGCGCTGCGTTCCTGTTCTGTTTCCGGCTAGGATGCGGCGAAACATCGAATCAGATCGCCCATGCTAACCACCCTCTCGATCCGCGACGTCGTCCTCGTCGACGCCCTTGACCTGGAGGTCGAGGACGGTCTGACCGTGCTGACCGGCGAGACGGGGGCGGGCAAGTCCATCATCCTCGACGCGCTGGGTCTGGCGCTGGGCGCGCGTTCCGACGCCGGACTGGTGCGGAACGGCGCCAAGCAGGCCTCGGCCACGGCCGTCTTCACCGCGCCTGATGATGAGGCGCTGATCGCCCTGTTGTCCGAACGCGGCTTCGAGGTCGCGCCGGGCGAAGAGCTGATCCTGCGTCGCGTCGTGTCGGCCGACGGCCGCAGCCGCGCCTATGTCAACGATCAGCCCGCCGGGGTGACGGCCCTGCGCGAGATCGGCGCCCTGCTGGTCGAGGTGCACGGCCAGCATGAAACCGTCGGCCTGCTGGACTGGAAGACGCACCGGGCGCTGCTGGACAACTACGGCGGGCTGCATCCGCAATTGGCGGGCGTAGCGGGGGCGGCCGAGCGTCTGAAGGCGGCGCAGGCCCATCTGGATGATCTGGAAGCCTCGGCCGCCGAAGCGGCGGCCAAGGCCGAGGAAATCGCGCAGAATCTGGCCGATCTAGACGCTCTGGATCCCAAGCCGGACGAAGAGACGGAACTGGCGGGCGAACGCGCCATCCTGGGCGCGGCGGAGAAGGCGGTGGCCGATCTGGCCGATGCGCGCAATCTGCTGGGCGGCGACAAGCTGAGCCAGCGCCTGGCCTCGGCCCTGCGCGCGGTGGAGCATGCGCGCCAGCGGGCGGTGCAGGCGGGCGCAGAGGGCGATAACCCCATCATCGTCAAACTGGCTCTGGCCGCCGAGGCGGTGGACCGCGCCCTGGTCGAGGCGACCGAAGCGGTGGCCTGTGTCGACGCCGCGGCGGACGCCTTCGATTTCGAGCCGGGCCGCCTGGACAAGGCGGAGGAGCGGCTGTTCGCCCTGCGCGCCGCCGCCCGTAAGCTGAACACGACGGTTGACGCGTTGCCGGGGCTACGACTGCGTCTGCGCGAACAGCTGCGCCTGATCGAGGACGGCGAAGAGGCGCTGACCAAGGCCCGCCGCGACGTCGCCGTGGCGATGGAAGCCTATGACGTGGCGGCCATGCTGCTGACCTCGGCGCGCGAGGCGGCGGGGGACCGGCTGGTCGCCGCCGTCATGGACGAACTTGGCCCGTTGAAGCTGGAGCGCGCCCGCTTCCGCGTGACGCTGGAGCCGGTCGAAGGGCGTCGCGGTCCGCTGGGCGTCGAGACGGTGCGGTTCGAGGTGGCGACCAACGCTGGAACCGCCTTCGGGCCACTGGACACGGTGGCGTCGGGCGGGGAGCTGGCGCGTTTCGCGCTGGCGATGAAGGCGGCGCTGGCCAGCCGCGAGGACCAGCGCCAGCCGGTCATGATCTTCGACGAGGTGGATCAGGGCGTCGGCGGCGCCGTGGCCGAGGCCGTCGGCGGGCGCCTGCAACGCCTGTCGCGCGGGGCGCAGGTGCTGGTCGTGACCCACAGCCCGCAGGTCGCAGCGCGCGGCCACGCTCACTGGAAGGTCCGCAAGGCGGACGTGGAGGGCCATACGCGGACCTCCATCGACGTTCTGGAGGAAGGCCCGCGTCAGGAAGAGATCGCGCGGATGCTGTCCGGCGCCGAGATCACCGATGAAGCGCGGGCGGCGGCGCGGGTGCTGATCGGCTGACCTCTTCCTTCCCCCCTTGAGGGAGAAGCTGCCAGGCGGAGCCTGACGGATGAGGGGTGTCGAATCCGTCTTCTCGAAATTCGATGATCGGGCGTCAGCACGGCTTTCACGACCGATGCGCTGACACCCCTCATTCGAGCGCCTCCGGCGCCCATCTTCTCCCTCAAGGGGGGAAGGAAAAGATCAGACTCCCAGAATCCAGCCTTCTTCGCCCTCAACCTGGGCGATCAGCGCGTCGTCAGCACTTGCAGGCGGTGCGAACGCCTTCTGCAGATCCCCCGCGTCGTCCATGCGGGCGAAGGCTTCGGCGGCGGCGCGGACCTGGGCCTGGGTCTTGTATTCTTTAACGCCTTCGGCGCTGACGCCGCGCTTGGCCTCGAACATCAGGGGCCAGACTTCGACGATGACGGCCGACAGCGGCTCGATGTCGGCCTCAGTCAGTTCGCGCCAGCCGGTGCCGAAGGGCCAGACGGCGGCCGAGGCGCCCAGCGCATCCAGCAGGCGGCGCAGCATGGGCACGCCGACCAGCGTCAGGCCGCCGATGGCGCCCGCGCCGTGCATCTGCCAGACGCTCTTGGGCGGCAGCTTGTCCTTGCGCGCGGCCAGTTCGGTGGCGCGGAACTCGGGGATGTCGGCGCCGGCGCCTTCCGGGGGCTTGGTCGTGGTCAGCCAGCGCTGAGCCTGGCTGGCGGGCGCGCCCCAGAACGGCCAGGGTTCGTCCGTCATCAGGCGGTTCATCTTGGCCGCGACCTGATAGCGGTTGTTCGAATTATCGGCCTTGTCGACGATGTTGGCGGCCAGGAATTTGCCCATGGCGTCCCACGGACGGCCGTCCAGCTTCAGCCGCGCGGCGGTTCCGGCCGGGAAGCCGAAATCGAAGTCGAAGCCCACCAGCACGCGGTCGCCGCGCTTGCGGTGCTCGGTCAGCAGGTCGGCGATCAGCTTCTCGCCCTCGGCGCGCGTGGCGACGTTGTGCGTCTCGGCGTACAGGCGGAAGCGCACGTCGCGCTTGGCGACGCCGACCCACAGGGTCTGCTCGCCCAGCTTCTTGCCCTCGGCGGCGGTCCAGTTGGCGATGATGTAGGCGTCGAAAAGGCGGGCCACGGGGGCTCCTGAAGAAAGAAGCGAAGAACAGGAACGGGGGCTTCTAGCCGCCCTGACTCAAGCCGTGAAGGGCGATCAGCGTTGCATCAAGGCTTCGACGTGCGACAACCAGCGGCGCCCCAGTCGCAGGCCCTCCCCCGGAGAGCGGGTTCCGGTGGCGGTCTCGGCCTCGGAGGCGGGGGCGGTGCGCGATCCGTTCCACAGGGCCAGCTCGAACTCGGCGTTGTGCGGATCGCTGAAGATCAAGCGCAGCACGACCAGTTCGGCGTCGGGCGCGTCGAGGTCGATCTCCTTGCGGTGCTGGCCGCGCAGGACGCGGGCGACGACGTGGCCGTCGACGATGATCTCGGCCCCCAGCACTTCCTCGAAGGCGTAGACGAGGCCCATCGCGCCGCGATTCCACAGGACCGCCAACTGGCCGCCTTCAAGGTCCAGTCCGGCGGCGCGGCCTTCATGGGCGGACAGGGCCAGGGTGTCGGCCGGGGCGCCCAGCGCCTTCTTCATCGCCCGCCGCAGTCGCCGCTCGGACTCCATCCACCAGGAAAACAGCAGGACGCCGGTGGTCAGGAAGGCGGCGATCAGGGCGATCAGCAGAATGGCCCTGAACGTCTCGCCCATGGATCAGGCCTCCAGGTCCAGATCGACCACGACGGGAACGTGATCGCTGGGCTTGTCCATGTCGCGGGCCTCGCGGTGCGTTTCGATGGCGCGGAAGCGATCGGCGGCGTGAGGCGACAGCAGGGCGAAGTCTATGCGGATGCCGTGGTTCCTCTGCCAGGCGCCAGCCTGATAGTCCCAGAAGGTGAAGGTTCCGGCGGGCTCACGGCCCAGTTCGTGGGAATCGGCCAGGCCCAGCCATTTCAGCGCGCGGAAGGCCTCGCGGCTTTCCGGCTGGAACAGGGCGTCTTCGGCCCAGGCGGCGGGGTTCTTGGCGTCCTCGGCCTCGGGGATGACGTTGTAGTCGCCGCACAGGGCCAGCGGCTCTTCCAGAGCCAGCAGTTCGCGTGCGTGGTTCTGAAGCCGTTGGAACCAGGCCAGCTTATAGGCGAACTTTTCCGTGCCGAGCGGATTGCCGTTGGGCAGGTAGATGGAGGCGACGCGGATCGGGCGGGGGGCCTCGATCAGGGCCTCCAGATAGCGGGCCTGTTCGTCGCCGTCGTCGCCGGGCAGGCCGCGCCGCACGTCCGACAGCGGGTATTTCGACAGCAGGGCGACGCCGTTGTAGCTCTTCTGGCCGTGCGTCTCGACGTTGTAGCCCAGGTCTTCGAAGGCCTCGCGCGGGAACTTCTCGTCCACGCACTTGATCTCCTGGAAGCAGGCGACGTCGGGGTTGGCGGCCTGAATCCACTCCAGCACCGTGGGCAGGCGGGCGTTGACCGAGTTCACGTTCCAGGTGGCGATGCGCATGGGACGCAAGGCTAAGGTGAGCCGCTGCGTTCGGGAAGAGGGCGGCGCAAAACAAAGACGCCGCCGGATCGCTCCGGCGGCGTCTGATTTTCAGCCTGAACTGAGGATCAGCTGTTCGGCGCGGCGGCCGGAGCCGTGGTCGTCAGCTTGCAGCCGCCGCCGATCTGCTGGGCGGTGGCGCAGGGGTAGACCTGCTGCACGGCCTTGGCCGTGTCGAAGCGGACGATGACGCCGTCGGCGCCGTTGCAGGCGGCTTCATAGAAGGAGCCGTTGGCGTTCTTGCCCATGTAGCGGGCCTGGCTGATGTCGCAGGCGGCGGCTTCGGAACCAGCCAGCCAGCCCTTCAGCGTGGCGACCTGCTCGGCCGGCGTGGTGAAGCGGCACGAGGCGTTGGCCGAGACCAACTCCATGCAGGACGCGACTTCCCAACCCGAGGCGGCCTTGTTGATCTGGGCGCCTTCGACGCCGGCGCAGCCGACTTCATAGACGACGGCGCCGCCAGGCTTGGCTCCGATGATCGAGCCTTCGTCGACGGTGCAGGCGAGGCCCGCCTCCTTGGCGAAGGCGGTGATGACGGCCATGGTGTTGTTGTTGGCGGGCAGGCTGCACTGCGAGCCGACATCGGCTTCCGGATCACGCGCGCGGGCCTGTTCGGCCGAATAAGCCAGCACCATGCAGTCTGTGGCCTGGGGCGGCGTCGAGGTTAGCAGCAGGTAGCCGGGACCGGACGCGCAGGCGACTTCATACAGCGCCTCCTTGTTCGCTGACTGGCCCAGCAGGACAGATTCGGTGATCTGACAGTTGGTGTTGGTGGCGGTCAGCACGCCTTGGGCGGCGGCCTGAATTTCCTCGGCGCTGGGCGGCTGAGGGGCGCGGGGCTGACGTTGACGACGCGCCAGGCGGCCCGTTGGCGAGCGTTCGCCGGCGCGCTGGTCATTCAGAGGATCCTGCTCGTTGCCGCCAGGGCCAAGCGGCGCGGCTTCGCCGGGTGTGGTCTGGGTAAAGGTTTGTGCGTGAGCGAGAGAAGGCGTGAGGGTCATGAGCGCCAGGGCGGCGGCCACGCCGACCTTGCGGCTGCGGGGGGTGAAGGTCACAAAACTGCTCCTGGCCTCATCTTTGGGAAGATGAAGCCTTGGCGGCGTCTTTCGTTGCGGTCAAGCGCAAGTGCGTCCTTGGCGCTGGACGATCGCATCGTGATCCGCTTAACCTGCATGACAGTTTTGATTGGAGACGGACCTTGGCGGACGGAGACACCTTGTCTCGCTCTCGCTCGGAGCGCGGCCTGACCTACCCGTTCCCGGCGGAACCCCTCACGGGCGAAGCCATAGCGGTTGCGCCCGGCGTGCTGTGGTTGCGGCTGCCGCTGCCGATGGCGCTGAACCACATCAACCTCTACGCCATCGAAGACGGCGAGGGCTGGGCCGTCGTCGACGCCGGACTGGCGACGGATGTATCGCGCGAAGGCTGGGCCAAGGCGCTGGCGGGCGTGCTGGGCGGGCGGTCGGTCACGCGCGTCATCTGCACCCACATGCACCCGGATCACATCGGCTTGGCGGGTTGGTTGTGCGAACGGTTCGACGCGCCGCTCCTGATGTCACGGACGGAGTATGTGACGGCGCGGATGCTGATCGGCGACGAGACTCTGGGACCGCCGGCGGGGGCCGAGGCCTTCTATCGTGCGGCGGGCTGGTCGGATGAACAGCTGGCGCGCTGGCGCGACGGCTACGGCGGCTTCGGCCGCATGGTTCAGGATTTTCCGCGCGACTATCGTCGGGTGCAGGACGGCGATGTCCTGAGCGTCGGCGGCGATGATTGGCGCGTGATGGTCGGCGAGGGGCACAGCCCCGAACACGTCTGTCTGTGGCGCGAGAAGGACGGCGTCTTCATCGCGGGCGATCAGATACTGCCGCGCATTTCCTCCAACATCTCGATCTGGCCGACGGAGCCGCAGGCCGATCCGCTGGGCGACTGGCTGCGGTCGCTGGCGGCGCTGAAGGAGCGGCTGCCGGGCGATCTGCTGGTGCTGCCGTCGCATGGGGAGCCGTTCTACGGCGTGACCTTGCGGCTGGAGGCGCTGATGCGCGGGCATGAGGTGGCGCTGAAACGGTTGGAGAAGACGCTGCGCACGCCGTGCCGCGCCGTGGACGTGTTCGGCGCCCTGTTCGCCCGCCCGGTCGGCGACGCGGTGCTGGGAATGGCGACCGGCGAGGCGCTGGCGCACCTCAACTATCTTGAACGCCAGGGACGGGCCCGCCGCGCGCGGGAGGAAGGCGGCGTGGACTGGTGGAGCCTTTTGGAGACAGGCCAATGAGCGAACATATCCGGACCCATCTGGAAGGCGGCGTCCTGACGGTCGTCTTCGACCGCGCGGACAAGAAGAACGCGATCACCCAGGCCATGTATGCGGCCCTGGCCGACGCGACGGAGCAGGCGAAGGCCGACGACGCCGTGCGCGTCATCCTGTTCCGCAGCGAAGGGGATTCTTTCTCGGCGGGCAACGACATCGCCGACTTCATCGCCCTGGGCCAGACGCCCGGCGACCTGGTCGAGATGGGGGTGTTTCGCTTTCTGAAGGCGCTGGCGGACCTGGATAAGCCCGCCGTCGCGGCGGTGCGCGGCCGGGCGGTGGGCATCGGGCTGACGCTGCTGCTGCACTGCGACATGGTGGTGGTGGCCGAGGACGCCCTGCTGTCCGTGCCCTTCGTCAATCTGGCGCTGGCGCCGGAGGCGGCGTCGTCGCTGCTGCTGCCGCGCGTTCTCGGCCATCAGCGGGCGTTTGAACTGTTCGCCCTGGGCGAGGCGATCGACGGCAGGACGGCCCTGGCCTGGGGTCTGGCCAACCGCGCGGTTCCGGCCGATCAGGTCGAGGCGACGGCGGCGGATCTGGCGGCCAAGCTGGCGGCGCGCGCGCCCAACTCCATCCGCAAGACCAAGGCCCTGATGCGCGACGCCGAGGCGCTGTGGGCCGTGATGCAGCTGGAAGCCCAGGCCTTCGGCGCGCAGATGCGCAGCCCCGAGGCGATGGAGGCTTTCATGGCCTTCAGCCAGAAACGGGCGCCGGACTTCTCCAAACTGGGCTGATGTCGCGAAATCGCGATTGATTCGAGGGGCGAGGGGGACTACGGGCCGCGCATGAACGCCGCGCCTGCCTCCGCCCCTGAAAACGACCCGCATTTCGTAGGCGGAATCGTGCGTGAAACGCCCGAGGACGCCGCCGCGGTCGACGCCCTGGTCATCGCCGCCTTCGGCCCCGGTCGCTTCGCCAAGACGGCCGAGCGTCTGCGCGAGCGGTCGCCGCTGGCGGCTGGGTTCTGTCTGTATGAAGGTGAGCGTCTGATCGGGTCGGTGCGGCTGTGGTCGATCCTGACAGGCGAGGCGCGGTCGGTCTTTCTGGGCCCCATCGCCGTGGACAGGGCCAGCCGCAGCACCGGACTGGGCGGCGAACTGGTGCGGGCCTGTATCGCAGAGGCGAAGGCGCTGGGGCTGGACGGCGTCCTGCTGGTCGGCGATCCGCCCTATTTCTCGCGTTTCGGGTTCGTGCCTGCGCCGGACGCCGTGCTGCCGGGGCCGGTGGATCAGCGGCGGGTGATGTGGCTGCCCTTCACCGCAGCGGCGCCGTTCGGAGCGGTTCGACCCGACGCTTGAGCCGGGCGCAGCCTTCCTTTGCGAGGCGACGCATCCCATAGTTCGGATATGACGAACCCACCGACATCCTCGGGTCTGACAGGCGTGGCCGAGGCTGCGCGACAAGCGCCGGGCCGAGGTCTGCCGCCCGTGCATCTGTGGCATCCCGAACATTGCGGCGAGATCGACATCCTGATCCGCGCCGACGGCGTGTGGATGCATGAAGGCTCGCCCATCGGGCGGGCGGAGCTGGTGAGGCTGTTCTCGACGGTGCTGAGGAAAGACCCGGACGGCTATCATCTGGTCACGCCGGTCGAGAAGCTGAAGATCACGGTCGAGGATCTGCCGTTCCGCGCCGTGGCGGTGCGTGCGGAGGACGACGCCCTGGTCTTCACCACGGATCAGGGCGATGAAGCTGTCGCCGGGCCCGACCACGCCATCGTCGTCGAGACCGACCCGGCGACCGGCGAGCCTGCGCCGCGCGTCCATGTGCGGGGCGACCTGTGGGCGCGGATTGCGCGGCCGGTCTTCTATGAGCTGGTCGAACGGGCGCAGGAGGCGGACGGACGTCTGGCCGTGCGGTCAGGCGGGGTGACGTTTCCGCTGGGGCCGGAAGGGGCGGGGCTTTGACGTGCAACAGCTTGAAGGCGCGCCTGCAACAGCGGCTGGATCCTGTGTCCGCATGGTCGCCGGAGCGTGTGGCGGTGCGGTCCGACTATGACCTGAACCCCGACTACAGCCGCCCGAAGGCCAAGTTGAGACCCGCGGCGGTGCTGATTCCCATCATCGGGCGTGAGGATGGTCCCAGCGTCCTTTTGACCCGCCGGTCCGACAGTCTGGCCAGCCATACGGGGCAGATCGCCTTTGCGGGCGGGCGGCTGGATCCTGGCGAGACGGCGCTGGACGCCGCTCTGCGCGAGGCGTGGGAGGAGATCGCGCTGGACCCCGCCGTGGTCCAACCTCTGGGGCTGGGCGATCCCTATGAGACGGGCACCGGTTTTTTGGTGACGCCGGTGGTGGGCTGGCTGACGGCGCCGCCGGTCGTCACCCCGTCGCCCGCCGAGGTGGCCGAGGTGTTCGAGGCGCCATGGGACTTCCTGATGGACCCGGTGAACCATCGACGCGACTATTATGATCAGGAGAACGGGCCGCGCCGCTGGTTCTGGGCCATGCCCTATCGCGAGCGCTACATCTGGGGCGCGACGGCGGGCATTCTGAAGGGGCTGTTCAACCGGCTGTACGGCGAAGAAGCTGCGCCGCAGCAGGCCGCCGAGGCCGATGCGACCGAGAGCGTCGAATGAGCCGTGTCCTTGAGAGCCAGGACTGGCTGACGGCCAGCGCGACACAGGCGGTGATGGCGGCACTGGCGGCGGCGGGCGGGGCGGATTGCGCCCGCTTCGTCGGCGGCTGCGTGCGCAACGCCGTGCTGGGCGCGCCTATTGACGACGTGGATATCGCCACTGTCCTGACGCCCGAGGCGGTGGTGAAGGCGCTGAGGGCGGCGGGCCTGAAGAGCGTGCCGACCGGCATGGAGCACGGCACGGTGACGGCGATATCGGAACGCCAGCCGTTCGAGATCACCACCCTGCGCCGGGATGTGTCGACCGACGGGCGGCGCGCCACGGTCGCATTCACCGACGACTGGGCCGAGGATGCGGCGCGGCGGGATTTCCGCCTGAACGCCCTCTATGCCGATGCGGACGGGTTGATCCTCGACCCGACCGGCGCGGGGTATGAGGACGCCCTGGCCGGACGGATCGTCTTTGTCGGCGAGCCGGAACAGCGCATCCGCGAGGACTACCTGCGCATCCTGCGCTTCTATCGTTTCTTCGCCTGGTATGGGCGCGGCGCGCCGGATGCCGCGGCGGTGGAAGCCTGCGCGGCCTTGGCCGAGGGCGTGGAGCAGCTGTCGGCCGAGCGGGTGTCGAAAGAGCTGCTCAAATTGCTGGCCGCGCCTGATCCGCGCGCGGCGGTGCGTTTGATGGATCAGGCGGGCGTGCTGGGGCGGGTGGCGCCGCAGCCGGAAAGTCTGACGCTGTTCGAGGCGATGGTCGGGATCAGCGCGGACCCGGTGCTGCGCCTGTCGGCGCTGTTGCCGGATGAAGCGGAGGCCGTGCGCGCGGCGGCGCTGAAGCTTCGGCTGTCGAACGCCCAGCGGGACCGGCTGGGCGAGGCCGTCGCGGAACGGATCGACCCGGCGATGAGCGAGGCCGAGACGCGCGCCGCTATCTGGCACGCCGGGCGTCAGGCGGTGGAGGATCGGCTTTATCGCGCCTGGGCGTCGGGCGCGGACGCCGGGGTGGCGCAGCGTCTGCTGGCGCTGGCGGCGGCTTGGACGCCGCCGAAGCTGCCGGTCGGAGGCAAGGATCTGGCGCGGCTGGGCTTGCAGCCGGGGCCGGAGACGGGGCGGCTGCTCAAGGCCTTTGAAGACGGCTGGATCGCCGACGACTTCCCCGACCACGGACACGAGGCGCGGCTGAAGGCCCTTATGGTTCGGCCCGGCTGAGGCGCACGATCACCGGGCGGTGGTCTGAGCCCGTCTTCTGGCCCAGTCGTCGCCCGACCAGCGCCAGATCGGGCGAGCGCCAGACGTGGTCGATGGTGATGCCGAGGAAGGCGGGCAGGGCCGAGGGCCAGGTGCCGGGCCGCGCGGGGGCGGGGATCAGGCCGGTTTCGCTCTTGATCTGACGGCCGATGCGGCCGCTGGAGACGCTGTTGAAGTCGCCCGCCACGACGACCGGACCCTCCAGCCCGGCGCGCAGTCCGGCCAGCCGCTGCGCCTGACTGATCTGGCCGTAGGGGTGCTGGAAGGGCCAGGGCCGCGTCATGTGGACGGCGATCAGGCTGACCGGCCCCAGCGACGTCTCGGCCTGGGCGACCAGGGCGGCCAGGCCCTGACCGTCGGCGTCGCGCACCCGATGGAGCGGCAGGCGCGAGGCGATCACCGAACGAGCGGCGCCGCTGGGCCGGTCCTTGCGCGGAGTGCTGACCCGGTGCGGATAGGCGCGCAGGATCGTGTCCAGTTGCGCGGCCGGGGCGTCGCCCAGCTCGATCAGCATGACCACATCGGCGTCGGCCTGTTCGATGGAGCGGGCGATGGCCGCCACATCCTGATTTCGGGCCCACAGATTGGCGGAATAGATGGTCAGGGTTTCTGTCCCTGCCGCGCGACCCCTTTCAGGCGCCCATTGTGGCCAGACGGCCAGAAGCAGCAGTCCCGCCACGCCCGCGCCCAGCGCCGCCATGTCCCACAGACGAAGCAGCAGGAAGAGGCCGCACAGCACGACGGTCGCGACCAGGGCGGGCGCGGTGAACTGGGTCAGCAGGTCAGGCAGGCGGTGGCCGATGCGGCTGAGGGCCGAGACGGCGACAAGGCCGGAGGGCGCCAGCAGGGCCAGGGCGGCCAGCCGCATCAGGGCCTGGGTCAGGGTCATGCTGCGACCTTTGGTGAAAATGGGCGGAAGCGTCGGTTAGCGCGCCGGCGCCGGGCCTGTCGAGCGTGGCCTCATGCGGCCGAATGCGCTGGCGCGGCGCGTGTCGATAGCGCGTTCGACGCCGCCAATCCCTGAAAATTCCCGGCTTTGGCGCAGGTTGGAGCGGATCGACGCGCCGGTGCTCGTCGCCTGAGCAGACTGCGGTCTCAACCTTTGGAGACCGCCATGAACGACGACGCCAGCGCGCGGCTGGGCCTGCCTTATCTGGCGGCGGGACAGCTGCAGAAACACGTGACCCTGAACGAGGCCCTGACCCGTCTGGACGCCCTGATCCAAACCGCCGTGGTCAGCCGCACGGTCAGCGATCAGCCCGTCGATCCGGCCGAGGGGGCGCTCTACATCCTGCCGGAAGAAGCGACGGGCGATGAGTGGGCGGCCTTCCCGGCGGGCAGTCTGCTGCGACATGAGCGGAGCGGCTGGCTGCCGGTTCCGGCGCCGGACGGCCTGCTGGCCGTGGTGCTGGATAGCGAGGAGATGCTGGTCCGCCGCGAAGGCGTCTGGACGCCCCTGTCCTTCGGCCTGCCGCAGGAGATCCAGCAGATCACCCGCCTGGGCGTGAACGCCACGGCGGACGCGACGAACGTCGTCGCCGTGCGGGCCAACAAGGCGCTGTGGACCGCGCTGGAGAGCGAGAGCGGCGGCGACGGCGATCTGCGCTTCACCTTCAACAAACAGGCGGCGGGCGACGTCCTGTCCCTGCTGTTCCAGAGCGGCTGGGGCGGGCGGGCCGAGCTGGGTCTGGTCGGCGACGACGACCTGCGGCTGAAGGTCAGTCCCGACGGCGGGGCCTGGCATGAGGCGCTGAGGGTTGACCGGCACACCGGTCGCGCCTGGTTCAGCCAGGGCGCGACGCGGCGCGAGACGACGGTATTGACGACCTCTGGAAGCTGGACGCCGCCGTCGTGGGCGCGCTGGGTTGAGGCGGTCTGCGTCGGCGCAGGCGGCGGGGGCGGGGCCGGTCTGGCGGGAGCCTCTGGCACGGCTCGGCATGGCGGCGGCGGCGGCGGCGCCGGTGGCGTGATGTGGGCGTGTTGGCCTGCCGTGAATCTGTCAGCGGGGCTGAACATTACCGTGGGCGCGGGCGGCGCAGGCGGCGC
>NZ_DLNP01000011.1:453-621 GCF_002478355.1 Brevundimonas sp. UBA7507 | reverse complement strand
GCGGGCGCGGCGGCGCGGGCGGATCTGCGGCGTCGGGAGCCGGCGGCGCCGGAGGCGGCGGCCTGCCGTCGTCCAACGCAGGCGGGGCCTCTTCCGTTTCAACAGCGGGGGGCGCCGGGCAGGCGGCGGCGCGTCCCGACGGGCCAGGCGCGGGCGGCGCGGGCGGCG
>NZ_DLNP01000011.1:0-177 GCF_002478355.1 Brevundimonas sp. UBA7507 | reverse complement strand
GCGCGGGCGGCGCGGGCGGCGGTCTCAGCACGGCCAATGCGGCGCAGGCGTCCGGCGCAGGCGGCGACGGCGCCATGCTGCTTCTGAAGGCGGCGGGCGGAACGACGGAGGGGGCGGCCGGGCAAGCGGCGCCCTGGCTTGATCTGCACTGGGCCGGAGGCGGCGGCGCGGGCGGCG
>NZ_DLNP01000023.1:0-69847 GCF_002478355.1 Brevundimonas sp. UBA7507 | reverse complement strand
GGCCGCGCCAGCCCTGGGCCTGAAGCGCCAGAACGACATCGACCATGGTCAGGCCGGAGCCGAGGATCAGCACGTCATCGTCGGGGGCGATCGCGGCCAGGGCGTCGGGCCGCCAGGGATCGGCGATGCGGCGGGGACCATCGCCTGCGACGGCGGGGCGCGGCGGCGGGTTGCCGGTGGCCAGCGCCACAGCGCGGCCGGGGATGCGGGCGCCGTCGGCGAGGATGACGGTCTCGCCCTCGATGCGGACGGCCTCGCCTTTCACTCGGCGGATCAGGCCGGGAGGGGCGGCCTCGGCCTCGGCCAAGCGAGCCTGCACATAGAGGCCGTAGAGGCGGCGCGGGGCGAAGCCGTTCGGATCGGCGAAGGCGGGGGCGTGGAGCGCCAACCAGTCGGTGAAGTCGGCGGGCCGGTCGGGGCGGGCGCTCATCCGCTCGGCGCGGACGTTCAGCCGGTGGTCGTCCAGCGGCGTGGAATAGGCGACGCCGAGGCCGACCTGTTCGCCGCGCTCGATCAGGACCGTGGCCTGCCCCAGTTCGGCCAGGCGCGCGGCCAGCATGGCGCCGGAGAATCCGCCGCCGACGATGATCACGGGTAGGGAGGCGGCGGCGGCGTTCATTGAACGAGCATCGTCCACGACGCCGCCGCCGGTCAAACCGGAATCAGATTTCCTGGTTGAAGGCGCCGATTTCCGGGTGGGCGGCCAGGCGGGGCTTCACTTCCTTGCGGAACAGGTCGCGCATGTCGTCGGCGGAGCGCATGCTTTCGACCACCACGACCAGTTCGGGCTTGTTGGAGGAGGCGCGGACCAGCACCCAGGAGCCGTCCTCCAGGTGGACACGCACGCCGTTGACGGTGATGGCCTCGACGATCTTGCGGCCGAGAATTTCGCCGCCGGCGGCCGCCAGGTCTTCGTACTCCTTTACGATCTTGGCCAGGACGTCGTACTTCAGCTCGTCATCGCAGTGCGGCGACATGGTCAGGCTGGTCCAGGCGTCGGGCAGGGCGGACTTCAGTTCCGACAGGCTCTTGCCGGGGTTGCGGTCCAGCATGGCCAGGACGGCGCCCGCCGCCACCAGGCCGTCGTCATAGCCGTGGCCCAGATCGCCCGACAGGAAGAAGTGGCCCGACTTCTCGAACCCGGCCAGGGCGCCCAGTTCGGCGGTCTTGCGCTTGATGTAGGAGTGGCCGGTCTTCCAGTAGACGGTGGTCGCGCCGTTGGCCTTGAGCACCTCGTCGGTCTTGTACAGGCCGGTCGATTTCACATCGACGACGAAGGTGGCGTTCGGGTGGATGGCCGACAGGTCGCGGGCCAGCATCAGGCCGATCTTGTCGGCGAAGATCTCCTCGCCCGTGTCGTCGACCACGCCGCAGCGGTCGCCGTCGCCGTCGAAGCCCAGGGCCAGATCGGCGCCCGTCTCCTTCACCTTGGCCGCCATCTGCACCAGCATGGCGTGATCTTCCGGGTTCGGATTGTATTTAGGGAAGGTGTAGTCGAGGTCGGTGTCCATCTCGATCACTTCGGCGCCCATCAGGCGCAGAACCTCGGGGGCGAAGGCGCCGGCGGTGCCGTTGCCGCAGGCGGCCACGACCTTCAGCGGACGGGACAGCTTCACCTTGGACGCCACGTCCTTGATGTAGGTCTCGCGGAAGCCCTCGACGCGCTCCAGGCGGCCGCCGGGACGGGCCACGCCCTGGCCGTTCAGGACGATCTCCTTCAGCCGGCCCATTTCATCGGGGCCGAAGGTCAGGGGGGCCTGGGCGCCCATCTTCACGCCGGTCCAGCCGTTCTCATTGTGGCTGGCCGTGACCATGGCGACGCAGGGGCAGTCCAGCGCGAACTGGGCGTAATAGGCCATGGGCGACAGGGCCAGGCCGATGTCTAGCACCTCCATGCCGCCTTCCAGCAGGCCCAGGATCAGCGCCTGCTTCACCGACAGGGAATAGCCGCGGAAGTCGTGGCCCACGGCGATCTTCGGCGTCTGGCCGATCTCGTGGACATAGGTGGCCAGGCCAAGGCCCAGGGCCTGGATGCCCAGCAGGTTGATCTCTTTTTCCAGAATCCAGCGGGCGTCGTATTCGCGAAAGCCGGTCGGCTTGACCAGGGGCAGGGTTTCATATTCCGCGGTGTTGGGGCGGATATCCTGACGGGGCTTTTGCATAAGTCTTCCTAGATGGGCCGCTGGGGAGAGCGGGGGCCGCTGTTCTGCCTCGGCCTATAGCCTCCCCCTGCTCGAGAGGCCACAACGCGCGACCCTTGTTATCGCTGCGCTGCGTCATTGGATGATTTCATCGAGCGGCGAAACCTTGACCGCCCCCGCGTCGGGGGCCTAGCGAGAAACCCAGATACGGATGCTCCCGGAGACCCTGATGACCCGCCTGATCCTGCTGCGCCACGGCCAGAGCCAATGGAACCTGGAAAACCGCTTCACCGGCTGGGTCGACGTCGACCTGACGGCGGAGGGCGAGGCCCAGGCCCGGCGCGGCGGCGAGCTGATCGCCGAGGCGGGTTTCAAGCCTGCGGTCATGTTCACCTCGGTGCTGAAGCGGGCCAAGCGCACCGGCGCCCTGGCGCTGGATTCGGCTGGGCTGAAGGATGTGCCGGTGATCGAGAACTGGCGCCTGAACGAGCGCCACTACGGCGGCCTGACCGGGCTGGACAAGGCCGAGACGGCGGCCAAGCACGGCGAGGACCAGGTCAAGGTCTGGCGCCGCAGCTATGACGTGCCGCCGCCGCCGCTGGCGCCGGGCGGCGAGTTCGATTTCGACGCGGATCCTCGCTACGCCGGCAAGGAAATCCCGGACACCGAGAGCCTGAAGACGACGCTGGACCGGGTGCAGCCCTATTGGGACGCCGAGATCGCCCCGCGCCTGAAGGCGGGCGAGGACGTGCTGATCGCCGCCCACGGCAACTCCCTGCGCGCCATCGTCAAGCTGTTGTTCGCGGTGCCGGACGACAGGATCGTCGACGTTGAGATCCCGACCGGCAACCCGCTGGAGATCGATCTGGACGCGGACCTGAAGCCGGTCGCCGCCCGCTATCTGGACGAGGGGCGGGCGCAGGCCCTGCCCCCAATTGCGAGAGCGGGCGCGTGAGCGGGGCGGCGGACGACGCTGTCTTCATGCGGCGGGCCATTGATCTGGCCCTGAGCCGCATGGGCGAGACCTGGCCCAATCCGGCGGTCGGCTGCGTCCTGGTCAAGGACGGGGTCGTGCTGGCCGAGGCGGCGACGGCGCCGGGCGGGCGTCCGCACGCCGAGGAACAGGCCGTGCCCGAGGCGGGCGAGGCCGTGAGGGGCGCGACCGCCTATGTGACGCTGGAGCCGTGCGGCGCCCGCTCGTCGGGCCGCAAGTCCTGCGCCCACTTCCTGGCCGAGGCCGGGGTGGAACGGGTGGTGATCGCGGCGCTGGACCCGTCGCCTTTCGCCTCGGGGCGGGGGACGGAGCGGCTGCGCCAGTCGGGCCTGACGGTCGAGACCGGGCTGTTGTCGGATGAGGCCGCCGTCCTGTGCGAAGGCTTCCTGCACCGGCTGGAGACGGGCCGGCCTATGGTCCGCGTCAGCCTGGACGGCGCGGGCTTTGACGGGCGGTTCGCCGCCTCCGCACGCGCCGATCTGACGACCGAGCTGAACCGGCTGGGCGAGGCGGGCTACACCCGCCTGTGGACCCAAGAGGGCGAACTGGCCGAGGCCCTGCGCGAACAGGGCCTGTTGACGGAATAGGGCGGCCAGCGACGGGGCGGAGGCGACGGAAAAACCCTTGTTGCCGCAAAGCTTCCTTAATCCGGCGTAAGCCATAAACGGCCCCATGAGCGAGGCCGTCGAACCCGTGCGCAGGAAGCTGACTCAGGAAGAGGTCGACGCCGTCTGCCTGAAGCACGACCGGCTGTGGCAGGCGCGGCCGGGCGGGGCGCGGGCGGTCTTCGCCTGGATGGACCTGTCGGGGGTCAGCTTGCGCGGCCGCAACCTGGCCGACGCCGACTTCACCGCTGCCTGCCTGATTGGCTGCGACCTGACGGGCGCCAAGCTGGACAACGCCAACTTCTTCGGCGCGGACATGCAGGATGCGACCCTGGTCGACGCCAGCCTGCGCCGGGCCGACCTGCGCGGGGCCTGCCTGCGCGGCGCGGACCTGTCGGGGGCCGATCTGTTCGAGGCCGACCTGCGCGAAGGCACCATCGCCGCCAAGGACGCCAAGCTGGGCTTCCGCGTCGTCGAGGCGCGAAAGCGCGCCGACACCCAGGCGCAGGGCGCCGTGCTGGCGGGCGCCAATCTGCAGCGCTCGCGCATGACCGGCGTCGTCGCCGTGGCCGCCGATTTCACCGACGCCATCATGAAGGACTGCAAGCTGGTCCGGGCCAATCTGAAACAGGCCAGCTTCCGCGGCGCCGACCTGGCCGGGGCCGACCTGTCGGGCGCCGACCTGTCAGGGGCGGACCTCAGCGACGCCGTTCTGGTGGGGGTCAAGGCCGCCATGTGGCGAACCGACGGGGCCAATATGGACGGCGCCCTGGTCGACAACCGCCCGGCGGGCGAGCCGGTCAGCCAGATGCCCGCCGCCGAGATGCTGCGCGACCACGCCCAATGG
The DNA here is from genome assembly GCF_002478355.1 of Brevundimonas sp. UBA7507. Classification (NCBI taxonomy): domain Bacteria; kingdom Pseudomonadati; phylum Pseudomonadota; class Alphaproteobacteria; order Caulobacterales; family Caulobacteraceae; genus Brevundimonas; species Brevundimonas sp. UBA7507. Next base: position 65,260 of record NZ_DLNP01000023.1, on the reverse strand, counting down.
TGCGAAACGGGCGGGGCCGAGGGCCAGCCCTCGGTGTTCGACGGGGTGGATCTGCGGCCGCTGGTCACCATTCGCGGGCTGAACCTGACGGCCCTCTCGGCCAAGGGGGCGGTCTTCTACGGCCTGGACATGGAAGGGGTGCAGCTTCAGGGCGCGCAACTGGAGGGCGCGGACCTGCGCTCGGCCAATCTGCGCCGGGCCGATCTGCGCGGCGCGCGGCTGGCGCGGGCGCGGCTGAACGGGTCCGACCTGCGCGAGGCCCAGCTGGGTCCGCTGATGCTGGCGGCGGATCGCCTGCTGCCCGCCGATCTGACCGGGGCGATCCTGCGCGGCGCCGACCTCACGGGGGCCGACCTGCGCCGGGCCGTGATGGTCGATGCCGATCTGAGCCGGGCGACCCTGCACGGCGCCCAGACCAAGCAAGCCGACTTCACCGGCGCTCAGACGAGCGGCGCGCGCGGGCTGGACCCGGCGGACCTGCACGCAGCCTAGGGAAGGCGCACGAAAAAGGGGCGACGCGAGCGCCGCCCCTTCGACTTTTCAGTCAGGCGTGTGGCCTTTAGGCCGCCTTCTTGGCCTTGGTCTCGACCTGGCCCTCGATCAGGGACGAGCCGGTGGCGATCTCGATGCTGCGGGGCTTGAGGGCCTCAGGCAGTTCGCGCTTCAGCTCGACGGTCAGCAGGCCGTTGGCCAGGGCCGCGCCCTTGACCACCACATAGTCGGCCAGCTGGAAGCGGCGCTCGAAGTCGCGCTCGGCCAGGCCGCGATGCAGGAAGGTGCGCTGGCCGTCGTCGTTGGCGGCCTTCTTGCCGGTGACGGTCAGAAGGTTCTCCTTCGCCTCGATGTTCAGCTCATCGGCCGAGAAACCGGCGACGGCGATCTCGATGCGATAGGCGTCCTCGCCGGTCGTCTCGATGTTGTAGGGAGGCCAGCCGTTTTCCTGGCTGGAGCGCGCGGCGCTTTCCAACTGACGAACCAGACGGTCGAAACCGACGGCGGAACGGTACAGCGGCGAGAAATCATAGGTACGCATGGGTCATCCTTCTGACATTCAGCAAGGTTGAGCCGCCCGGCGATTTGGCCCCGGACGACGGAGGGTTTCAGTCCCGGCGGTCCGAAATCGGCCCCGTCAGGTCTGGAGAGCCCGGGATCGGCGCTCTCGGATGAAGAGGTAGGAGGTCGTTTTTCCGGCGCAAGGGGCGCGCAAAATCGTCGCTTTCGGCCTCTGCGCCTTGCCGTCGCCGCGAAGCGCCGTATGGGTTTTACCTTCGTCGTCCAGGATCGACCGGAGCCCGTCATGCGAACCCTCGTCCTCAGCGCCGTCGCGGCGTGCCTGCTCGCCTCGCCCGCCCTCGCCCAATCGGGCCCGCCGGACGCTGCGCCGCTGCCGCACCGCCAGGGCCTGTCGATGGAGATGCCGAGCTTCTCTGAGGATGCGGCGCTTCAGGCGGCCGTGGCCGCGACGACCCGGCCTGAGGCCGACCGCGCCCGCGACGGCGAGCGTCATCCGTTCGAGACCCTGACCTTCTGGGGCCTGCAGCCCGGCCTGACGGTGGTGGAGATCGAGCCGGGCCGCGCCGGCTGGTGGCGCAACATCCTTGAGCCCTATGCGGCAGCGACCGGCGGGCGCTACGTCCCGGTCAATCGCCCGACCGAGGGCATGGGCGTCGCCGACGGGACGGCGGACATGGTCGTGGTGGCCCGCGCCTTCCACAACTGGTCGCGCGACGGCCGGGTCGAACCCTATCTGGCGGCCTTCTTCACGGCGCTGAAGCCCGGCGGCGTTCTGGCGGTCGAGCAGCACCGCGCGGCCGAGGGGCTGAACGTGACCGAGACGGCGCCGACGGGCTATGTCCCCGAGAGCTGGCTCATCCACGCCGCCCGCCGCGCCGGCTTTGAACTGGAGGCCCGCAGCGAGCTGAACGCCAATGCCAAGGACGACCGCGACCATCCGTTCGGGGTGTGGACGCTGAAGCCCACGCGCACCTCGGAGCGCGACGGCCGGGCTCTGACGGCGGAGGAGCGGGCGGCGTTGGACGCCATCGGCGAGAGCGACCGGATGACCCTGCGTTTCCGCAAGCCCAACGCGGCGGACTGACGGCCCGATGACAATGCAGTGCGTGGTTTTGACGCTGGCGCAGAAGCGCCTTAAGCCCCAAGCGAAGACACCCGGCGGCGAGAGGAAGCGCGCATGACAGAACGATCGACGCGGCGATCCGTCCTGACCGGCGCCAGCGCCCTGGCCCTGGTCGCGCCCCTGTTCGGCCTGGCCGCCTGCGGACGCAAGGAAGAGGCGCCGACGCCCGCCGCGCCCGAAGCGCCCAAGGGCCCGCCGGAAGGCTCGCTGGAATGGGCGGTCGCCGGGGCCTGGCGTCCGGCGGACGACAAGGCGCGCGACGTCTGGCGCCACCCGGTCGAGACCCTGCGCTTCTTCGGCCTGCAGCCGAAGATGACGGTGGTCGATTTCTGGCCCGGCAGCGGCTGGTACGCCGAAATCCTGGCCCCTTATCTGAACAAGGGCGGCGGCAGCCTCTATCTGGCGGGCTTCGTCGAGGGGCCGAACGCCGATCCGGCCCAGGTGGCCATCAACAACGCCCTGAAGGCCCGCATCCTGGCCGACAAGAAGCTGTACGGCCCGGTGCAGTTCACCGCCTTCGGTCCCGGCTCGCCGCCGGTGGCGCCGGCGGGGACGGCCGACATGGTGCTGTTCATGCGCTACATCCAGGCCTGGATGGCGGCGGGGATCGCCGAAAAGGCCTTCGCCGACGCCTTCGCGGCCCTGCGTCCCGGCGGCATCCTGGGCATCGAGCAGCATCGCCTTCAGCCGGACGAGGATCAGGATCCGGCCGCCGCCAACGGCTATGTGCAGGAGGCCTTCGTCAAGCAGTTGGCCCAGGAGGCCGGCTTCATCTTCGTCGAGGCGTCCGAGATCAACGCTAATCCGGCCGACACCAAGGACCATCCGTTCGGCGTCGAAACCCTGCCGCCGCGCCGGCTGACGGCGCCCCTGGGGCAGCCCGCCGATCCCGAGTTCGATCGGGCCAAGTATGACGCCATCGGCGAAAGCGACCGCATGACGCTGAAGTTCAGGAAGCCCGAGTGAGCCGCACCGCCGCCTTCGCCGCCCATGCGCCCCTGATGGGGGTGCCCGGCGCCGCCAGTCCGCCGGGGGGCGAGGGCGACTGGTTCCGCGGCGCCGGCGGTCTGCGCCTGCGCGCCGGGTTTTGGACGCCCTCGACCCTGCAGGCCAAGACGCCGCGCGGGACGGTCGTTCTCAGCCCCGGCCGCACCGAGCCGATCGAGAAATATTTCGAGCTGATCGGCAACTTCCTGGCGCGCGGCTTCTGCGTCCTGGCGCATGACTGGCGCGGCCAGGGGTTGTCGGCGCGGCTGCTGCCGGACCGCTTGCGCGGCCACGCCCGCGCGGTCGAGGAGTTTCTCGACGACTACGCACGCCTGCTGGACGCCTATGAGGCGCGCGCGCCCAAGCCGTGGATCATGGTCGGCCACTCGATGGGCGGCGCCCTGAACCTGCTGACGCTGGAGGGCGAAGAGACCCGCTTCGCCGGCGCCGTCCTGTCCAGCCCCATGCTGCGCATCAAGACCGGCAAGCGGTCGATGTGGACGGTCAAGCTGGCGGTGCGCTGGGCCCTGCGTCACGGCAAGGCCGGGGACTATGTGCTGGACGACCCGGACGATCCCTTCGACCACACCTTCGAGAAGGACGGCCTGACCTCGGACCAGGCGCGCTACGATCTGTGGCGGCAGCAGCTCTACGCCTGCCCGCACCTGGCCATCGGCGGCCCGACCTGGGGCTGGCTGGCCTTCGCCCTGGACGCGGGCGAGCGGGCGCTGAAGCCGCGCGCGCTCAAGAGCGTGAAGATCCCGGTCTGCGTGGTTCAGGCGGCCGAGGACGACAAGGTGTGGAAACAGACCAACCGCTGGGCGGCCCGCCGCATGGGCCGCGGCCGCTATGTCGAGGTGCCGACGGCCAAGCATGAGGTCATCATGGAGGTCGACGACCTGCGCGGCGTCTTCCTGCACGAGTTCGACGCCCTGGCCGACTATGTGGCGCCGGGCGCCGCCGCGCCTTCGGCCTCTCCGGCCGCGCGGACCGCCGAACCGGCCTGATCCGTCAGGACAGGCCGAGCAGGGGCAGGGCCTGATCGGTCAGGCGCGCGTCGCCGGCCGCCAGAACGCGGCCGTCGGCGTCGTGCGGCGCCGCGCCGCGCCAGTCGGTGAAGCGGCCGCCCGCAGCCTCGACCAGGGGCTTGAGCGCCGACCAGTCCCAGACCTTCAGCTCGCTCTCGGCCACCAGGTCGATGCGCCCGGCCGCGACCATGGCGTAGGCATAGGCGTCGCAGCCCAGTCGGGCCAGGCGGGCCGAGGCGCGCAGGCGGTCCCAGGCGGCGCGGTCGGCGCCGACGAAGATCTCGGGATCGGTGGTGGCGATCAGGGCCTGGCCCAGATCGGGGCAGGCGCGGGTCTTCAGCGGGGTCTCGCGTCCGCCTTTCAGCAGGCGCGCCCCCGACGGGCCGCCCAGGAAGACCTCGTCCAGATAGGGCTGGCCCACGGCGCCGATCACGGGCGCGCCTTCCTGGCGCAGGGCGATCAGGGTGGTCCACAGGGGCAGGCCGGCGATGAAGGCGCGGGTGCCGTCGATCGGATCCAGCACCCAGACATGGTCGGCCTCGGGGCGATCCTCGCCGTATTCCTCGCCGATGACGCCGTGGTCGGGATAGCGGGCGGCGATCAGGCGGCGGATGGCCGCCTCGGCGGCGCGGTCGGCCTCGGTCACGGGGTCGAAGGCGCCGGGGCCGCCCTTGTCCTCCTGGGCGAAGTCGCCGCGGAAGAAGGGCAGGGCGACGCGGGCCGCTTCATGCGACAGGGCGACGGCGAAGGATTCCAGCTCGGTCATGCCCCGGCCATACACCGCCCCGAGCGTGATGGCCCCAAATTCATTGAATTAAGCGTTCAGTGAACCGGGTAGGCGATCAGGCGGCGGCGGCCAGGGGCGCGTCGGGGCGGGGTTGGCTGTTGTCCGGGCTTTCGCCCGCGCCGTCATAGAAGTAGCTGACCGGCGTCTGCAACGCCTCGGCCAGCTCCCACAGACGGGCGGCCGAGATGCGGTTGGCGCCGCACTCGTACTTCTGGATCTGCTGGAACCGTATGCCGACACGGTCGCCCAGCTGCTGCTGGGTCAGGCCCAGCAGGCGGCGACGGCGGCGCAGGCGACGACCCAGGTGAAGGTCGATCTCGGCGGGCATGACGACTCTCCTGTCTCTCTCGGCCTGTGCCGAATCGGCACGGACGAGGCGTTTCGCCGCAAGCGTCGTGCCGTTGTCGCCCTTGACCCGCGGCGCAACCCGACACCCGCCCGCGCATTAACGGCGAAGGCAGTGAGCCTTGCAGGAAGGAAGAAGCATGGGTGGATTTGGATTTATCGCCTGGATCATCATCGGCATCGTCGCCGGCTGGCTGGCGGAAAAGATCATGAAACGGGATCACGGCCTGCTCACCAATCTGATCGTCGGCGTCGTCGGCGCCCTGATCGGCGGGTTTTTGGCCAATAATCTGCTGGGCGTGGACGCGGCGGGCAACTGGATCGTGGGGGTCATCGTGGCCACCATCGGCGCGGTGGTTCTGCTGTTCCTGCTCGGTCTGGTGAAGCGGCGCACCTGATCGCCGTTATCACACAAGAAAAAAGGGGCGGCCCGTCGGGCCGCCCCTTTTGCCGTCGAACCAGACGATTTAGTGAGGTTCGTCGCCGTGCGGTTCGTCGCTGGTCGGCTCATCGGCCGGCGGCGTGTCGGCCGGAGGGGCGTCAGCCGCCGCGTCCGGGGTGGGTTCAGCCGTGTCCGAGGCGATCGGAGCGGCCGACTGAATGTCCGAGGCGCTGGCGTCGACGACGATGTCGGCGCCGTCCTGACGGATGCCGGCCAGAGGCACCGGGCGGACCTGGCCGTCGGCGGTGCGGACGGTCAGTTCCTGGCCGTTGGCGCCGTTCTGGACGCCGACCAGTTTGCCGATCTCGGCGCCGTCGCTGCCCTTGACGGTCGAGCCCGGCGTCAGGGTCAGGCTCTGGGGTTGAGCCGCGGCCGCCTCAGCGGGAGCCGGTTCGGGCGTCTGCGGCGTCGTGGCGTCCTGGGCGAAAGCCGGGGCGGCGATGAGGAAGGCGCCGGCGATGCCGGTCAGCAGGGCGGTCTTGCGGATCATGAGAAACTCCTGAAAGGGCGAGCCCGGCGCTCGCGAAAAAATGAACCCCCGTGATCTCTGATGGTTTCCTCTGCCCTGAAATGACCTTTTACTCGCCTCAAACGACCGATTCTTGCTCTTCGGAGGTTGATTGACCAAACCGAGCGCAAAACACGACCCTTGGCGGATCACGCGTCGCCTGGCGGGACTGGCCTATGAGCTGACGCCGCAGATGTTCGCGGTCGCCACCTTCCTGCTGGGCGGGGTGATGTTGCTGTCGGCGGCGACGCCCGCCTTCAGCGACCGGCTCAGCGCGCTCGGGCGCTTCTATCCGCCGTTGCTGATCGACCTGTCCCACTTTGCGGCGAGCGTGACGGGCTTTGTCCTGCTGCTGATCTCTGCGGGTCTGTGGCGACGTCGGCGGGGCGCCTATTACGCGGCGCTGGCGGTCCTGTTGGTGGGGGCGGTCTTCTCGCTGATGAAGGGGCTGGACTGGGAGGAGGCGATCGAGCTGACCCTGGCGGCGGCCCTGTTGACGCCATGCCGCTCGGCCTTCAATCGCCGCTCGCGCCTGGGCGAGCCGCTGCGGCCGGGCTGGCTGCTGATGCTGGCGGCGGCGGTGGCGGCCATGCTGTGGCTGGGCTTCTTCGCCTATCGCGACACCGCCTATACCGACGAGCTGTGGTGGACCTTCCTAGTGGACAAGCAGGCTTCGGGCTTCCTGCGCGCCGGGGCGGTGCTGGCTCTGCTGACCCTGGCGGTCGGGGTGCGCTCCCTGCTGACGGCGCCGGGCGCCCGCAGCCACGGCCCGGCCGCGCCCGCCGACGTCGAACGCGCCCGTCAGGCGCTGGAGACGGCCGATATCGCCACGCCCGAGGCGAGCCTGGCCCTGCTGGGCGACAAGGCCCTGTTGTTCAGCCCGTCAGGGCGCAGCTTCATCGCCTATCGCGTGCGCGGCCGCCGCTGGATCGCTATGAGCGAACCGGCCGGACTGAAGGAAGAGCGGCTGGAGTTGTTGTGGGCCTTCGCCGAGATGGCCGACAGCTACGGCGGGGCGGCGGTCTTCTATTCGGTGAGCGAGGGGCTGCTGGCCGACCTGGCGACGCTGGGCCTGGCCATGCGCAAGGTGGGCGAGGCCGCCGTGATCGACGCCGCCCATTTCACGACCGAGGGCAAGGGCAAGCAGAACCTGCGCACCGCCGTGAACCGGGCCGAGCGCGAGGGCGCCAGCTTCGAGGTGGCGCCGCCGGGGGCGGCGCGGGCGCTAGAGGTCGAGTTGCGCGCCGTGTCCGACGCCTGGCTGAACCACCACAACGGCTCGGAGAAGGCCTTCTCCTTGGGCCGGTTCGACATCGACTATCTGGACCGTTCGCCGATCGCCGTGGCGCGCGAGAACGGCCGCATCGTCGCCTTCGCCAATCTTCTGGTCGGGACGGGCGGGCGCGAAGCGATGATCGACCTGATGCGGCATGACCCCGAGGGACCACACGGGATCATGGATTATCTGTTCACCCGCACGGCCCAGTGGGCGCGCGAGCAGGGGATGGAGCGGCTGGATCTGGGCATGGCGCCCCTATCGGGTCTGGAGGACCGCCGCATGGCCCCGGTCTTCGCCCGCGTCGGCGCCCTGGTGTTCGAGGAGGGGGGCGCCGTCTACGGCTTCCAGGGCCTGCGCGCCTACAAGGCCAAGTTCGGCCCCGCCTGGCGGCCGAAGTTCATCGCTGCGCCGACGACCACGCCCCTGGCGTTGGCCCTGCTGGACGTGGCCCTGCTGACCAGCGGCGGCTGGCTGGGCCTGCTGGGGCTGAAGAAATAACCGCCAGGCGCAAAAAAGGCGGCCCGCAGGGGCCGCCTTCTTCGTTTCGGCGGGTCGCCGGGATCAGTCGGCGCGGACGCGCTTCTTGCGGAAGGAGGGGTTCAGGACTTCCTTACGCAGGCGGATCGACTTGGGCGTGACCTCGACCAGTTCGTCTTCCTCGATATAGGCGATGGCCTGTTCCAGGCTCATCTTGCGCGGCGGGGTCAGGCGCACGGCCTCGTCCTTGCCCGAGGCGCGGACGTTGGTCAGCTGCTTGCCCTTGATCGGGTTGACGTCCAGGTCGTCGGAGCGGCTGTTTTCGCCGATGATCATGCCCTGATAGGTCTTCTCGCCGGCGCCGACGAACATGACGCCGCGCTCTTCCAGGTTCCACAGGGCGTAGGCCGCCGTGTCGCCGTCCGAGTTCGACACCAGCACGCCCTTCAGGCGGCCTTCGATGGCGCCCTTGTGGCCTTCATAGTGGCTGAAGACGCGGTTCAGCACGCCCGAGCCGCGCGTGTCGGTCAGGAACTCGCCCTGATAGCCGATCAGCGAGCGCGACGGGCACTTCAGCTGGATGCGGGTCTTGCCGGCGCCCGAGGGGCCCATGTCGGTCAGCTCGGCCTTGCGGGCCGACAGCTTCTCGATGACCACGCCCGAGAATTCGTCGTCGACGTCGATGACCACGTCTTCGATCGGCTCCATGCGTTCGCCGTTCTCGCCGGTCTGATAGACCACGCGCGGACGGCTGATCGACAGTTCGAAGCCCTCGCGGCGCATGTTTTCGATCAGCACGCCCAGTTGCAGTTCGCCGCGACCGGCGACTTCATAGGCGTCCGAGCCCGGCGTCTCGGTGATGCGGATGGCGACGTTGGCCTCGGCTTCCTTCAGCAGGCGGTCGCGGATGACGCGCGACTGCACCTTGTCGCCTTCGCGACCAGCCAGGGGGCTGTCGTTCACGCCCACGGTCATCGAGATGGTCGGCGGGTCGATCGGCAGGGCGTCCAGGGCGTCGGTCACTTCCAGGGCGCACAGGGTGTCCGCCACGGTGGCCTTGGACATGCCGGCGATGGCGACGATGTCGCCCGCCTCGGCGCCCTCGTCGACCGGCTGGCGCTTCAGGCCGCGGAAGGCCAGAACCTTGGTGATGCGGCCCTGCTCGATGGTCTTGCCGTCGCGCGACATGGCCTTGATGGCCATGCCCGGAACCGCCTTGCCCGAGTGGATGCGGCCGGTCAGCAGGCGGCCCAGGAAGGGATCGCTTTCGATCAGCACGTTCAGGATCTGGAACGGCTCGTTGACGCGATCCTGTGCGGCCGGCGCCGGGACGTGCTCGACGATCAGATCGTACAGCGGGTGCAGGTTGTCGTTCGGCTGGGCCAGGTCCAGCGTCGCCCAGCCCGAACGGCCCGAGGCGTAGATGACCGGGAAGTCCAGTTGTTCGTCCGTGGCGCCCAGGGCGGCGAACAGGTCGAAGGTCTCGTTCAGCACGCGGTCCGGGTCGGCGTGGGCGCGGTCGACCTTGTTGATGCACAGGATGGGACGCAGGCCCATCTTCAGCGCCTTGGTCAGCACGAACTTGGTCTGGGGCATGACGCCTTCTTCGGCGTCGACCAGCAGGACGCAGCCGTCCACCATGCCCAGGATGCGCTCGACCTCGCCGCCGAAGTCGGCGTGGCCCGGCGTGTCGATGATGTTGATGCGGGTCTCGCCGGCCTTGCCGTTCCACAGGATCGAGGTGCACTTGGCCAGGATGGTGATGCCGCGTTCGCGCTCCTGATCGTTGGAGTCCATGGCGCGTTCCGTGGTCGCCTCATTGGCGCGGAACAGGCCCGACTGGGCGAGCAGGGCGTCAACCATGGTCGTCTTGCCGTGGTCAACGTGGGCGATGATAGCGATGTTGCGCAGGTTCATTTCGGGCTCGGGCGGACTGTGTTCGGTCACGGAAGGGCCGCGCCGCTGCAAGAAGATTGCAGAGAAGGGAAGGGTTCGGCGCGCCTCTTACAGGGATGCGGGCCAAAACGCCAGTCCAGTGCGTGATCGCGTTCAGCAGGCGGGCGTCGTCAGGTTTCAGCCCAGCGGCAGGAAGGCTATCACCGCCAGCGCCAGCAGGCCGATCAGCAGGGCCGACAGGGCGGCGACGGCGGCGACGCGCGGCCCGGCGCGAACCACGGCGCGCGGATCGACCATCAGCCCCAGCGCCGCCATCGCGATCAGCGTCAGCGCCGAGACCGATACCTGCAGCGGCGGCAGGACCGCCTCGGGCAGCCAGCCCAGCGAACGGACGGTCATCAGGGCCAGGAAGACCAGGATGAACCAGGGGGCCATCTGGTGCAGCCTGGGTCCGCGCCCGGCTTCGCTCTGTTTCGAGCGCATCAGGCCCAGGACCAGACAGACCGGCCCCAGCATCAACACGCGCACCAGCTTGACCACGGCGCCCGTCTGGACAGCGGCCAGGCCGGCGGGGGCGGCGGCGGCCAGCACCTGAGGCACGGCGTAGACGGTCAGGCCGGCCAGCACTCCGACGCGCGTGGCGTCATAGCCCATCATGGCCCCGACCACGGGAACCAGCAGCACCACGGCGACGCCCAGAACGGCGGTGAAGCCGATGGCGGCGGCCACGTCTTCTCCCTCCGCTTCGATGACGGGGGCTACGGCGGCGATGGCCGAGTTGCCGCAGATGGCGTTGCCGCAGGCGACCAGCAGGGCCATGGCGTGCGGCAGGCCGAACGCCCGCCCCAGCGCATAGCCGCCGACAATGGCCGCGGCGACCACGCCGACGATGGCCAGAAGCAGCCACGGCCCCAGCGCCGCCACCGCCGCGCCCGAAACGGTCGCGCCCAGCAGGGCCACGGCGACCTCCAGCAGGGTCTTGGCGCTGAAGCTGATCCCCGGCGTCCACAACGACGAGGGCGTCCACGCCAGACGCAGGCCCGCTCCGATCAGGATGGCCAGAACCAGCCCCTCGATCCACGGATGCTCGAACAGTCGGGTTTCGACGATCTGCAATCCATAGGCGACGGCGCCGATGGCAGCCGACAGCGCCACCCCGGGCAACAAGCGCGCCAGGCCCGTCAGGCGACGAGAAGGAGCGGCAGGATCGAGGACGACGGTCATGCGGCTCTTATCCGCTCCGCTCTCCGATCGATCCAACGCGTAGTTATGGACTTAACGATCAACATGATCGATCAATGGCGTATGACGCTGGAACAGCTGCGCATCTTCGTCGCCGTGGCCGAGCGCCTGCACATGACGCGGGCGGCCGAGGCGCTGCATCTGACCCAGTCGGCGGTCAGCGCGGCGGTCAATGCGCTGGAGACGCGGCACGGGGCGCGGCTGTTCGACCGGGTCGGGCGCGGCCTGGCCCTGAACGCGGCGGGAACAGCCTTTCTGCCGGAGGCCAGGGCGGTGCTGGCGCGGGCCGAGGCGGCCGAACGGCTGCTGGATGAACTGGCGGGGCTGAAGCGCGGCTCGGTGCGGCTGTTCGCCAGTCAGACCATCGCCGCCTACTGGCTGCCGCCGCGCATGGCGGCCTTCGCCCAGAGCCATCCGGGCATCGAGCTGCGCCTGTCGATCGGCAACACCCATCAGGTGGTCGAGGCAGTCCTGGCGGGGGAGGCGGAGCTGGGTCTGATCGAGGGCGCCGAGGACGCCCCTCGGCTGGAGCGGACGCGGATCGCCGCCGACCGGCTGATCGTGGTGGCGGCGCCGGGACATCCGCTGGCGGATCGGGAGCGAATGTTGGGAGCGACGGAGCTGAAGGCGCTGGACTGGGCCCTGCGTGAGGCGGGCTCGGGCACCCGCAGCGAGTTCGAGGCGGCGCTGCCGCGCGGCATGGACGCTTCTGACCTGAAGACGGCGCTGGTGCTGCCGTCCAATGAGGCCATCCTGACGGCGGTGGCGGCCAGCGCAGGGGGCGGCCTGGTCACGGCGATCTCGGAACTGGCCGCCCGGCCCCTGATCGAGGCGGGGCGGCTGGTTCGTCTGCCGCTCGAACTGCCCGAGCGGCCCTTCTATCGGCTGCGCCACCGCGAGCGCAGCGCCAGCCGGGCGGCGGAGGCCTTCGCCGCCGCCCTCTAGCCGGACTTAGACCTGAGCCGAACGGCGGCGCACCCAGGCGTAGAGGGCGTAGGTCAGGACGGCGAAGGCGATCAGCCCGGCCCACATGGCGGGCCAGCCGCTGTCGGCGGGCAGCAGGGCGAAGGGCGCCTCCTTCTTGGTGCCGACGATAACGGCGGCGGTGAAGACGCCGAACAGGCTCTCGCCCACGATCAGGCCGGACGCCAGCAGTACGCCCATGCGGCGGGCCACATCGGCGTAGCGGGTCGACTTGACCGCCCGGTCGTACAGCCAGCCGCAGACCGCGCCGATGACCAGCATGGTGGTGACGGCGGCGGGCAGATAGACGCCGATGCCCGCAGCCAGCGGCGGCAGCTTGATCCGGTCCTTGGTGGCGCGGCGCAGGATGACGTCCAGGATGATGACCAGAACGCCGACCACCGCGCCGATGCCGATCAGATCCCAGCGCAGGTCGCCGCTGATGACTCCCTTGGCCAGGGCCGAGATTAGGGTCGCCTGGGGCGCGGCCAGGGTCTGGGAGCCCTGGACGATGGCGGGCGGGCCGCCTTCGAAGCCGAAGGCCTGGTTCATCATGTCCAGCACGAAGGGGATGACCAGGGCCCCGGCGACCACGCCGACCAGCAGGGCCGTCTGCTGACGCCAGGGCGTGGCCTCGACCAGCTGGCCAGTCTTCAGATCCTGCAGGTTGTCGTTCGAGATGACGGCCACGGCGAAGACGATGGCGGTGACGATCAGGGCGAAGGCGATCACCGACGGATCGGCCGGAACCCCGGCGATGGCCAGCACGCCCAGCATCAGCAGGGAGGCGATGATGATGGCCAGGATGCCGACGCCTGACACCGGGCTGTTCGACGAGCCGATCAGACCCGCCATATAGCCGCAGATGGCCGCCACCGCGAAGCCGATGACCACCACATAGACCAGGCCGCCGATCACCAGCAGCGGGGCCGAACCTGCCAGGGCGGTGCCCTGGGCGACGACAGCCAGAAGCACGGCGATGCCGACCAGGGCGGCGACCGACAGCAGGCCGACGATCTTGATGGGGATGTCCTGTTCAGTCAGCTCCAGCGCCTCGCCGTGGGCGCGGCGCGACTGGGCCGAGACGGCCGAGGCCAGGCCGGCGATCAGCGGTTTGGCCAGCTTGGCCAGGGTCCACAGGGCGGCCACGCCAATGACGCCGGCGCCGATGAAGCGGACTTCGCGCGCCCACACGGTCATGGCCAGGCCCTCGGCCCCGCCGTCGGCCGGCACGGTCGCGGCGATGGACGGCACGCCGTTTGCGGTCGCCCAGGCGACGAACTCCGGCGAGGTCAGGATGGGCACGAAAATCAGCCAGGCCAGGACTAGGCCGAACAGCTGGGTCAGGCCGACCGCCAGACCGATCAGGTGGCCGGCGCCCAGAAGGGCGAACTGCATGGAGAAACCGACGCCGGTCGCTCCGCCGCCCATGGCTGCCGGAAGGCGCAGGAAGGCGGTGGTCTCATGGGCGAAGACGCGGGCCGAGGCCAGGAAGCCGAAGAAGGCCGAGGCGATGGCGCCGCCGATGACCACGAACAGGCCGGACTTGTTCTCGCGCACGGCCTCTTCGGTCTGGTCCGCGCCGGGCGAACCGACCTTCAGCACCTCGGCGGCGGCGACGCCCTCGGGGTAGGGCAGGCCGCCCTGGACGACCAGGGTGCGGCGCAGGGGAATGGAGAAGGTCACGCCCAGGACGCCGCCCAGGATGCAGATCATCACCGACTCCCAGAAGGGGAAGTTCATCCACCAGCCGATCATGACCAGACCGGGCAGGACGAAGATGATCGAACTCATGGCGCCGCCGACCGAGGCGACGGTCTGGACGGTCATATTCTCCCAGATGGTCGAGCCGCGGAACGCCCGCAGCAGGGCCATGGAGATGACCGCCGCCGGAATGGCCGAGGCGAAGGTCAGGCCGACCTTCAGCCCCAGATAGGTGTTGGCCGCCGTGAAGACCGCCGCCAGCAAGCAGCCCAGGATCAGGGCGCGGATCGTCAGTTCGATGCGTTTGCCGGTTCCGGCGGGTTTGTCCGTCATGCGGGGTTCTTTCCGTTGTCGCGCGGGAGGTAACCCTGAAAGCGCGGCCATGACAACGGGCCGCGTTCTTATCCTTCTCCCCTTGCGGGAGAAGGACTAGCTTCTCTCCATGCCCGAATTGCCTGAAGTCGAAACCGTCCGTCGCGGCCTGGAGCCCGTGCTGGAGGGCGCGCGCCTGACCGCGCTGCGCCAGAACCGGCCGGACCTGCGCTTTCCTTTCCCCGAGCGCTTCATCGAGCGGCTGGAAGGGGCGACGGTGCTGCGGCTGGAGCGGCGCGCGAAGTATCTGCTGTTCCCCTTGTCGACCGGCGAGACCTGGGTGACGCACCTGGGCATGACCGGCCGATTCACCCTGGAGGGCGTCGCCCCCGGCGTGTTCGAGACGGACGCCCCCGTCGTCGGCAAGCATGAACATATGAGCCTGACGGCCGACCGGGGCGGGGCGCTGACGCGGCTGGGCTATGCCGATGCGCGGCGCTTCGGCTTCATGGGCCTGATCCCGACCGAGGCGGTCGAGGGGCACGCCTGGTTCGCCAAGCTGGGGCCGGAGCCTCTGGGCAACGCCTTCTCGGGCGCGCATCTGGCCGAGGCTTTCGCGGGCAAGGCGCAGAACATCAAGGTCAGTCTGCTGGACCAGAGCATCGTGGCCGGTCTGGGCAATATCTATGTGTGCGAGGCCCTGTACCGGGCGCGCATCTCGCCCCTGGCGGCGGCGGGCGAGATCAGCCGTCCCCGGCTGGAGCGTCTGGCGGCGGAGGTCCGCAATGTGCTGGGCGACGCCATCGCGGCGGGCGGTTCGACCCTGAAGGACTTCGCCAACGTCGAGGGCGGCCAGGGCTATTTCCAGCACCGCTTCGACGTCTACGGCCGCGAGCATGAGCCGTGCCGCACCGAGGGCTGTCGCGGCGTGGTGAAGCGCATCGTGCAGGGCGGCCGCTCGACCTTCTTCTGCCCGCTCTGTCAGAAGGGATGAGGGGTGTTCCTGTGAGCCGCCCGAGGCGCTAGACCTGCCCCGAACGAGTTGAGAGGAGCGCCTGATGGCCGACGCCTATTCCACCCTGCTGATCGAACGCCACGCGGACGGCTATGCGGTCGTCACCCTGAACCGGCCTGAGGCGCTGAACGCGCTGAACACCACCCTGACCGGCGAACTGGGCGACTTCCTGGAGAGCGTGGCGGACGACGACAGCGTGCGCTGCGTGGTCCTGACCGGCTCGGCTAAGGCTTTCGCGGCGGGCGCCGACATCAAGGAGATGGCGGATCAGGCCTATGCCGACATGTATCGCGGCAACTTCTTCGCCCGCGCCCACGACCGGGTGGCCAGTTTCCGCAAGCCGATCATCGCGGCGGTGTCGGGCTATGCCCTGGGCGGCGGCTGCGAGCTGGCCATGCTGTGCGACTTCATCATCGCCTCGGACACGGCCAAGTTCGGCCAGCCCGAGATCAACCTGGGCGTAGCTCCCGGCATCGGCGGCTCGCAGCGCCTGACCCGCGCCGTGGGCAAGGCCAAGGCGATGGACATGTGCCTGACCGGGCGGATGATGGACGCCGCCGAGGCCGAGCGCGCCGGTCTGGTCTCGCGCGTGGTGGCGTCGGACGCCCTGCTGGACGAGGCGCGCGCCGCCGCCGCCAAGATCGCCGGCCAGTCGATCCTGGCCGTCATGGCCAATAAGGAGCTGGTCAACGCCGCCTTCGAGACGACCCTGGCGCAAGGGGTGGTGTTCGAGCGCCGCCTGTTCCACTCCCTGTTCGCCTTCGACGATCAGAAGGAAGGCATGGCCGCCTTCGTCGAGAAGCGCAAACCGGCTTTCACGGGTCGCTGAATCCGCATCGGGGCCGGACGCTGCGGGGCGCAAACCCCGGCCCCGACTCAATTCCCGCCGATCGCGTTGACCGTTCGGGGGCTTTCCGCTATAGCCGCCCGCTCTTGAGATTTTCTCGCCGTGGACGTGTGGTTTGCGGCGTTTTCGTTCGAAGGTTTTTACCCGATGGCCAACAATGCAGGCGCCCGCAAGGCGATCCGCAAGATCGAAGCGCGGACCGAAGTGAACAAGGCCCGCCGCACCCGCGTGCGCACCTACCTGCGCAAGTTCCAGGAAGCCCTGACGGGCGGCGACGTCGAAGCCGCCAAGGCCGCCTTCATCACCGCCCAGTCGGAACTGATGCGCGCCGTGTCGAAGGGCGTGGTTCACAAGAACACCGGCTCGCGCAAGGTCAGCCGTCTGGCCGCCCAGCTGAAGAAGCTGTCGGCCGCCTGATTTCACAGGGCGCTCGGACAGGTCTTCACGGCTTCGTCAAACGGCGCAATGTGACGGCTACGGAGGGCCTGTAACAGGCATTTCGTAAAAGAATGTAAGAATTTCAACGGCGAGGAAGCGCAAGCTCCCTCGCCGTCTTGCTGTCTGCTCCTAAGTCGCGCTTACGGATTCGGGTTCTCGATTGAGGCGAAATCGCCATTTTCCCAAGCCCTGCCGAGGTTTGCCGGAGTCAATCAATTTAAGTGCGAATCTCGACTCGAATCAGCGTTGATCTCCGCCGCGCCGGGGGTAAGTTGAAGGGGTAACGCGCTTCCGTCCTGTTGGGATGAAGACGAGGGAAATCAATGGTTTCCCTTGGCGCGAGATGTCTGTCTGTGAGTACGACCCCGCTTGCGAAGCCCCGCTTCGCGAGGCGAGAGAAGTCGTCCCCGGACGTGGCGTCTCGAAGGGCGTTCGTCGGTGATAACTCTTGTGGCGGGTGTTCTGAATGATCGGGGGCGCGGTGATGGCGGGAATGACGGATCCCAACCGTATCTGGACCGAGGCGGCGGACCGCCTGAAGGCTGAGATCGGGGACGGACCCTTCAGCAGCTATATCGCGCCCTCTGCGGTGCGCGTGGACTCCCAGGGCAATCTGATCCTGGTGACGCCGACCGCTTATGCGCGCGACTGGGTGCGCAAGAACGCCCTGCGTCGCATGAACGAGCTGTGGCTGGGCCTGGACGGCCTGTCGCGTCGTCTGGAGGTGCGCTGCCGCGCCGAGATGGGGTCGGCGCCGCCGTCGGGCCTGCGCGACGCCCCGCGCCTGGCCTCGATCAGCCCCGCCCCGGCCGCTCCGGCCGCTGCCGCGCCCGCCTTCGCGGCGGCGACCGACGGCGCCCGCGCCGTGCGCGCCGCCGGCCTGCAGGAGCGCCTAACCTTCGACAGCTTCGTCGAGGGCCACGGCAACGCCTTCGCCCTGGCTATCGCCAAGCAGGTGGCGACCTGGGCTGACGGCCACTTCAACCCCGTCTTCTTCTGCGGCCCCTATGGCTACGGCAAGACGCACCTGCTGAACGCCATCGCCTGGGAGGCCCAGCGCCTGCGGCCGGACGCCAAGGTGGTCTATCTGACCGCCGAACGCTTCCTGTCGACCTTCGTGCGCGCCATGCAGGACCGCTCGACCGCCGCCTTCAAGGAAAGCCTACGCTCCGCCGACATGCTGCTGCTGGACGACGTCCAGTTCGTCGGCGGCAAGACGAGCACCCAGGAAGAGCTGCTGAACACCCTCACGGCCCTGATCGAGGACGGCAAGCGCATCGTCCTGTCGGCCGACCGCGCGCCCATGGCCCTGACCGACGTTGAGCCGCGCCTGCGCAGCCACCTGGCCGCGGGCCTGACCTGCCCGGTCGAGGCGGCCGACCGCGACCTGAAGGTCGCCGTGGCCCAGTCGCGTCTGAACGCCCTGGCCCAGCTGGGCGTCGTCTCGGGCGAGGCCCGCGCCGACGTGCTGGAGCATCTGATCGACCGCACCCCCGGCTCCATGCGTGAGCTGGAAGGCGCCGTGAACACCCTGGCCGCCGTCGCCGGAAGCCGTCTGTCGGCCCTGACGGTGGACGAGGTCCAGTCCCTGCTGGGCGCCGCCCTGCGCACGGGCCCCGAGCGCCGCATCACCGTGGACGAGATCCAGAAGACGGTGGCCGAGCACTTCAACCTCAAGCAGGCCGACCTGCTGAGCGAGCGCCGCACCCGCGCCATCGCCCGCCCGCGTCAGGTCGCCATGTATCTGTGCAAGCAGCACACGACCCGCTCCTATCCCGACATCGGCCGCCGCTTCGGCGGGCGCGACCACACCACCGTCCTGCACGGAGTCCGCAAGATCGAGGAGCTGATGCCCAAGGACGACCAGATCGCCCGCGACGTGGAAGCCCTCACGCGCAAGCTGCGCGGGTAAACCCAGCAGCATCGCAGCCTCTTTCTTTCGTCATCCTCCGGCTTGACCGGAGGATCCAGCGGCGCCGACGGCGATCTTCGCCGCAAGCGTCGTGCGCGCGTCTTTCGCGCTGACGCGCGCCGCTGGGTTCCCCGGTCTGCGCCGCTCCGCGGCTTGCCGGAGAATGACGGAAAGAGGATCCAGCCTGTGGAAATCGGGGGCAGACGGCTTGTAGGCGCCTCTGCCCGTTGCCCCCCGCGCTCAATGCGCTAGTGTTCCTGCCCATATTTACGGCGACGCTGCTTCGGCGGGGTCGCGACCGGGCGAGACCAAATGCAGCTGACCATCGAACGATCCGCGCTTCTTCGGGCCCTGGGGCACGTCCAGAGCGTGGTCGAGCGTCGCAACACCATTCCGATCCTGTCCAACGTGTTGCTGAGCGCCGGGCGCGACCGCCTGTCGTTCGCCGCCACCGACCTGGACATGGAGATGGTCGACGAGGCCGAGGCCCAGGTGAACGTCGAGGGCCAGATCACCGCCCCGGCCCACACCCTGTATGAGATCGTGCGCAAGCTGCCGGACGGCGCCGAGGTGTCGCTGACCTATTCGGGCGACGATCCGCGTCTGGTGGTGGCGGCGGGCCGCTCGCGCTTCAACCTGCCGGTGCTGCCGGCGGGCGATTTCCCGGTCATGTCGACCGAGGCTTCGGGCGCGCGCTACACCCTGCCCAAGGAAGACCTGGCCCGCCTGATCGACAAGACGCGCTTCGCCGTCTCGACCGAAGAGACGCGCTACTATCTGAACGGCCTTTATCTGCACACCGTGGCCGACGGCGGCATTCCGCTGCTGCGCGCCGTGGCCACCGACGGCCACCGCCTGGCCCTGGCCGAGACGCCGGCGCCGGAAGGCGCGGCGGGCGGCCCCGGCGTCATCGTGCCGCGCAAGACAGTGGATCAGGTCCGCCGCCTGCTGGACGACGGCGCCGGCCCTGTCGAGGTCCAGGTCTCGGCCCAGAAGATCCGCTTCGAGTTCGGCGAGGCCAGCCTGACCTCCAAGGTCATCGACGGCGCCTTCCCCGACTATCTGCGCGTCATTCCCAAGGGCAACGACAAGCAGGCCGACATCGACAACAGCCTGTTCGCCAAGGCGGTCGACCGGGTGGCCACCATCTCGGCCGAAAAGAGCCGCTCGGTGAAGCTGGCCTTCGACAACGACCGGGTGAAGCTGACCGTCCGCAACATGGAAGCCGGCCAGGCCGAGGAAGAGGTCGAGATCGGCTATTCCGACGAACCGTTCGAAATCGGCTTCAACGCCCGCTACCTGCTGGACGTCGCCGGCCAGATCACCGGCGAGACGGCCCACTTCAAGTTCGCCGACCCGGCCAGCCCGACCCTGGTGCTCGACCCGGCCGACGTGGGCGTGCAGTACGTGCTGATGCCGCTGCGGGTGTAACCACGCCGCTCACCCCGGCGGACGCCGGGGTCCAGTGAGGGCCGCGCCGGGAGGTTGGATGTATTTCTACACCTACATCCTGGCGGGGCGCCGCAACGGCACGCTTTACACCGGCTCCACCGACGATCTGCTGAAGCGGGTCGTCGAGCATCGCGAGAAGCTGCGCGGCGGTTTCACGGCGAGATATGATGTCTCCCGCCTCGTCTGGTATGAGCACCACGGCACGCGCGACGAGGCCTTTCGCCGTGAGCGCCAGATCAAGGAATGGCGCCGTGAATGGAAGCTGGACCTGATCGAGCGGATGAATCCGGCTTGGGATGATCTGCTGCCGACGCTGCTTTGATCTGTGCTGAACCTATACCCCGCTCATCCGGGCGGACGCCGGGATCCAGTCCTTTGGCTTCAAACGCGCAGAGCGTGCTTCGCACTGGGCCCCGGCGTCCGCCGGGGTGAGCGGTTTCTTCTTCAGCGCCTCTACGCCAAATCGGTGTATCTGCTGATCAACGCATGATCATCTCCCTCGCCCTCACCGACTTCCGCTCCTATGCGGGCGCGACCCTGCCGGTTTCCGGCGGAACCGTCGTGCTACATGGACCGAATGGGGCGGGCAAGACCAACCTTCTGGAAGCCGTCAGCCTGCTGACCCCCGGCAAGGGGCTGCGTGGGGCGACGGCGGCCGAGATGGGACGGCGCGAGCCGGGCGAGGCGGTCGGACGGCCGTGGGCCGTGGCGGCGACGCTGCGGGGCGCGGACGGCGACGAGCTCCGCCTGGGCACCGGCGTCCAGACCATGGGGCCGTCGGCGCGGCGCATCGTGCGCATCGACGGCGAGACGGCGCCGCCGGGACGGCTGCTGGATCATCTGCGCCCGGTCTGGGCCACGCCCGAGCAGGATCGGCTGTTCTCGGACGCGCGGGCCGAGCGGCTGCGGTTCTTCGACCGGCTGGTTTTCGCCGCCCATCCCGATCATGCGGCTGTCGTCTCCACCTATGAAAAGGCCCTGCGCGAGCGGTTGCGGCTGCTGACTGACGAGACGCGCCCGGCCGATCCTCTGTGGCTGGACGCGCTGGAGGCCCGGTTGGCCGAGAGCGGGGCGCGGGCGGCTATGGCGCGCGCTGGGGCGCTGAAGGCGCTTCAGGCCGGGATCGACGCTCGCGCCGACCGCCCCTTCCCGCAGGCCGATCTGGGGCTGGCCGGTCCGGCCGAGGAGATGGCGGCGGCCGGGGCAGACGAGGCCGACATCGTCGAGGCGCTGGGCGAGGGCTTGATGCGCGCCCGCGCCCGCGACGCGGCGGCGGGGCGCAGCCTGTTCGGGCCGCACCGCTCGGACCTGACGGCGCTGCACCGCGAGAAGAACCGGCCCGCCGCCGAGGGCTCGTCCGGCGAGCAGAAGGCCCTGGTGCTGAACCTGATCCTGGCCCAGGTGGCGCGTCTGGCGGATCAGCCCGCACAGCCCGTTTTGCTGCTGGACGAGGCGCCCGCCCACCTGGACGAAGCCCGCCGCGCCGCCCTGTTCGACGAGATCGAGGCCCTGAAGCTGCAGGCCTTCATGACGGGCACCGAGCGCCCGCTGTTCGCGGCGCTGGAGGGACGCGCGCAGTTCGTGGCGGTGGAAGGCGGCGGCCTGTCCGCCTAGGGCTTAAAGGCTCGCTTTTCCCGTCAAATTTCCTATATATCGAGGACTTCGGGACGCGCTGATTTGCGCCCCCGAGACGGGCGGCCGTAGGGCCGCCTCTTCCCTGTCCGTCCACGGACCCTGAGCCGACGTTTTCATGACCGAACAGACTGCTCCCTCGCCTGAGTACGGCGCCGATTCCATCAAGGTTCTCAAAGGCCTGGACGCGGTGCGCAAGCGCCCCGGCATGTATATCGGCGACACGGACGACGGCTCGGGCCTGCACCACATGGTCTATGAGGTGGTGGACAACGCCATCGACGAGGCTCTGGCCGGCCACGCCGACCTGGTGACGGTCACCCTGAACGAGGACGGCTCGGTCACCGTGACCGACAACGGGCGGGGCATCCCGACCGCCATCCACGCCGAGGAAGGCATTTCCGCCGCCGAGGTCATCATGACCCAGCTGCACGCCGGCGGTAAGTTCGACCAGAACTCCTACAAGGTGTCCGGCGGCCTGCACGGCGTCGGCGTGTCCGTGGTCAACGCCCTGTCCGACTGGCTGGAGCTGGTCATCTATCGCGACGGCAAGAAGCACAGCGTCCGCTTCGAGCGCGGCGAGACCGTGCGCTCGCTGGCCGTCGTCGGCGACGCGCCGATGCGCGAGGACAAGGGCCGTCTGCTGACCGGCACCGAGGTCACCTTCTTCCCCTCCGTCACGACCTTCAGCCACATCGATTTCGACCTGAAGACGCTGGAGCACCGCCTGCGCGAGCTGGCCTTCCTGAACTCGGGCGTGGTCATCAAGCTGTCGGATCATCGCGGGCCTGAGCCGATCGAGATCATGCTGCACTATGAGGGCGGCGTCGAAGCCTTCGTGCGCCACCTCGATAAGTCTAAGACCCCGATCCTGAAGGACGTCATCGTCATTCGCGGCCAGAAGGACGGCATCGAGCTGGACCTGGCCCTGTGGTGGAACGACAGCTACCACGAGACCATGCTGTGCTTCACCAACAACATCCCGCAGCGGGATGGGGGCACCCACCTGTCGGCCTTCCGCGCCTCGCTGACCCGCGTCATGGGCAGCTATATCGAGAGCTCGGGCCTGGCCAAGAAGGAGAAGGTTGCGCCGACCGGCGAGGACGCCCGCGAAGGCCTTACCTGCGTCCTGTCGGTCAAGGTGCCGGACCCTAAGTTCAGCTCGCAGACCAAGGACAAGCTGGTCTCGTCCGAGGTGCGGCCGGCGGTCGAAAGCCTGTGCTCGGAAGGTCTGGCGACCTGGTTCGAGGAACACCCGGTCGAAGCCAAGATGATCGTTTCCAAGATCATTGAGGCGGCGTCCGCTCGCGAAGCCGCCCGCAAGGCGCGCGACCTGACCCGCCGCAAGTCGGCGCTGGAAATCAGCAGCCTGCCCGGCAAGCTGGCCGACTGCCAGGAACGTGATCCGGCCAAGTCCGAACTCTTCATCGTCGAGGGCGACTCCGCCGGCGGCTCGGCCAAGCAGGCGCGCAACCGCGAGAACCAGGCCGTCCTGCCCCTGCGCGGTAAAATCCTGAACGTCGAGCGCGCGCGCTTCGACCGGATGCTGTCGTCGGACCTGATCGGCACCCTGATCCTGGCGCTGGGCACCGGCATCGGCCGCGACGACTTCAACGCCGACAAGCTGCGCTATCACAAGATCATCCTGATGGCCGACGCCGACGTCGACGGCGCCCACATCCGCACCCTGCTGCTGACCTTCTTCTATCGTCAGATGCCGGAGCTGATCGAACGCGGCCACGTCTACATCGCCCAGCCGCCGCTCTATAAGGTCTCCAAGGGCAAGCAGCACCGCTACGTCAAGGACCAGGCGGAGATGGACGCCTATCTGATCGAGGAAGGCAGCGCCGAGGCCGCGCTGGAGCTGGCCTCGGGCGAGGTGCGCGCCGGACGAGACCTGCAGGAACTGGTGCGCGAGGCCAAGGGCTTCAAGGCGCTGGTCGACCGGCTGGCGACGCGGGCTCCGGCCTTCGCAATTGAACAGGGCGCCCTGGCCGGCCTGTTCAGCGAGAACGCCGGCGAGCTGGCCGACCGCGCCGCGCGTGCGGCCGAACGGCTGAACCTCTACGCCGAGGAAGGCGACGGTCCGTGGAGCGGCGAACTGGCCGCCCAGGGCGGGGTGGCCTTCAACCGCGTACGCCGCGCCGTCAGCGAGACCATCGTGCTGGACGAGGTGCTGGGCCGCTCGCTGGACGCCCGCCGTCTGGCCGAACGCGCCGCCGCCTTCGACGGCCTGTTCTCGGCTCCGGCCGTCTATCGCCGCAAGGATAAGACCACGACCATCCGCGGCCCGCTGGACCTGCTGGCGGCGGTGCTGGACGCAGGCAAGAAGGGCATCGCCATCCAGCGCTACAAGGGCCTGGGCGAGATGAACCCGGAACAGCTGTGGGAGACGACGCTGGACGCCAACGCCCGCACCCTGCTGCAGGTGAAGGTCGAGCATGGCGACGACGCCGACGACCTGTTCGCCAAGCTGATGGGCGACGTGGTCGAGCCGCGCCGCGAGTTCATCCAGGACAACGCCCTGGACGCCGCCGTCGACGCCTGATCGTGGGGACTGCGCGCGGCGCCGTCAGGCGCCGCGGCGGTCCTGCTCGACCCTGTTTCGGCCGTTCTGCTTGGCGCGGTAGAGGGCGTCGTCGGCCGCCTTGATCAGATAGTTCTCGTCCGGGTGGCCCTGATGGGCGGCGACGCCGATCGAGGCCGTGATGCTGAAGGGGGGCAGGCCCGCCGCCGCGATCGGCTTGGCGGACAGGGCCAGGCGCATCCGTTCGGCGATGGTCGCGGCCTGGTGCAGGCTGGTTTCGACCAGGACCACCAGGAACTCCTCGCCGCCGTAGCGGAAGACGAAGTCGCTGGGCCGCACGTTCTCGGTCACGGCCTCGGCCACCTGGCGCAGCACCTCGTCGCCGACCGGATGGCCGTGCGTGTCGTTGATCCGCTTGAAGTGGTCCACGTCCAGCAGCAGCACCGACAGGGGGGTGTGGTTGGCGTTGGCGAAGCCGATCTCGCGGCTCAGGATCGACGACAGGAAGCGCCGGTTCAGGGCGCGGGTCAGCGGGTCGCGGCCGCCCTCCATGCCCGCCAGCCCCTGGAACATCTCGTTCAGCAGGAAGGCGACTTCCTCGACGGCGGCCTCCAGCGCCTTCAGCGGCGCGGCCAGGTCGGCCGGGATCGCGTCGGGGGTGAAGCGCGGCAACAGCTCCGTGTCGATCCGCTCCATGGTCGCGTTCAGCCGCGTCAGATGGGGCGAGCCGTCGAACAGGAAGTCGGCCCGGTGCCGAATCCACAGGCCGAACGGCGAGGCGCCCAGGGCGCCCGCCCCGTCGACGCCGCCCGAAGCCAGGATGCGGAACAGGGTCTTCTGGCTCCACTCCATCAGGCTCGCGCGCTGACTTTCGCGCTCGAAATGGATGTCCTGATCCAGGGAGAAGAGACGGTAAGCTTCGTCCAGACGCGCGCGGTTGCTGGCGCCCTTCTCATAGGACTGGCTCATCAGGCGCAGGGCGTGGTCGATACGCTGGCCGGCCAACCGCAGCAGGTCGAAGGCAGCCGCGTCGCCGGCCAGGTCGTCCGCCAGCCGGGCCTTCAGCACCGCGGCGCCTGCCATGACCAGATGCATGGGAATCTTGATGCGGGCGTGGACCTCGCCGATCTTGGTCTGGCGGGCGATGAAGGCGGCGTCGCGCGTGTCCAGATCCGGGGCGAACAGGTCGATCAGCCATCGACGCAGGGACGGGCTGAGACGCTCCTGGACGATGGAGTGATGCAGGAAGGTCTGGGCGTCCGGGTCGTTGAGCAGCACCTGATAGAAGGCGGCCACCATGGCGTCGGCGTTGGCGTTCAACAGCGCGCGCAGACGCTCCAGGCTTTGCGGATCGAGCAAAGGTTCAGGAACGCAGGACGGGGTGGCCACGGCGGACGTCGGGTTGGGCAAGGCGGCGACTCTGACTGTTTACACTACAGGTTCGGCCGCCTGGGCGTCGCCTCAGGCGCTGAGGGTGAACAAGAGCCGCCCGAACCAGGGGCGTGCGCCCCTAGGCGAGCCGATAGACGCCGTACCCCACTCCGGCAAGGGGCGGGGCGCCTTGCGCCGCCGCTTTAGCGCGGGCGTCCCGCCTCGATGAAGGCGCGGATGGACGGGTAGATGGTCGTGCTGCGCTGGCCGTCGCAGAGCATGTCCTTGATGTAGGAATCCAGCGAGTTCTTGGCGATGGCGTCGAAGTCGTAGCCGTCGTCGATGCGCTCCTGCTCCGCGCCGTCCGGGCCGTAGAGAACCTCCACGCCCGGCTTGGACTGGTTGGCGCTGCAGCGGATGCTGATCTGGCCGGCGGAATAGGACAGGTCGTCGGTCGCGCCCGACGCCGGCACGCGCGCCAGCAGGGCCGTGCGTGCGCCGTCCCCCTCGGTGATGGAATCCACGTCCAGCATGAAGACCGTGGCCGAACTGCGCGAGACGACGTGCCAGCTTTCGGCCAGGGCGGGTGAAGCGGCCAGAGCGGCGACGGCGGCTATGGCGATGACGATTGGTTTCATAGCATCCTCCCCAGGAAGGAACCGAGTTCACTCCTGTTGGAGAAAAAACACAATGGCCCAGCCGTGCGCCCGCCCTGGTCGAGGTTTCGCCGTTATCGCGGGGCAGGCTGGCGTGATGCGCCATTCGCTCCGTTTCGCCCTTGTTCCCGCTGTTGCGGCCAGCGCCCTGATGAGCGTCTCGGTCGGGGCCGCCCCCGTACAGGCCGCGAGCCCGGCGGCTGCGCCCGCCGCGGCGCCGTTCCAGTCGTCGCGCATCCTGGTCGAGACGAAGGGGCACGGGCCGGACGTGGTGCTGATCCCCGGCCTGGCCTCGACCTCGGCGGTCTGGGCGCGCACGGCGGCGGCGCTGGAAGGGCGTTACCGCGTGCATCTGGTGACCGTGCGCGGCTTCGGCGAGACGGCGCCCGGCGGCAACGCCGAGGGGCTGGTCGGCGCGCCCACGTCCGCCGAGATCCGCCGCTACATCGAGGAACAGGGGCTGCGACGACCGGCTCTGATCGGCCACTCCATGGGCGGCCAGGTGGCGCTGCGGGTCGCGGCCGACGCGGGCGACCGCATCGGCAAGGTCATGGTGGTGGACGCCTCGCCCTTCTTTCCGTCGCTGATCAGCCCCGGCTCGACCGCCGCCGACGTCGAGCCGCTGGCCCGCATCGCCTATCAGGGGCTGATGCTGCTGGGGGATGAGGCCCTGCGGACACAGGCGTCTTCCATGGGGCTGGAGCTGGGCGGCGCGGCCGACAATGTTCTGGGCGGCCTGGGCTGGCAGGGCGGGGACCGCCGGGTTCTGGCCCAGGGCCTGTATGAGGTGATGACCACCGACCTGCGCGCGCGCCTGCCGCTGATCGAGGCGCCGGTCACCGTCGTCTATGGCTGGAGCCCCGACGACCGCAGCCCGCGCAGCCATGTCGACGGCCTGTTCCGCGCCGGCTACCGCTCCCTGCCGCGCCCCGCCGCCTTCGAGCGGATCGAGGGGGCCGAGCACATGGTCATGATCGACCGCCCCCGTCAGTTCCAGCAGGCGGTCGAACGCTTCCTGCGCTGAGGCGTCAGTCCGGCTGGAGCCGACGGATCGCCGTCAGCAGGGCTGCGTCGTCGCCCATATCGCCCTCGATGACGTACTGGGGGCGCTGCGGCTCGTTGTTGCCGCGCGCGCGGCCGCGATAGACCTTCATCGGCACGGCGATCTCGGCCAGGCCGCTGGGCAGGGTCGGCTCGCGAATCTCCATGTAGACGGTGTCGGCCGAGGTCTCGCGCCCGACCTGAAGGGCCCCAACGGTCTTCCACAGATCGACGGCGTCCAGGCAGGCGGAACCGCAGCTGGAATCGGTCAGGACATAGACGCGGCCCGCCATCAGTTGCGGCGCGGGCGGCGGCGGGGCGGCGTCCTTCGGCGCGTCGTCGTCAGCGCTGCGCCAATAGACCTGGCCGGCGGCCTTCGCCGCCGTCATGCCGGTGATGGCGTCCTCGGCCCAGGCGATCAGCTCGGCCTGGCCGTTCGTGGCGCGCAGCTTGTCGAGGAAGGCGGAGATTTCGGCGATGTTGCCGTCCGAAGCGCGCCAGTCGACGCCCTCGATCGCGGGTTCGGGATGGGCGGCCATCCAGTCGTCGCCCCACAGAACCTGGGCCATCAGCTGGCTCCAGTGCGAGGAGCCGCCGCCGTTGCCGCGCAGGTCCAGCACCACATAGGGGGCGGCGCGCAGGGCGTCCTGCTTGGCCTTCATGTCGGCGACCAGGGCGGTCAGTTCGGCGTGGGCCTCGCTGGCGGGGTCGCCGTTGAAGGTCGGGGTCGAGATCCAGAAGCCGCCGTCGTCGAAATGCTTCAGGGCGAAGTCGGGCCGGGCGCCGGACGTCAAGCGGGCGCGGCGATCGCTCAGATCATCGGGCGTCGCGCGCCAGTCGAGGGCGTAGGTTCGGGGCGCGCCGTCCGTTTCGAACCGGCAGGTCTTCATCTCGGTCTGCCACGGGTTCTCGGCGCTCAGGAACATCCAGTCGCCGAAGCGGGTCTTGATCGCCTCCAGGAACCAGCGGCCGCGGAACTGGCCGATGCGCTGTTCGGCCAGGGACGCGGCGTCCACCCCGTCGCAGTCGATCAGCCGAGCGCCCAGCGGCGGGACGGCGGCGTCGCTCTCATCGCGGTCGGCCACCACCTGATCGGCCCCGCGATAGACGGTCAGGAAGCCGGGCCAGCGGGTCGGGAAGCCGAAGTCCCTCTGGGTCAGGCCGATCTGGACGTGGCCGTCCTCGAAGCTGGCGACATAGGCGCGCATCGCCCACCACCAGCCGCCCCGATCCGTGGTAGTCTTCGCCCGCTCCAGCGCGGTCGCCAGGCCCTGATCCAGGCGGGCGCGGAAGCCGGGATTGAGCGGATCATGCACGCCCGGATGGCTGTCGATCATGACAGCGTGCAGGCCGGTGGCGTCCTGAACCAGGGTCGCGGACCAGTCGCGCGGCTGGTCCATCGGTCCGGGCGCCGCGTTCGGGGCTTCCTGCGCCTCAACCGCACCCGCCATCGCCAGGCAGGCGACGCCCGCCGCCAACATCCGTTTCATGAGCATCCCCTCTCCTCGCTCTCGGCGAAAGGGGTGACAGGCGGGACGGCGATGCGCCAGTTACGCTTTGGTCATGGAAACCGTCAGGCGACGGCTTCCAACGCCTCCAATACGGCCGGGCCGTAGCGGTCCAGCTTGCCTGCGCCGACGCCGGGAATGACGGCCAGCTGATCCAGGCCGCGCGGCTCCTGCAGGGCGATCTCGACAAGGGTCTTGTCCTGGAAGATGACGTAGGGCGGCACGCGCTGCTCGATGGCGCGCTCGCGGCGCCAGGCGCGCAGGGCCTCGAAGCGGGCGCGCACGTCTGCGTCCAGCCCCTCGACCGCCAGGTTGCGTCCGGCGTTGCGGCGCGGCCGGTCCTCGGCCACGGCGCGCGTCGGCGGCTCCTTGACCCGCACCTCGCGCTCGCCGCGATAGACGGCGCGCACCGCCTGCGGGTCGCCCAGGCGGATCAGGGGCTTGCCGTCGTTGGGATCCTCGACCAGCAGGCCCTCGAACATCAGATGGTCGATGACGTCGCGCCAGCCGACCAGCGACAGATCGGTCCCGACGCCCCAGGTGGACAGTCCCGCCTCCCACGGCTGGACGTCCTTGGTCCGGCCGGTCAGGTGGTCGATGACGCGCGTGCGGCCGAAGCGCTCGCCCAGGCGCTGCACCGCCGCCAGGGCCTTCTGCGCCGGGACCAGGGCGTCGAAGGTGGCGGGCGGGTCGCCGCAGACGTCGCAGACGCCGCACGGCTCGGCGTCCTGCTCGCCGAAGTAGCGACGCACGGCCTGGGGGCGGCAGGTCGCGCCGTCCAGCATGGCGAACAGCTGGCGCACCTTGCGGGTCTGGACCTGCTTGACCTCCTCGGCCATCGGCCGGCTGTCGAGGCGACGCAGGGACCAGGCGATGTCCGAGGGGCCGTACAGGGTGACGCCCTCGGCCGGTTCGCCGTCGCGCCCGGCGCGGCCGATTTCCTGCCAATAGGCTTCCAACGAACCGGGCGGATCGGCGTGGATGACGAAGCGCACGTCCGGCTTGTCCACCCCCATGCCGAAGGCGATGGTGGCGACCATGACGGCGCCGTCCTCGGCCAGGAAACGCTCCAGCCGCCGGTCGCGTTCGCGGGCGTCGAACCCCGCGTGATAGGCGATGGCGTTGGTTCCCGCGTCGCGCAGCGCGTCGGCCACCCGCTCGCAGCCGTCGCGGCTGCCGCAATAGACCACGCCCGAGCGGCCGCGTCGCTCGCGCACCAGTTCGACCACGCGCGCGTCGGTGCGGGCGCGGGAGCCATTGACCTTGCGCTCGGCGGTCAGCTGAAGGTTCGGGCGGGCGAAGCTGTCGACGAAGACGCGGGCCTCGCCCAGCTTCAGCGAGGCCAGGATGTCGTCTCGCGTGCGGGCGTCGGCGGTAGCGGTGACGGCGATGCGGGGCGTGCGCGGGAAGATTTCGGCGAGGCGTCCCAGGGTGCGATAATCCGGGCGGAAGTCGTGGCCCCACTGACTGACGCAGTGCGCCTCGTCGATGGCGATCAGGCTGATGGGCAGTTCAGCCAGCCGCTCCAGCATGGACCCCGACGCCAGGCCTTCCGGCGAGACGTAGAGCAGGTCCAGCTCGCCCGAGCGCGCCGCGCGCCAGACGGCCAAGCGCTCGTCCCTGGTCAGGCCCGAATCCAGTCGAGCGGCGGCCACGCCCTGTTGTTTCAGCGCCTCGACCTGATCGGTCATCAGGGCGATCAGCGGCGAGACGACCAGGCCCACGCCCTCGCGCAGGATGGCGGGCACCTGATAGCAGACGCTCTTGCCCCCGCCGGTCGGCAGCACGGCCAGCACGTCGCGCCCGGCCAGCACCTCCTGAATGACCGACGCCTGAAGCCCGCGAAAATCGGCGTGGCCCCACACGCGCTCCAGCAGGGTCCGCGCCTCGTCCAGGGTGGGCGAGAAGTCAGCGGGCGGGGGGAAGTCCAACATGGCGGCCGTTGTGCCGTATTCGGCCGGGGGTGTCACGATGTGATCCCTTCTCCAACCGCGTCCTTCTTCCCCAAGGGAAATGGGGTGATGCTACGGCTCTGCTTCTCTTCGGATTTGTCCACGCTCAAGGCGGCTCAGGGCCTATCAGCCTATAGGGACTAACGTCCTGCTTCTCCGACTTCGCGCCCCGCCAGCCGCGCGCCCTCGACCACCGCCGGGTCGGTGCGCGCCGTGTCCAGCACCCAGTCGCGGAAGCGGGCGATCTTGGGGGTCAGGCGGCGGCCGGACGGGTAGCAGAGCCAATAGCCCTCGGCCAGGGCGACGGTCTCCTTGAACGGCCGGACCAGAAGCCCCCGTTCGATCTCGCGGCCATAGAGGATGGGCGAACCCAAAGCCACGCCCTGATCGCCCAGCGCCGCCGCAACCTCCATCGCCTGGTTGTCGGCCGTCAGACGCGGCGGCGGGGCGGCGTCTGCGGGCGCCACCCCGGCGGCGGCGAACCAGGCCGCCCATTCCTGCGGCTCTCCGACCAGATGTGCGCGCTTCAAGTCCGCAGGCGTCTTCAGATCCAGCCGGTCGCGCATGGCGGGGGTGCAGACGGGCGTGAAGACGGCCGGCATCAGGAAACGGCTCTCCAATCCGGCCCAGCGGCCCGAACCGAAGCGCAGCGCCACGTCCAACCCGTCCGCGCCCAGGCTGGACAGGACCGGGCTGGTGTCCACCCGCACCGCCAGGTCCGGGTTGGCCAGTTGGAAAGACCCCAGCCGCGTCGCCAGCCACTGGGTCGCCAGAGTCTGAAGCGTAGTAACGGCCAGCACGCCCTGGTCGGTCTCGATCACCTCGGCCACGGCGCGGCGCAGCAGGGTCATGGCCTCGGTCGCCGCCGTGGCCAGACGCTCGCCCTCTAGCGTCAAGGCCACCTGCCGCGTGCCGCGCGTGAACAGGGGCCGCTCCAACCGTTGCTCCAGGTCGCGGATGCGCCAGCTGACCGCCGCCTGGCTCATGCCCAGAACCTCGGCCGCGCGGGTGAAGCTGAGCAGACGCGCCGCCGCCTCGAACACGCGAAGGGCGTCGACCGGGATGCGGGAAAGAGGATCAGACATAAGCCGTCCTTATGGATGAACGCCGTCGTCTCGTTTGTGACAGCCGCCACCATGCGCCATTCTGCTGATCTCAGAAAGGAGGACGAACAATGGAAGACATTCACCGCACTCATAAGGAACCTGCGTGGGGCTGGATCGGCGCCTTGCTTGACGCCCGCCGCCTTTCACGCCGCGAAACCGGCGATGCCCGTCTCAGGGCCCGACCCTGCCCGACGCCTCCGCGTCGGGCGGCCTGCTGACGGCCGCCGCTGCGCCGGGCGCGATCCCAAGCGCGCGACAAGCGCGACAAGGCGTCGCGCCCGGCGTCCTTCCGTCAGCGGAGCGGTTGCCCCGGCGCAGCGCACCCGCCCATAAAGGCGCCTTCATCGTCACAGAGGGGCCCTGATCGATGCGCCGCACCACCCGTATTCCGTCCTTCGCCGCAGCCGCGCTGATCGCCGCCGCCGGTCTAAGCGTCGCCGTTCCGGCCGAGGCGCAAGGCCGCCGCGCCGCGCCCGCCGCCGAGCGTTCCGACTGGCCCGCCCGCGCCGCTCCGGCCCAGACGCGCGCCGTGACCTTCGCCGCATCGGCCGCCCCGTCGGGCGCCCTGGTTCTGCCGCTGTCGTCGGAGGCCGAGCTGGCCACGCGCGGCGCCGCCCTGGACGTCGCGACGCGTCAGGCGATCGCCTCGGCCCTGACCGCCGCCCGCTTCGACTACAAGGCGCGCCAGACGCTGAGCCTGCACGGCGTCGGCGGCTGGGACCGCATCCTGGTCGTCGGTCTGGGCGACGCGCCCAAGGCCGCAGACATTCAAACCGCCGGGATCGTCGCGGGCCGCGCCCTGAACAGCCAGCCCGGCGCCCTGACGGCCCTGACATCCGGCCTGTCGGCTGATCTGGCGTCAGAGCTGGCGACCGGCCTGGGCATCGGCCACTATCGCTCGGACCTCTATGTCACCACCGGCCGCGACCGTCCGGCGCCCGGCGCCCTGACCGTCGTCGCCGATGACGCATCGGGCGCCCAGGCGCATCACCGTCGCGGCGCCGCCCTGATCGAGGCCATGGCCTGGACCCGCGACGTGTCCAACGAACCGGCCAACGTCATCTATCCGGAAAGCTTCGTCGAACGCGCCCGCGCCGCCTTCGCCGGCGTGCCGGGGGTCGAGATCACGGAACTGGACGTGCCCGCCATGCAGCGCCTGGGCATGGGCGCCCTGCTGGGCGTCGGCCAGGGCTCCAGCCGCCCGCCGCGCCTGCTGGCCGTGCGCTATCGCGGCCAGGGCGCGTCCGGCGACGGCCCGATCGCCCTGCTGGGCAAGGGCATCACCTTCGATTCCGGCGGCATCTCCATCAAGCCGGGCGCCAATATGGGCAATATGAAGATGGACATGTCCGGCGCCGCCAGCGTGGTCGGCGCGGTCCTGGCCCTGGCCAAGGGCGGGGCGCCGGTGGACGTGGTCGCCGTCGCCGCCCTGGCCGAGAACATGCCCGACGGCGGCGCCATCCGCCCCGCCGACGTGCTGACCGCCATGAACGGCAAGACCATCGAGATCATCTCGACCGACGCCGAAGGCCGCCTGGTCCTGGCCGACGCCGTGGTCTGGGCCGACACCACGTTGAACCCCGCCGCCATCGTCGACGTGGCCACCCTGACCGGCTCGGTCGGCGGCGCCCTGGGCAATGACTATGCGGGCCTGTTCAGCCGCCACGACGCCCTGGCCGACCAGTTAAAGACGGCGGGCGACGCCACCGGCGAGACGCTGTGGCGCCTGCCGCTGCACCCCTCCTATGTGCGGGCCACCTCTTCGACCATCGCCGACATCAAGAACTCGGGCGACGGCGGGGCGGGCGCAGGCACCGGCGCTCACTTCATCGGCTATTTCGCTCGCCCGGAGACGCCCTGGGCGCATCTGGACATCGCCAACATGGCCTTCGGCGCAGCCAACGACGTGAAACCGGCCGGGTCGGCGGGCTATAGCGTGCGTCTGCTGGAGCGCTTCGTGCGCGACTTCCAGCCGGTGGCTAAGGAGAAGGGAACGGGCGGCTACTGAGGCCGCCCCTTCTCAACCTTCCTTGATGGCGACGATCTCGACCGACTGGCCCGCGACCGTCGCCTCATCCCCCTCGCGCCTGCCCAGCAGGGCGCGGGCCAGGGGCGAGACGTGGCTGACGCTACCCTGAGTCGGGTCGGCCTCGTCCTCGCCGACGATGCGCCAGGCCTGGGTGCGGCCGTCCTCGCGCTCGATCGTCACCGTGTCGCCGAAGCGGACCTTGCCGTCCGGCGGCGCCTCGACCAGCTGGGCAGTGCTCCGGCGCGCCGACCAGTAGCGCAGGTCGCGCGTCGCCCGCGCCATGGCGGTGCGGTCGGCCTCGATGGACCCCGCCGCCTGAGCCGCCGTATAGGCCGCGCGCGCAGCCGCCAGCTCGGCCTCGATCTGGGCCAGCCCCTGCGGCGTGACGAGGTTGGGATGGGGCGAGATCGGCCGGTCCGGCAGGTCCGCCGCCGTGGCTTCCAGATCTTCTTCCCGTGTAAAGGCGACGCTCATGTCCGCCAGCATAGGCCGCGGCGGACATTCCCGCTAGGAAGGCGTCGATGACCTCCGCCCCCGCAACAGTCGCCGTGATCGGCGCCGGTCCCGCCGGACTGATGGCCGCCGAACGTCTGGCTCAGGCGGGCCTGCGCGTGGTCGTCCATGAGCAGATGCCCTCGGTCGCGCGCAAGCTGCTGATGGCCGGGCGCGGCGGGCTGAACCTGACCCATTCGGAGCCGCTGGAGCCGTTCCTGAACCGCTATAACGCCGCCGCGCAGGCGCGCATCGAGGGCTGGCTGGACGCCTTTTCGCCCGCCGATCTGATCGAATGGGTCGAGGGGCTGGGCCAGCCGACCTTCGTCGGTTCGTCCGGCCGGGTCTTTCCAAAAGCGATGAAGGCCTCGCCTCTGTTGCGCGCCTGGCTGGCGCGGCTGGAGGGTCTGGGCGTCGAGCTCCGCACCCGCTCGCGCTGGACCGGCTGGCAGGGCGAGGCCCTGACCTTTGACACGCCTGAGGGCGAGCGGATCGAGAACCCCCACGCCGTGATCCTCGCCCTCGGCGGAGCCAGTTGGGCGAAGCTGGGGTCCGATGCAGCCTGGGTTCCGACGCTGGAGGACGCGGGCGCCGAAGTGGCCGCCTTCCGGCCCGCCAATGTCGGCTTTGATGTCGCGTGGTCGCCGATCTTCCGCGACCGTTTCGCCGGAACCCCGCTAAAAGGCGTCGCCCTGACGCACGGCGACCGCACCGTGCGTGGCGAGGCCATGATCGCCGCCTATGGGATCGAAGGCGGCGGAATTTACGCCCTGTCGGCTGCATTGCGCGAAGCGGTGGAGCGCGACGGATCGACCGTGCTGACGCTCGACCTGCGGCCCGATCTGAGCGTCGAGGCGCTGACGCAACGCCTGTCGAAACCGCGCGGAAAGGACAGCCTGTCGAACGGGCTGCGCAAGGCCGCCCGGCTGGACGCTGCTTCTGTCGCCCTGCTGCGTGAAGGCGGTCCGCTGCCCGCAGACCCGGCCGAACTGGCCGCCCGGATCAAGGGCGTCGCCCTGACCCTGACCGGGGTGCAGGGGCTCAGCCGCGCCATCTCCTCAGCCGGGGGCGTGACGCTGAACTCTGTGGACGAAGGGCTGATGCTGAAGGCGCGGCCCGGCGTCTTTGCCGCAGGCGAAATGCTGGACTGGGAGGCGCCGACCGGCGGCTATCTGCTCCAGGCCTCCTTCGCCTCAGGCGTCGTGGCTGCGGACGGCGTGCGCGTCTGGCTGGACGGGCGCTGAAGCCTTTCGGGGTCGACAGCGGCGCCCTCAGGGGGCAGCGTGGCGCAAATCGTTCAAGAGCCGAGCCCGCCCATGACCCTCGCCCGTTCCGCCGCCGTCGGCCTGATCGCCGTCCTGATGTGTTCGACCTCCGCGCTCGCCCAGAGCGGCGTCCAGACCGGCCGCGTCGACCCGGCCCGGCTGAACGAGGCCACGCGCGTCCTGGCGTCTGATGAGTTCGAGGGCCGCGCCCCGGTCACGCCCGGCGAAGACCGCACCGTCGAATGGCTGTCGCAGCAGTTTCAGGCGCTCGGCCTCGAACCCGGCGGTCCGAACGGCTCCTGGGTGCAGGTCGCCCAGGTCAGCCGCACCAGTCAGGACGGCCCCGCCGCCATCAGCGTCTCTTCCAACGGCCGCACGACCGAGCTTCAGCGCGCCAAGGACGTCATCGTCTCCTCCGACCGGCCGGTGGAGCGCATCACCCTGACCGATGCGCCGCTGGTCTTCGTCGGCTATGGCGTGGACGCGCCCGAGCGCGGCTGGGACGACTACAAGGGCGTCGATCTGACCGGCAAGATCATGCTGGTGCTGGTCAACGACCCCGACTTCGGCGCCCCCGAAGGCCATCCGGTCAACGGCAAGTTCGACGGTCAGGCCATGACCTTCTATGGCCGCTGGACCTATAAGTTCCAGGTGGCGGCGGCGCATGGCGCGGCGGGCGTCCTGGTCATCCACGACACGCCCGGCGCGGGCTATCCTTGGTCGACGCTGGAGAATTCCTCGACCGCGCCCAAGTTCGACATCGTCCGCGCCGACCCAGACAAGGAACGGGTGGCGGCGCAGGGCTGGATTCAGGGCGCGATCGCCGAACAGCTGTTCCGGGACGCAGGCCTCGACTTCGCCGCCCTGAAGGACCAGGCGCGCACGCCCGACTTCCGCCCAGTGGCGCTGGACGGCGTGACCATGTCCATCGACTTCGGCCAGAAGGCCGACCGGGTCGAGACGCGCAACGTCATCGGCCGCCTGCCCGGAACCAAATACCCGAACGAGACGGTGATGTTCGGCGCCCACTGGGACGCCTATGGCCGCGCCACGCCCAAGAACGGCGACGACATCTATAACGGCGCCGTGGACAATGCGACGGGCGTCGCCGGCGTCATGGAGATCGCCCGCCTGTTCGCCGAAGGGCCGCGGCCCGAACGCTCGACCGTCTTCATCAGCTGGGCGGCCGAAGAAACAGGCCTGCTGGGCGCCGAATACTATGCCGCCAACCCGGTCTGGCCGCTGGAGACGACCGTCGCCAACATCAATATGGACAGCCTGCTGCCGGGAACCGAGATCGATCCGAACATCGTGGTCATCGGCGCGGGCAAGAACGATCTGGACGACCGGCTGGCGGTGCTGGCCGCGCGCGAGGGACGTCGCCTGATCCCCGACCCGGCGCCGCACGCGGGGGCCTTCTATCGCTCGGACCACTTCCCGCTGGCGAGGAAGGGCGTGCCCGCCCTGTTCGCCGCCGCAGGCTTCACCGGCCACAACGAAGCCAGCCGGGACTATGTCGCCAACCGCTATCATCAGCCGACGGACGAATGGACGCCGCAGTGGAAGATGGACGCCGCCGCCGCCGATGTGCAGCTGCTGTATGAAGTCGGGCGCGACCTGGCCAATTCGCGCGACTGGCCCGCATGGAAGCCGGGCGACGAGTTCGAAGGCGCGCGCAACGCCTCGGCGTCGGCGCGCCAGTAATCGGCCGCAAGTGACGTGAAGCCGTCGAGGCGCTAGACCGCATCCATGACCAGCCTCCCCGACCTCCACGGCGTCTGCCCGCCGCGTTTCAATGCGGTGAAGGACGCCTTCGCCGCCAACTTCACCGACGCGCCCGAAGGGCTGAACGAACTGGCCGCACGCTTCAGCGTGACCATCGACGGCGAGGTGGCGGTGGACCTGTGGGCCGGGTCGGCGGATCTGGCGGGGACCAAGCCCTTCGCCGAGGACACCCTGGTCCCGGTCTTCTCGACCGGCAAGGCGGTGATGGCCCTGATGATCGCGCGCTGCGTGGACAAGGGGCTGCTGTCCTATGAGGACCGGGTCGCCGACCACTGGCCCGCCTTCGGCGCGGCGGGCAAGGACCAGCTGACCGTCGGCCAGTTGATGAGCCACCAGTCCGGCCTGCCCGGCTTCGACGGCGGGGCCGAACCGGCCATCTGGTTCGACCGTCAGGCGGTACTGGACAAGCTGGCGGCCCAGACGCCGCTGTGGGCGCCGGGGACGGCGTCCGGCTATCACCCGATCACCATCGGCTATCTGGCGGGCGAGCTGTTCCGCATCGTCGACGGGCGGACGATGGGAACGGCCCTGCGCGAAGACTTCGCCCAGCCGTTCGATCTGGACCTGTGGATCGGCCTGCCGGAAAGCGAACACGGCCGCGTGGCCCAACTGCGCAAACCCGCCGCCGCGCCGGACCTCGGCGCCATCGACGCGATCAAGAAGGCGGCCTTCCTGGATCGCGGCTCGGCGCCCGGCGGACGCGGCTCGACCGAGTGGCGCATGGCGGAGATTCCCTCGGCCAACCTGCATGGCACGGCCAAGGATCTGGCGCGGATGATGTCCCTCGTCGCCACGGGCGGCGCGCTGGATCATCTGCCTGTGCTGTCGGAGGAAACCCTGGCCCAGGCCACGCGCGAACGCATCCACGGACAGGACCGGGTGCTGCCCTTCGACATGAGCTGGGCCGCGGGGTTCACCCGCAACCAAGGCCTGAACATCTTCGGCCCCAACCCCAAGGCGGTCGGCCACTGCGGCTGGGGCGGGTCTATGGCGTTCGCCGATCAGGCGGCGGGCGTCTCGGCCGCCTATGTCATGACGCGCCAGTCGCCCCACCTGCTCGGCGATCCGCGCGCCCTTCGGTTGGTGGAGGCGCTCTACACGGCCTTGTAGGGCGGCGCCTTTAGGCTTCCGGCCCCCAGGCCAATTGATCGTGGACGATCAGCCAGCCGTCGACCGTGCGGCGCAGAATCCGGGTGAACAGGCCGCGATGGGTCTTGCCGTCGCGCGTCATCACCGCCCGGCCCGAGACCACCGCCGTATTGACGTCGAACTGCATGGTCTCGAACCACTCATAGGACAGCGTCCCCAGGCCGCCCGGCGCCGCCGCACGGGCGTCCAGGGCGGCGCGCACGCTGTCGGGCCCCTTCAGCGGAGTGTCGCCCAGGAAGACCAGCAGCGGCTCGTCGTGGACATAGGTGGCCATGACCGCGTCCACCTGACCCGAGGTCCAGGCGGCGGCGGCGGCGTCCAGGGCGTCGCTGACCGCGTCAAAGGTCTCGGCCGTGGTCGGCGGGGCGGCGACGGCGACAGGCGCGCCCGGTGCGGCGGTCGGCGCGGCCTCGCGGCTCACCCCGACGCGAGCGGTGCGGATCACTTCATCGCCGCCGGTCTGAACCGCGCCTTGGGCGCAGGCCGAAGTCCCCCCGGCGAGCAGGATGGACGCGGCGAGGGCGGAGAACAGGCGAGAACAGATCATCATCGCCTTCTTCTTTAGGACGGGACGGCGCCCGACCTCAACGCACAGGCGGCGGATTCTCGCCGAGGGCGTCCATACGGTCCTCGGCCGGATCGTCCAGCAGGCCCGGTTCGGGCGCCACGATGGTCTCGGCGGTGTCCGACGCACGACGCACCTTGAGCACCGCGCCCAGGGCGAAGACGGCGGCTCCGACCCAGATGAAGGCGAAGGAGGCGATGCGCAGGCTTCCCAGGGCCTCGCCCTGCAAGGCGCCGATAACGAAGACAATGGTTGGCGCCAGGAACTGCAGAAAGCCCATGCTGGACAAGGGCATCCGCCGCGCCGCCCAGGCGAACAGGGCCAGCGGGACGACCGTCGCCGGTCCCGCGAACAGCAACCATGCGGTCGCGGCGGGGGAGGCGGTGAAATGGCCCTGGCCCGTCGCCTCGATGAAGATGACCCAGGCCAGGCCGGGCAGGGCCAGCAGCAGGCATTCCATGAACAGGCCGGTCTGGGCGTCGACCGAGACCCGTTTGCGGATGATGCCGTAGCCGGCGAAGCTGAAGGCCAGCAGCAGCGACACCCAGGGCATATGGCCCAGGGCGACCGCCTGAAGCACCACGCCCACCGCCGCCAGGCCGATAGCGATGACGCCGAAACGATCGATCCGCTCGCGGAACAACCAGGCGCCGGCGGCCATGTTCAGCAGCGGATTGAGATAATAGCCGAGCGAAGCGTCCAGCGTCCGGCCGTTGTTCACCGCCATGACGTAGGTCGTCCAGTTGGTCGCGATCAGCACCGCCGACAGGGCCAGCCAGCCCAAAACCCTGGGCTGTCGGAAGACGGCGACCACCTGGGCCCACTGGCGCGACAGCATGACCAGGATCAGCGCCCAAACCACGCCCCAGACGGCGCGGTGGCCCATGATCTCCCAGGCGTCCGCGCCCTGGTGCGCCATCTGCTGGAACACCAGGGGAATGAAGCCCCACAGCAGGTAGCAGAGCACACCCGCCGCCAGGGCGGCGCGGGCTTCGGACGCAGGAGCAGCAGGGGAGGCGCTCACACTGGAACCTTTCGATCCCCGCCGCATCGCCGACGCGGCGGGGGTTCAACACGACGGACGCCCCTCAAGCAGCCTCGCACCGCGTGCGAGGCGTTAGGGGCCTCTTCTTAGACAGTCAAAGTGCGGTAGCCGCTCTTGGGCGAGATGACGCCGGTCTCGTCGAGCAGCTGGGCGATCTGCACGGCGTTCAGGGCCGCGCCCTTGCGCAGGTTGTCCGACACCACCCAGAACGACAGGCCGTTCTCGACGGTCGGGTCCTTGCGGATGCGCGACACATAGACGGCGTGATCGCCCGCAGCGTCGACCGGGGTGATGTAGCCGTCGTGCTCCTGCTTATCGACGACCAGGATCCCCGGCGCCTCGCGCAGGATCTCGCGCGCCTCGTCCGGCTCGATCGGGCGGTCGAACTCGACCGTCACGGCCTCCGAATGGCCGACGAAGACCGGCACGCGGACGCAGGTGACGGTCAGCTTGATCGACGGGTCGAGCATCTTGTGCGTCTCGTCCCACATCTTGGCTTCCTCGTCGGTGTAGCCGTCGTCGCGGAACGAACCGATGTAGGGGATGACGTTGAAGGCGATCTGCTTGGGGAACTTCTTCGGCGTGGCGTCGCCCAGGCCGTAGATGGCCTTGGTCTGGTTCCACAGCTCGTCCATGCCTTCCTTCCCGGCGCCCGAAACAGACTGATAGGTCGAGACGACGACGCGCTTGATCTTGGCCGCGTCATGCAGCGGCTTCAGCGCCACCACCAGCTGGGCGGTCGAGCAGTTGGGGTTGGCGACGATATTCTTCTTGGTCGCCAGCTTGGCGTCGTCCGGGTTCACCTCTGGCACGATCAGCGGCACG
Organism: Brevundimonas sp. UBA7507; assembly: GCF_002478355.1. NCBI lineage: Bacteria > Pseudomonadati > Pseudomonadota > Alphaproteobacteria > Caulobacterales > Caulobacteraceae > Brevundimonas > Brevundimonas sp. UBA7507. The sequence goes on along the minus strand of NZ_DLNP01000023.1, from coordinate 24,541 downwards.
TCCGGGTCCTGGCGGAAGGCCGAGGAGTTGTCGATGACGATGGGGCCGGCCTTGCCGATCTTCTCGGACCATTCGCGCGACACCCCGCCGCCGGCGCTCATCAGCACCAGGTCGACGCTCGAGAAGTCGAACTGCTCGATGTCCTCGCACTTGATGGTGCTGTCGCCGAAGGAGACCTCGACGCCTTTGGATTTTCGGGAGGCGATCGCGTGCATTTTCTCGACGGGGAAGTTCACTTCCTCGAGGATGGTCAGGATTTCCCGGCCGACATTGCCTGTGGCGCCTACGACGGCGACGCGATAGCCCATGATGAAATCATCCTTTGTTCGGGGGCGTTTGGGAGAAACGCTTCTGCATTTGGGTCTTTCGCAGTCGCGAAGCAACCAGAATCCTCCAATTCGTCGCCCGAATCCGCGACCGCCTTCCCCCGGCCCCATCCGACGGCTATCTGCTGGCCATGACCTCCCGTATCCGCAACGCCTACGACATCCGCGTGGAAGAGGGCGTGATCACGCCCGAACCGGCCCAGGCCGCCCTGATCGGCGCGCTGGAACGGCTGGAGACCGACCTGTCGAAGAAGGGGCTGTTCGGCGCCCTGCCCGAGGTCAAGGGCATCTACATCTGGGGCCCGCCGGGACGCGGCAAGTCCATGCTGATGGACCTGTTCTATTCCTCGACGCCCGAGCAGAAGAAGGTCCGCGCCCATTTCCACGCCTTCATGGCGCGTATCCACGACCTGGTGAAGCAGTGGCGCGACGGCACGCCGCGCAGCCGCAAGGACGTGTTCGGAACCAGCAAGGGCGACGACCCCATTCCGCCGATCGCCGCCTTGATCGCCTCCGAGGCGCGCCTGCTATGCTTCGATGAGCTTCAGGTGACGGACATCGCCGACGCCATGATCCTGGGCCGGCTGTTCGAGGCCCTGTTCGAGAAGAAGGTGGTGCTGTCCGTCACCTCGAACCGCGCGCCCGAAGACCTCTACAAGAACGGCATCAACCGCCAGCTCTTCCTGCCCTTCATCGACATCATCCGCCAGCACTGCGACGTGGTCGAGACGGCGGGCGCCCGCGACTTCCGCCTGGACCGCATGGCCGGGGCCAAGGTCTGGTTCTCGCCGCTGGACGCCGAGGCGCGGCAAGGCTTCGAGACCCTGTGGTCCGACCTCAAGGGCGGCGAACCGGAAGAACCCATCGCCCTGCCGGTGCTGGGCCGCGAGGTGAAGCTGGAGCGCACGGTCGGCGGCATGGCGCGCGCGACCTTCAACGAACTGTGCGGCCGCCCGCTGGGACCACAGGACTATCTGGCCGTCGCCCGGCGCTTCCACACCCTGTTCCTGGCCGACGTCCCCCTGCTCAGCCCGGCCAACCACCACGAGGCGCGTCGCCTAGTGACGTTGGTCGACGCCCTCTACGAGGCCAAGACCCGTCTGGTCGTCTTGGCCGAGGCGGCGCCCGAGGCGCTCTACACCGAGGGCGTCGGCGCCTTCGAGTTCGAGCGAACGGTGTCGCGCTTCAACGAGATGCAGAGCGAGGCCTGGCTGGAGCAGCGCGAGGAAGCCGAAGCGGCGTAGCCATCTTTCCGCTCATCCCGGCGTCCGCCGGGATGAGCGGTTTCCAGGGACGTCACACGAAAAAGGGCCGCACCCGATGATGCGGCCCTTTCCAATTTAGACGCCTAAGCGCTCAAGCAGCGCGGCTCCGCGAGCCGCGCGGTAGCGCCCGCTGGCCTTAGGCCAGCGAGGGTTCAATATCCTTACAGGCCTGGATCAGGCCCTGGACCGAGGCGACCGACTTGGCGAACATAGCCTTTTCGTCGTCGTTGGTGGTGAACTCGACGATCTTCTCGACACCGTTCGCGCCGATCATGGCCGGAACGCCGACGTAGAGGTCCGACAGGCCATATTCGCCCGACAGCCACACAGCGCACGGCAGGACGCGCTTCTGGTCCAGCAGGTAGGACTTGGCCATCGCAATCGCGCTCTCGGCCGGGGCGTAGAAGGCCGAGCCGGTCTTCAGCAGGGCCACGATCTCGCCGCCGCCCTTGCGGGTGCGCTCGACGATGGCGTCCAGATCGGCCTGCGACAGGAAGCCCGCGGCGACCGCATCCGGCAGCGGCAGGCCGCCGACGGTCGAGTGGCGCACCATCGGCACCATGTCGTCGCCGTGGCCGCCCAGGGTCCAGGCGTGGATGTCCTGCACCGACACGCCGGTCTTTTCAGCCAGGAAGTAGGCGAAGCGCGCCGAGTCCAGCACGCCGGCCATGCCGATGACCTTCTCCTTGGGCAGGCCTGAGAACTTCTGCAGGGCCCAGACCATGGCGTCGAGCGGGTTGGTGATGCAGATGACGAAGGCGTTGGGGGCGTGCTGCTTGATGCCCTCGCCGACGGCCTTCATGACTTTGAGGTTGATGCCGATCAGATCGTCGCGGCTCATGCCCGGCTTGCGCGGCACGCCGGCGGTGACGATGCAGACGTCGGCGCCTGCGATGTCGGCGTAGTCGTTGGCGCCCTTCAGGGCCACGTCCTGACCGAAGACGGCCGAGGCTTCGGCGATGTCCAGAGCCTTGCCCTGGGGGGTGCCTTCGGCGATGTCGAACAGGATGACGTCGCCCAGCGCTTCGCGCGCGGCCACGTGGGCCAGGGTTCCGCCGATCATTCCGGCGCCGATGAGGGCGATCTTCGCGCGAGCCATTCAGGTCTCTCCAGTCGATGTTGCGTGTGCGAAACGGTACTCGATGGGACGGCGGTCTAGACCTGTCGGCGGGTCGCGGCAAGCGTTCCGCGTTGCGCCTTTCGTCGGGGCCTGCGAGGCTGCGGCCATGGCGAAACCCACGGATGCTCCCCCGATGACGGACGCCGCCTATGAGGCGCGCGCCCTGGCCGAGGCCCTGGCCTGGCGCGACCGCCAGCTGAAACGGCCCGGCCTGTGGGACAAGACCACCCGCGCGACCCAGGACCGCATCAACCGCGTCATTCCCGAGCGCGTGCACGAGATCGTGACCGCCGCCGTGCAGCAGATGACGCGCGGCCTGCTGGCCGGGTCGGAGTGGACCACCGCCCGCCCCCTGGCCGAAGGCGCCCTGCAGGAGCGCGAAGCCAGGGTCCGCACGCGCGTCGAGCTGTATCGCACCACCGCCAGCGTCGAGGGCGGGGTGGCGGGAGCCGGGGGCTTCCTGATGGCGGCGGCGGACTTTCCGGCCTTGATGGCCATCAAGGTCAAGATGCTGTTCGAGATCGCCGCCCTGTACGGCTACTCCAGCCGCGACCTGAAGGAGCGAATGATCGTCCTGCGCATCTTCCAGCTGGCCTTCTCCAGCGCCCGGCATCGACCCGAAGCCCTGGCCGCGCTGGAGGCCGCCATGCGCGCCCCGCATGATCCGGACGCCCTGAAGACCTTCGACTGGCGCAAGTTCCAGCTGGAATACCGCGATTACATCGACGTGGCCAAGCTGGCCCAGCTGCTGCCGCTGGTCGGCGCGCCGATCGGGGCCGTGGTCAACTGGCGCCTGACCCAGCGTCTGGCCGAAACGGCGATGAACGCCTATCGCCTGCGCCTTCTCGCCGATCAGGACGCCGCATGAGCTTCACCGCCGACCCCGCCTTCGAGGCCGCCTCCGTCTTCGCCGCCGACTGGCCCCTGTGCCAGGTGCGGCTTCAGGACGACGGCCGCTTTCCCTGGCTGATCCTGCTGCCGCGCGTCCCCGGCGCGGTCGAGCTGGAAGACCTGGCGCCCGATCAGCGCGCCCTTCTGAGCGAGGAGATCGTCCGCGCCGGCGCCCTGGTGCGCGAACTGGGCGCCCTGCGCGATGCGCCCGTCGACAAGCTGAACGTCGCCGCACTGGGCAATGTCACGGCCCAGCTTCACGTCCATGTCGTCGGCCGTCGCCGCGACGACCCCCTGTGGCCCGATCCGGTCTGGGGGCGCCCTGGGGCGGTTCCTTGCACGACCGAAACGCGCGATGCGGCCCTGACGCACGTCGCTTCCTTCTGATCCGACGCTTGGGGGCCGACTTTCGTTCGGAATCGCCCCCCTTCGTTGACACCGGCCCGTCTGCGTCACTAAAGCCTGTTGCACTGCAATCCGGCCCTGAATTTCCTCGGGTTTTTTGAGAATCATTCGCATGTCGAACACTCCCCCGGCTGCGGGCGAAACTGGCGACCGGACGGGCCGCTACGTCCGTCACCCCAACGGGCACGTCGCACCGATGTCGCCCTTCACCGATATCTGGCGCTGGCACATGACCATGGTCGCGTCGATCCTGTTCCGCGTCACCATCGGCGCGGCCAGCGTGGGCGCCGTCCTGCTGCTGGGCTGGGTCGCCGCCGTGGCCTCCGGGCCGGACGCCTTCGCCTCGGTCGCCGCCTTCTCGGGCTCGCCGTTCGGCCTGTTCATCTGGTTCGGCCTGACGCTGGTGCTGTTCTCCTTCCTGCTGAACGGCGCGCGCCACCTGATCAACGACGCAGGCAAGGGGCTGGACCTGAAGTCCGCCAACCTGATGGCCCAGATCGCCGTCTGGGGTCCGATCGTCCTGGCCGTCCTGTTCTGGGTCGTGCTGTTCGCTGCTGGAAAGGTTTCGCTGTGAGCGCCGCGCCCAAATTCAAGAACAATGTGAAAATCTCCGAGCGCCACGGCGCCGGGGAATGGAAGCTCGAAAAGCTGGCTCTGCTGGCCCTGATGCCGCTGGGCCTCTGGGCTCTGTCGACCGGCTTCACCCTGGCCGGCGCCGACTACGGCGCGGTTCTCGCCTGGTTCGGCAGCACGCTGAACGCCGGCCTGCTGGCCGTGACGGCGGTGGTCTTCTGCCTGTTCGCCAGCCTGGCCTGGAAGGTGATCCTCGAGGACTACGTCCCCGGCTCCTCCCGCCCGGCCCTGATCATGGTCTCCAACCTGATCTTCCTCGTGCTGGCCGGCGCCAGCGTCTTCTTCATCGTGCGTCTGGCGCTGGGCTCGGCCCCGCTGCCGGCCGGAGTCTGATCCCGCCATGGCTGCATACGAGCTTATCGATCACGAATACGACGTCGTCGTCGTCGGCGCCGGGGGCTCCGGCCTGCGCGCCGCCCTCGGCGCCGCCCAGCAGGGCCTGAAGGTCGCCTGCGTCACCAAGGTTTTCCCCACACGTAGCCACACCGTGGCGGCCCAAGGCGGCATCTCCGCCTCGCTGGGCAACATGGGCGAGGACAGCTGGCAGTGGCACATGTACGACACCGTCAAAGGGTCGGACTGGCTGGGCGACCAGGACGCCATCGAATACCTGGTCCGCAACGCGCCCCAGGCCGTCTATGAGCTGGAGCACTGGGGCGTGCCTTTCAGCCGCACGGACGAAGGCAAGATCTATCAGCGCGCCTTCGGCGGCATGACCCGCAACTTCGGCGAAGGCCCGGTGCAGCGCACCTGCGCCGCCGCCGACCGCACCGGCCACGCCATCCTGCACACCCTGTACGGCCAGTCGGTCCGTCGCGAGGTGAAGTTCTTCATCGAGTATTTCGCGCTGGACCTGATCATGCAGGACGGCGCCTGCACCGGCGTCACCGCGCTTCAGCTCGACACCGGCCAGCTGCACCAGTTCCGCGCCAAGATGGTGGTGCTGGCGACCGGCGGTTACGGCCGCGCATACTTCTCGGCCACCTCGGCCCACACCTGCACCGGCGACGGCAACGCCATGGTGCTGCGCGCCGGCCTGCCGCTGCAGGACATGGAGTTCGTGCAGTTCCACCCGACCGGCATCTACGGCGCCGGCTGCCTCATCACCGAGGGCGCCCGCGGTGAAGGCGGCTATCTGACCAACTCCGAGGGCGAGCGCTTCATGGAGCGCTATGCGCCGACCGTGAAGGATCTGGCCCCGCGCGACATGGTCAGCCGCTCCATGACCATCGAAATCCGCGAAGGCCGCGGCGTGGGTCCGAACAAGGACCACATCTTCCTGCACCTGGATCACCTGGATCCCAAGATCCTGCACGCGCGCCTGCCGGGCATCTCGGAATCGGCCAAGATCTTCGCCGGCGTCGATGTGACCAAGGAGCCGATCCCGGTCCTGCCGACGGTCCACTACAACATGGGCGGCATCCCGACGAACTATCACGGCGAAGTCCTGACCCTGCGCGACGGCAACCCCGACAGCGTGGTGCCGGGCCTGATGGCCGTGGGCGAGGCCGCCTGCGTCTCGGTGCACGGCGCCAACCGCCTGGGCTCCAACTCCCTGACCGACCTGGTGGTGTTCGGCCGCGCCGTCGGCCTGCGCTGCGGCGAAGTCGTCGACAAGGCCTCGGCCGTGCCGTCGGCCTCCAAGGCCCAGACGGACGCGCACCTGGCGCGCCTGGATCGCTTCCGCAACGCCTCGGGCTCGACCCCCACGGCGCACCTGCGTCTGGAGATGCAGCGCGCCATGCAGGCCGACGCCGCCGTGTTCCGCACCGGCAAGACCCTGGACGAAGGCGTCCATAAGCTGCGCTCGATCGACGCCGCCGGCTCGGACATCAAGACCACGGACCGCGGCCTGATCTGGAACACGGACCTGGTGGAGACGCTGGAGTACGACAACCTGATCGCCCAGGCCCTGGTCACCATCGAAGGCGCGGCCAACCGCACGGAATCGCGCGGCGCCCACGCCCGCGAGGACTATCCGGACCGCGACGACGTCAACTGGATGAAGCACACCCTGGCGTGGAAGCGTCCGGGCGAAGGCGTCCAGATCGACTACCGTCCGGTGCACAAATACACGATGACCGACGAGGTCTCGTACATCGAGCCCAAGGCTCGGGTTTACTAAGGGGGATCGCAGATGGTTCAGCTCAACCTCCCGCGCGGCTCCAAGCCCACGGCCGGCAAGGTCCACAAGGCCCCAGCCGGCGCCAAGAACGTCAAGACCTACAAGGTCTATCGCTACGACCCGGAGACGGACGCCGATCCGCGCTGGGACTCGTACGAGGTCTCGACCGACGATCACGGCCCCATGCTTCTGGACGCCCTGATCCACATCAAGAACGAGATCGACCCGACCCTGTCGTTCCGTCGCTCGTGCCGTGAAGGCATCTGCGGCTCGTGCTCGATGAACATCGACGGCCGCAACACCCTGGCCTGCACCAAGGGCTGGGACGAGTGTTCGTCGCACAACATCACCATCGCCCCCCTGCCGCACCAGCCGGTAGTCAAGGATCTGGTGACGGACCTGTCGCTGTTCTACGCCCAGTACGACTCGATCCAGCCCTACCTCCAGTCCGACCTGCCGGACCCGGAAAAGGAGCGCCTGCAGTCGCCCGCCGACCGCGAGAAGCTGGACGGCCTGTACGAGTGCATCCTGTGCGCCTGCTGCTCGACCTCGTGCCCGAGCTACTGGTGGAACCAGGAGGAATACCTCGGCCCGGCGGCCCTGCTGCAGTCCTACCGCTGGATTTCGGACAGCCGCGACGACGCCACCCAGAAGCGTCTCGACGACCTGGAAGACCCGTTCAAGCTGTATCGCTGCCACACGATCATGAACTGCGCCCAGGTCTGCCCCAAGGGGCTGAACCCGGCCAAGGCGATCGCCGAGACCAAGAAGCTGATGGTTTCGCCGTCCCGCAAGAAGACGGCCGCCTGATCCAGCCGGTCGGACCGAAAAGAAAAGCCCCCGGCGCCGCCTGGTTCCGGGGGTTTTCCTTGGCCGGCGCGTAGCAAGGCTTGCCAACCCTGCATCCAGAGTTAAGACCGCTTCCATGCCCAAGATCACCTACATTGAACACGACGGAACCGAGCACACGGTCGAGGTCAAAAAGGGCCTGTCCGTCATGGAAGGCGCGATCCGCAACAATGTGCCGGGCATCGACGCCGATTGCGGCGGCGCCTGCGCCTGCGCCACCTGTCACGTCTATGTCGACGAGAATTTCGCCGCCGAGACGGGCCGCCCCTCGGCCATGGAGGAGTCCATGCTGGACTTCGCCGAGAACGTCGAACCGAACAGCCGCCTGTCCTGCCAGATCCGCGTCACCGACGACCTGGACGGCCTGATCGTGCGCCTGCCGGAAAGCCAGCACTGAGATGATCGATACCCGGCTGCTCGACGCGGTCGGGTTTCTGGTCGCGCGCCACGCCCGGCCGGACCACATTCCCCTGATCGGGATCGCCGGGGCGCAGGGCTCGGGCAAGACCACCCTGGCCCGCATCGCGGCCGAACGGCTGGGGGCCGCGCATCTGTCGCTGGACGACGTCTATCTGACCAAGGCCGAACGCCAGACCCTGGCCCGCGAGGTCCACCCCCTGTTCGCCGTGCGCGGCCCGCCGAGGACGCACGACCTGACGCTGTTGGAGCGCGCCCTGGCCGCCCTGCGCGCCGCCGGAGCCGACAGCCGCACGCCGCTTCCCGCCTTCGACAAACTGGCCGATGACCGCGCGCCCAGAACGGACTGGCCTGTGTTTGCGGGCCGCCCGTCGGCGGTGCTGGTCGACGGCTGGTGCCTGGGCGCGACGCCGCAGGCCGAGGCTGACCTCGCCGCGCCTATCAACGCCTTGGAAGCCGAACGGGACGGGCAGGGGATCTGGCGACGCGCCGCCAACGCCGCCCTGGCCGGCCCTTATGCTGAAGCTTTCGCCCGCTTCGACGCGGTGCTGTTCTTAAAGGCCCCGTCCTTCGACGCCGTGCTGGACTGGCGCTGTGAACAGGAGGCGGGGCTGATGGGCCTGCCGCCCGCCGATCTGTCGCCCGCCAGGCGCGCCGAACTGGCCGTCTTCATCCAGCATTTCGAGCGGATCACCCGCCATATGCTGGCGGGCGGGGTTCGCGCCGAGCTCGTGTTTCAGCTAGACGCCGACCGGCGCCTCAGTCCGCCGGCATCCGACCGTAGTTGACGGCGATACGGCCGATCAAGCCCTTGACGATCAGATCGACCGGCGAGCCTTCGCGATAGTCGCCCGCCGCGACGAAGTTGACCCGGTCCTCCGAGATCAGGCGATGGATCTTGTCGTGGTCGCGCGGGGTGCTGTCAGGGTCGTAGACGGCGATGGAGAAGCCGCCCTTGGTGTGCATCATCTTCATGGTCGGCACATCGGTGTCGCCGTCGCCCAGGAAGATCATCCGGTCGAAGGGAATGGGGCGCTCCTCGTCCGGAATGAAGCGGTTGATGCGCTCATCCTCCCAGTGGTTGTGCACCCCCTTGTTGATGCGGAACAGATACTGGGTCTTGGTCGTGTAGTTGACCCCCACGGCGGGCCAGACCGCCACATCCTCATCGTCATAGGCGTATTTCGAGGCGAAGACGTGGGTGAAGGCCTCGGCGATGGGGCAGCCCTCGATCATCTCGGTCAGGCCCGCCGAGATGATGTAGTGCTCGATCTCCAGCCCGAACTGGGCGCCGAAGGCGTTCATCCGGTCGAACCAGGAGCGATCGCGCAGGCCCTCGAACAGGGCCACATCGCGGCCGTGGTCCCGCAGCGTCTGGCGCGTCACGGGCGCGCCCTGCTCGCGCGCGGCCAGCAGCATCATCTGCATGTACATCAGGATGCCGTCGCCGTCCGAGGCGATGGTCCGGGGGCGGACGGTTTCGTTCCAGAACTGGGCCGGCGTCATCCCGATCGAGGGGATGAAGCTGACCTCCTGCATGTTTCCTCGCGCCAGGGTGCCGTCGAAATCATAGATGACGGCGGTCTTGAGCAGGGGGCGGGTCGTATCGGCCATGAGGACGTCCTGGAAGGCTGGACACGCCCTCTAGCACGACTGGGCGGCTCAGATCAGCCCAGCAGCAATTCCGGCGCAGCGGTCGGCGCCGTGGCCTCGACCGGCAGGTGCAGGATGAAGGCCGCGCCCTTGCCCGGTTCCGACTGAACCTCGGCCCAGCCGCCATGCAGTTCGACCAGCGCCTTGACCAGGGCCAGGGCCACGCCCGGCCCGCCGCGCTCGCGCCGCACGAAGCGGTCGAAGACGTGGGCCTGCAGGTGATAGGGGATGCCCCGGCCGGTGTCCTCGACGCGGATGCGGACCTCGCCCGGCCCCGCCTCGGCGGTCAGGCTGACCGCGCCGCCTTCGGACACCGCGCGGCAGGCGTTCTCCAGCAGGTGATCGACCGCCTGGGCGATGCGGCGGACGTCGGCGCGGATCGGCTTCAGCCCTGTCGGGCAGGCCAGGTTCAGCGCGGCGCCGCGGCCCTCGACCTTGGCGCGGATCTTTTCCGCCGCCTCGTCCAGCAGGTCGCAGACCCGCACGTCGCCCAGGGTCAGCTCCATCTCGCCCGCGTCGATCTGGGCCATGTCCAGCACGTCGTCGATGGAGCGGGCCAGATGGCTGGCCGCCACGCGGATGGCGCCCGCGTGCTGGCGGCTGCGCTCGGGCAGGTCGCCCATCGCCTCCAGCAGTTCGGAATAGCCGACGATGGTCGTCAGCGGCGTGCGTAGTTCATAGGAGACGCTGCCGACGAACTCGCGCTTCAGGGCCTGGCTTTCGGCCAGGGCGGCCTCCTTGGCGGCCAGGGCCTGCTCCAGTTCGCGCCGGGCGGTCACGTCGAAGAAGGCGACCAGGGTGGCGCCGTCGGGCAGGGGGCGGGTCTGCCAGGCGGCGATGCGGCCGTCCTCGGTGCGGCCCTCGCCGGAAATGGCCACGCGGCTTTCCGGGTCAGGATCGGCCACCCGCGCCTTCAGCCCCAGCCACAGGGCGGCGTCGGGCAGGACCGGACGGCACAGGGCGGCCACGGCGTCGAAATCGCCCGCCTCCATCAGCCGCTCGCCGGGGACGCCCCAGAAGGTCTCGAAGGCTTCGTTGTGCAGCCGCAGCCGTCCATCCGAGCCGAACACGGCCACGGCGTCGTTCAGCTTGTCCAGGGTCGCGCGCTGGACCTGAATCTGGGCGTTGTAGCGGCTGCGCAGCTGCAGCTCGCCGGTGATGTCCGAAAAGATCAGCAGAATGCCGCCCAGCGGGTGCGGCTGTCGCACCACCCGCAGCGTCCGCCCGTCGGGCAGGGACCAGCTGTCGTCCGGCGAGGCCTGGGCGGCGCCGTAGAAGTCCAGCTCCTCGGCCTTCCAGGCGGCGTAGTCGACGACCTCGGGCAGCAGACGCTTCTGGCGCAGCCGGTCCAGCAGTTCGGCGTGGGTCGGACGCTCGTCCAGCCACGCCGGGTCGACCCCGAACAACGACTGGAAGGCGGTATTGTGGAAAGCCAGCCGCTTGGACGGGCCGAAGATGGCGACCGCGTCGGCCAGATGGTTCAGCGTCTCGTCATGGGCCTCGACGTGGCGGCGCAGGGTGTCGCGCGTCTCCTCGGCCTCGGTCATCTCAATGGCGAAGGCGATGACGGCGCCCCGCCCGCCCGCCAGCGGCTCGGCCAGGATCTTCCACGCCCTGCGCCGCCCGCCCGCCGTGGTCCAGCGAAAGCCCTCCTGACGCGCGTTCAGGCGCAGGGCCTCGGCCACCACGGCGTCTGCCCCTCGGTCGAAGCTCAAGGTCCGGCTGCGCGCCTCATCCAGCGTCTCGGCGCCCGTCTCCAGCAGCCAGGCGCTGTTGGCCCAGATCAGATGGCCCGCCCCATCGACCACCCAGGTCGGCGCAGGTGATTGCTCGGCCAGGGCGCCCGGCCCGGCTTCGCCGCCCGTATCGGGACCGCCCAGGCGCGACAGCCGCAGCCAGGCCCCGCCACCGTGCGGCCGCCCTTCGACGGCCCAGGTTCCGTCAGAGGTCTCCAGCAGGGTCTCGAACGCCTCTCCGGCGTCAATCAGGGCCTCCATGCGGCCGGTGTGCGATTGTCTCAGCGCCGACAGAATGGCCTCGGCGGCGCCTGCCGCGTCCAGGCCCGGCGCCAAGGCCGCCAGCACGTCCGACGCGCCGAACACGCTCTCGATCTCGCCGTTCGGTCCCAGCCCCAGACGCACGTCGTCGAACGCCATAAGGGCGGTCGCTCCCGCCTCCGCCTGCATCCGGGCGCCCGCAAGATCGTCCTCGACCTCGCCCGCGCGCGCGACCAGCCGGGCGCGCAGGCGCCAGGCCCAGACGCTGACCGCCAGCGCCAGCCCCGCCGCCCCCGCCGTGGCCGCAAAGGCGATGTCGGCCGCGAGATCCGCCTCGGCCATGCCTTCCCCAGAAAATCCGATCCATGTCCAGCCGCCCTTCAGGACAGGCCGATTCGCCGTTTACCATACTCTGATTGGGCGAATTGCGATGCGGCCCATGCACGCGCGGCCGCCTCTGCGATTGCGGCCCGGCCCGACGCGGGCGATATCCCCGACATGACAACGCCCTGGACCGACCAGCTCGCCCCCTCGCTCGACGATTTCGCCCGCCTGGCCGAAGAGGCCTTCGCCGGCCTGCCCGACCTGTTTCGCCAGGCGGCGGGCGACGTCGTCATCCGCGTCGACGACTTCGCCGACGAGGACATCCTGCGTGATCTGGAGATCGAAGACCCGTTCGAGCTGACCGGCCTCTATTCCGGCGTCCACATCGGCGAACGCGACGCCATGGGTCCGGCGCCGGAGCCGTCGCGCGTCTTCCTCTACCGCCGGCCCATCCTCGACGAATGGTGCGAGCGCGGCGACGTCGGCCTGGCCGAGATCATAGCCCACGTCCTGATCCACGAAATCGGCCACCACCTGGGCCTGGACGACGACCAGATCCACGCCATCGAGGACGACGAGGACTGAGGACGACGTCGGTCCGATTTGCGATGTTACGAAGGGCGCCGCGCCTCGAAGGTGATGACGTCATCCTCGCGTCGCGGGAGCCGCCCGTGCTCGTAGCCCCCGGAGACGATGACGTCGACGAAACCCGCCGCCCCCAACGCCAGCCGCATCTCCTCGACGCTCCACCAGCGTAGGGTGAACAGCTCCAGCTCCGATGCGCTCAGACGACCGTCCGTCCAAAGATCATAGCGAAGATGCGAAACGACCGTCTGGTTCAGCAGATCGGAATCGATACGCTCCTCGGCCAGGGTCAGCAGGTCGCCGTTCGCATCGGTCCAGCGCCGCGTTGGTCCCGGCGGCGCCAAGACAGCGGAGACGGGATCAAGGTCGAGGATCAGACGGCCGCCCGGCTGCAGATGGTCATGGAAGCGCTTGAGCGCGGCCAGACCTTCCTGGGCCGTGGCGATCAGCTGGAATGAGCCGGCGGGAAGAACGACCGCGCCAAAAGGCGTCGCATAGGAGAAGTCGTCGAAGCGGGCCACAGACAGCTCCGCCCTCAGACCTCGCGCCTCGCACGCCGCCCGACAGAGGTCCAACATGGCCGCAGAGGCGTCGAAACCCGTGACGTCGAAGCCGGCCTCAAGCAGAGGGACCAGCACGCGACCAGAACCGACCGCCGGCTCCAGCACGGGTCCGTCGCAGATTTCCAACCGGCGCGTATAGAATTCCACGTCGCCGAAGGATCGGCCGATCGGCTTGTCCAGATCATAGACCCGCGCCGCCAGACCGGCGTAGCGATTGCAAAGATTCGCGCTCATCGGCCTAGTCCGCGATCCGCTCCAGCTTGGCGGCGAAGAAGCCGTCCAGGCCGCCCTTCTCGGCCCACTGCGAGGGCAGGATGCGCAGCCAGCCCTCGGGCGTCAGCGCCTCGTCCGGGGCGCCGACCTCAGCTGGGACCGCCGCGACGGTGCGGAAAGCCGGGTTGCGGCGCAGGAAGGCGATGACCTGCGTCTCGCCCTCTTCGCGTTCCAGCGAGCAGACGCAATAGACCAGACGGCCGCCCGGCTTCACCTTCTCGGCGGCCGCGTCCAGCAGGCGATGCTGCACGTCGGCCAGCTTGGCCACGTCGGCGGGGCGGGTGGCGCGCAGAACCTCGGGGTTGCGGCGATAGGTGCCGGTGGCCGTGCAGGGCGCGTCCAACAGAACCGCGTCGAACATGCGGTCGTCTTCCCAGTCTTCAGCCGGGACGGCGACGACCTCGGCCTTGAGCTTCATGCGCTCGAAATTCTGGCGCAGACGTTTCAGACGCGTTTCGGAGCGGTCCAGGGCGACGACCTCGGCCCCGGCGGCGGCCAGTTGCAGCGTCTTGCCGCCCGGCGCGGCGCACAGGTCCAGCGCCGTCTCGCCCGCCTTGACCGCCAGCAGGCGGGCGGGGACGGCCGCGGCCGCGTCCTGGACCCACCAGTCGCCGGCTTCGAAACCGGGCCAGGAAGCGACATCGCCGCGCTTGCCGGTGCGGACCGTGCCGCCGGGCAGGGCTTCGCCCTCGACCGACGCCGCCAGCTCAGCCGGATCCACGCCGGGCTTGGCCGTCAGGTCGGTCGCCGGTTCTTCGCGCGTGGCCAGGGCCAGGCCGATCAGGGCCGCCTCGCCGTAAGTCGCCTTCCACCGCGCCGCCAGCCAGTCGGGCAGGTTGGATTCGGCGGTCGTCAGGCCGGGGCCGTCGCGGCCGACGCCGCGCAGCACGGCGTTGACCAGATTCTTGTACGGCCGCGTCTTGGCGTCGCGCTCGGCCAGCTTCACCGCCGTAGACACTGCCGCGAAGGCGGGCGTCTCCAGCACCAGGGTCTGGGCCAGGGCGACGCGCAAGATGGTCATGACGGCCAGCGGCGGCGCCTTCTGCAGACGACGCTCGAGGATCTGGTCGATCTCGCCCAGACGACGCAAAGCCGCCATGGCGACGGCGCGGGCGAAGGCCCGATCCTGAGGCGGCAGGTCGCGCGCGGGCGATTGCGACAGGGCCTCGTCCAGCCCCGTGCGCTTCTCCAGCGCCGCGTTCAGAAGGACGCCCGCCACCAGCCGCGCCTCGACGCCGATGTCGGCGTGCGGATCGTCCGCGACGGGCTGCCGGGGCGCTTCACGACGCGGGCCGCGCGCCTTTTCGGCGATGCGGCGGCCGCGCGCGGCGGAGCTTGTGCCCTTGGGCGCGCCCCCGCTCACACCGACACCTGGGTGCCGAGCTCGACCACGCGGCCGGGCGGAATGCGGAAGAAGTCGGTCGGATTGGCGGCGTTACGCATCAGGAAGATAAACAGCTTGTCTTGCCACAGAGGCATGCCCTGGCGGGCGGAAGGAACGACCGAGCGACGGCCCAGGAAGAAGCTGGTCGACATGATGTCGAACTTCAGCCCCTGCTTGCGACACAGACCCAGGGCGCGCGGCACGTTCGGCGTCTCCATATAGCCGAAGGTCAGGGTCAGACGCTTGAAATCATCGCTGATCGGCTCGACCGCCACCCTTTGCAGGTCCGGCACGCGCGGCCGGTCCGAGGTGTGAACCGTCAGGATGATGTTCTTCTCGTGCAGCACCTTATTGTGCTTGAGGTTGTGCATCAGAGCCACGGGCGCGACGTCCGGATCGGAGGTCAGGAAGATGGCCGTGCCCGGCGCCCGGTGCGGCGGACGGGCGCGCAGCATCTCGATCAGGTCGTTCAGCGGCAGGCTGTCCTTACGCGTCTTGTCAGCCAGGATCTGGGAGCCGCGCACCCAGGTCCACATCAGCATGACCAAGCCCCCGCCCAGCACCAGAGGCATCCACGCGCCGGCCGGGATCTTCAGCAGGTTCGAGGTCAGGAAGACCGCGTCGATGAAGCCGAACGGCACCAGAGTCAGCAGGATGGCCCACCACGACCACTTCCACTTGTGACGCACGACGGTGAAGGCCATCAGGGTGTTGACCATCATGGTCCCCGTCACCGCCACGCCATAGGCCGCCGTCAGGTTGTGGGACGACTGGAAGCTGACCAAGACGAACAGCACCCCGACCAGCAACAGGCTGTTGATCGCCGGGACATAGATCTGACCGGCCTGGGTCTCGGAGGTGTTGCGGATGTCGATGCGCGGCAACAGGCCCAGCTGGACCGCCTGCTGCGTGACCGAGAAGGCGCCCGTGATCATCGCCTGGCTGGCGATCACCGTGGCCGCCGTGGCCAGGATCAGCATCGGCCAATAGGCCAGCTGCGGCACCATGTTCCAGAAGGGATTGTCCGCCGCGCCGGGGTGCGACAGCAGGAAGGCGCCCTGACCCAGATAGCAAAGCGTCAGGCACGGCAGGACAATGAACAGCCAGCTCTGGCGGATCGGCGCCTTGCCGAAATGGCCCATGTCCGCATACAGCGCCTCGGCCCCGGTGACGGCCAGGAAGACGCTGCCCAGGATGACGAAACCCAGGAAGCCGTCGGCGATCAGCAGCTTGATCCCATAGTAGGGCGACAGGGCCTTCAGGATCGACAGGTCGTCGAAGATATGGACCACACCCAGCAGGCCCAGCGACAGGAACCAGATCAGGGTGATCGGGCCGAAGAATTTGGCCAGCCCCGCCGTGCCGCGCGACTGCACCAGGAAGAGGGCGATCAGGATGCCCGCCGCCAGCGGCAGGATGAAGGGGTCCAGACGGCCGTTCAGACCGGGCGCCTCCTGCAGGCCTTCGACCGCCGACAGGACCGAGATGGCGGGCGTGATGACGCCGTCGGAGTAGAACAGGGCCGCGCCGCAGACGCCCAGCACGAACAGCCAGGCGCTGCGTCGACCGATGGCGTGCTGGGCCAGGGCCATCAGCGACAGGGTGCCGCCCTCGCCCTTGTTGTCGGCCCGCATCAGGAACATGACGTATTTGAACGTCACGACGACCATCAGGGCCCAGAAGGCCAGCGACACCACGCCGATGATCGCCAGATCGCCGCCGACGCCCTTCTGAGCGTGGGCCGTCGCCTCGCGCAGGGCGTAGATCGGGCTGGTGCCGATGTCGCCGAAGACCACGCCGATGGCGCCCAGGATCAGAGCGCGATGACTGGCCTTGCCTCCGCCATGGCCGTGCGCCCCGCCGGAAGGCGGAGTCTGGGCGTTCGCAGAAGAGGAGGCGTTGGCGGTTGGCGCGGCGTCGCCGCGGGGCGTATCCCCGACCATGCAATGTTCTCCGGGTCGCGCGAGGAGGCGCGCGCCCATCAAGAGCGGCGGGCCTTTAGACCTTTTCCGTCAGCGGTTCAATCGCGCCCCGGTTCCGGACGCGCAGCGGACGACAGGATGCGACGATCGTCCTTGGCCTGCAACAGCACCACCACCCCTTCATCGACCCCTGCGTCCTGAGGCAGGGGGAACAGCACGGGCCGGCCGTTCCAATCGCCCAGACGGCGCACCTCGCGCACCACATTGACGTGGGTCACCGCCCGGCCGCGGTTGTCGCCGCCCTTGACCTCGACCGTCTGCTGCCCCGGTCGATAGACAACGGCGACGACTTCAGCCCCGCCGCGCGGCGGGCGGCCCGAGCCGATGCCGACCCGGTCGCCCGTCTCGCGGAACTCGATCTCGGGCGGCCAGCCCCGGCCCTGCGCCTCGGCCTCGACCGCCGCCTTCAGCTCCGGCGAGCGCGCGCCCGAGACATGACGACGTCCGTCGATCACCACCTGCGGCGTCGAGACGTTCCGCAACTTCAAGGCCTGGCGATAGGCGCGCTGGCGCTCGGCGAACTCGGGCCGGGCGAAGGTGTCGGACCAGCCCAGATAGTCCCAGTAGTCGACGCCGTAGGTCAGGACGATCACGCCCGGATTCTGGGCCACCGTCTCGACCATGCGGTTGGCGTCGGGACAGCCCGAGCAGCCCTGGGCGGTGAACAGCTCGACCACCACCGGCTGGACCGGGGCGTCGCGCTCGCGCGACGGCGCGGCGGCGACGGCCAGCAGGCCCGCCCCCGCGACCGCCGCCGTCATCCCGTACCTGAACAGGCCCCGTGCCATCATGGCGGCGATCCTATCCCTTCGGCCCGAGAACGCCGCTCATAAATGCGTGAGCGGCGCGTCGGACGCGACGAGCGCTACAATCAGTCCATCAGCTGCTGGGCCAGATAGACGTAGTGACGCGCCCAGCGGCGGGCGTTGGCCACCGGATCGGCGTCGTTGGAGTGACCGCCCGCCGTGTCCTCGAAATAGAGGTGGTCGTGGCCCTGGTCGCCCAGGCGCGCCGCGAACTTGCGGGCGTGGCCGGGGTGGACCCGATCATCGCGCGTGTTGGTGGTGATGTAGACGCGCGGATACTTCACCTCGGGCCGCAGCTGCTGATAGGCCGAGTAGCGGGCGATGAATTCGGCGTCGCCCGGAATGCGCGGATCGCCGTACTCGCCCATCCACGAGGCGCCCGCCGGCAGCTCCTGATAGCGCAGCATGTCGATCAGCGGGCTTTCGATGACCGCCGCATTGAACAGCTCCGGATGCTGGGTGATGGACACCGAGGTCAGCACGCCGCCGTTCGAGCGACCGTAGATGCCCAGATGGCGCGGGCTGGTGATGCGGCGCTGCTCCAGATCGCGGGCCACGGCGGCGAAGTCGTCGAAGGCGCGCTGGCGGTTCTCGCGCAGGGCCGCCTGGTGCCAGCCGGGGCCGAACTCGCCGCCGCCGCGGATGTTGGCCTGGACGAAGACCCCGCCGTTCTCGAGCCACAGCTTGCCCATCTCGGGCTTGTAGGCGGGCGGGAAGCTGGCCTGGAAGCCGCCATAGCCGAACAGAATGGTCGGGCCGGTCCCGTCCATCGCCAGATTCTTGGGCCGGGTGACGAAGTAGGGGATTTTCGTCCCGTCGGTCGAGGTCGCCTCGAACTGCTCAACCACATGGGTCGAGGCGTCGAACTTGGCCGGCGCCGATTTCAGTTCGGTCAGGGCGCCGGTCGAGACGTCGGCCAGGCTGAGCGTCGGCGGCGTCAGGAAGCCTTGCGTCGAGACGAAGACCTGGCCCTTGGCCTTGGAGCTGTCGCCCAGACCCACGGCGCTGTTGGCGGGGACCGCGATGTCGGTCGCGGTCCAGCCGTCGGCGCCCGGCGTGAAACGCTTCAGCGTGCCGACGACGTTGTCGGCGATGACGGCGACGATGTTGTCTTCGAACACGCTGACGTTCTGCAGCGACTGGCGCGGGCCGGGCGTGAAGATGGTCGCGGACTTCGCGTCGATGCGGATGCTCTGGCGCACGTCGCCGAGCACACCCATCGGCAGGGCCAAAAGCGAACCGGCGGCGTAGTCTTGACCGTCGAAGCTCCACGCTTGGTCTGGCGAGAAGATGAGGCTGCCCTCCATGACGCCTTCAACCGCAACACGTTCCGGCAGGTTCAGCTTGTGCGGCTTTCCATTGGCCCCCAGCGCCCAGAGTTCCGAGCGGAAGGTGTCCAGCGGACGGCTGAACAGCACGGCCTCGACCGCGCCCGCCTTGTCGCGGAAGACCATGGGAGAGACGCCGTAGCCGCCGTCGCCTTGCTGGCCGCGATAGACCTCTGTCGCGTGCGCCAGCGGATGGCCGCGCGTCAAGGATTTGACGATGAAGGGATAGCCCGACTCCGTCAGGCTGCCCCGACCGCCTTGCTGGCCGAAGTCGGTGGCGATCAGCAGGGTGTCGCGGTCCAGCCAGCTGATGCGGTGCTTGCCCTCGGGGATGACGAAGCCGCCGTCCACGAACCGCTTGGTCGTCAGGTCGAATTCGCGCACCGTCACGGCGTCCTTGCCGCCGTCCGACAGGTTGATCAGGCAGCGGGTCTCGTCCGGCGCCAGGCAGTTGGCGCCCTTGAACACCCAGTCCTTGCCCTCGGCCTTGGCCAGGGCGTCGATGTCCAGCAGCGTCTCCCACTGGGGCTGGGCCGTGCGATAGGAGTCCAGCGTCGTGCGGCGCCAGACGCCCTTCGGATTGGCCGCGTCCTGCCAGAAATTCCCCAGGCCTTCGCCCAGGAAGCTGACGCCGGGGATGCGGTCGGTGGCGGTCAGGATGGCCTCGGCCTGCTGGCGGAAGGGCTCATAGCGGCGGTCGCCGGTCAGGGCCGCCAGGGCCTTTTCATTCGAGGCGGCGACGAAGGCGCGGGCCTCGGCGCCGTCCACCTCTTCCAGCGCCAGATGATCGTCGGCGGCCCTGACCCCCTCGGGCGACAGGTCGCGCGGGAAGTGCGGCGGCAGGGTCGTCGCCGAGGCGGCGGCGGGATCGGACGCGACGCTCTCAGCTAGAGCGGGCGCGGCGGCCAGCATCAGGGCGGGCAGGGCGACGGACAGAAACAGGGACTTCATCATGATCTCGGGCTCCGTCGATTACCGCTGCGCCGGCTGATCCATCAGCCGACGGGTCAGATAGGTGTATTCCAGCGCGATGCGGCGGGCCGTTTCGCGCAGGTTGGCGCCGGCCGCGTGACCGCCGTCGACGTTTTCATAGAAGAGGACCGGGTAGCCCAGCTCTTCCATCCGCGCCGCCGCCTTGCGGGCGTGGCCGGGGTGGACGCGGTCGTCCTTGGTCGAGGTGTGGATGAAGACCTCGGGGTAGGGCTGACCCGCCGCCAGCTTCTGGTAGGGCGAATACTGCTCGATCCAGGCCCGCTGTTCGGGGATGTCCGGATTGCCGTATTCACCGATCCACGAGGCGCCGGCCAGCAGCTTGTGGAAGCGCAGCATATCGAACAGGGGCACCTGGATGACCGCCGCGTTGATCAGGTCCGGGCGCTGGGTCAGCATGGCGCCCATGAAGAGGCCGCCCTGCGAGCCGCCCATGATCCCCAGGTGCGGCTGAGAGGTGACGCCGCGCGTGATCAGATCCTGGGCCACAGCCTGGAAGTCCTCATGCGCGCGCTGGCGGTTCTCCTGCTGTGCCGCCTGGTGCCATTTCGGGCCGAACTCGCCGCCGCCGCGGGTGTTGGCGATGACATAGACGCCGCCGCGCTCCAGCCACAGCTTGCCGACCGTCGGCGAATAGCCGGGCAGCAGCGACGACTGGAAACCGCCGTAGCCGTAGAGCAGCGTCGGATTCGAGCCGTCCAACGCCATGGCGTCCTTGTGGACGACGAAATAGGGGATCATCGTCCCGTCAGCGCTGCGCGCCTCGAACTGATCGACGCGCATGCCGCTGGCGTCGAACTTGTCCGGCAGGGCCTTGGTCAGGGCGACCGCGCCGGTCGCCGCATCGGCCAGATACAGGCTGGACGGATTCAGATAGCCGGTGACGCTGACGAAGATCTTGTCGTCGCGCTCCGACGCCGAACCGACGCCGACCGAGACGTTCTGCGGCAGGTCCAGGCGCGTGCGGCTCCAATCAGCCGGATCATAGACGTAGACCGAGCCGCGCACGTTCTCGTACAGGGCGACGACCAGCTTGTTGCGGGTGGCGTTGACGCCCTCGATCGCCTCGCGCTCGCCGGGACGGATCACCAGTTGCGCCGGGGTCTTGGGATCGGCCAGCCAGGCCTGCAGGTTCCAGGCGATGACGTCGCCGGTCTTGAATTCCTGGCCCGAAGGCGCGGTCCAGTCCTGGTCCGTCGTCACCACCAGCTGGCCGGCGACGAGGGCGTTGATGTTGGACTTGAGCGGCAGCTCCAGCTTGGTCGTCGAGCCGTCGACGTTCAGGCGCCAGGTCTCGCTCTCATAGAAGTTGATCCCCCGGTTCAGCAGCACCGCCTGCACTACGCCGTCGGCGTCGCGCAGGGTGTAGCCCGAAACCGAGACGTCGGTCTGCTGACCGGCGAAGACTTCGACCGCCTGATCGACGCTCTGGCCGCGCTTCATCAGACGCACGGTGCGCGGATAGCCCGAGTCCGTCAGCGAGCCCTCGCCGAAGTCGCGCGAGATCAGCAGGGTGTCCCTGTCGATCCAGCTGGCGCCGCCCTTGGATTCCGGCAGGCTGACGCCGCCCTCCACGAAGGTTTTCGTGACGCTGTCGAACTCGCGGACCGTCACAGCGTCCTTGCCGCCGTTCGACAGGGAGATCAGGCAATAGCGTTCCTCGGGCGGCAGGCAGGACGCGCCTTTATAGACCCAGTTGGCGCCCTCGGCCGCCGACAGGGCGTCGATGTCTAGGATGGTCTCCCACTGCGGCGCGTCGGTGCGATAGGAGTCCAGCGTCGTGCGGCGCCAGATGCCGCGCACATGCTCGGCGTCCTGCCAGAAGTTGTCGACGTGGCCGTCGTGGGTGAAGCCGGGCGAGGGGATGCGGTCGCGCGACTGCACCAGGTCCAGCGCTTGCTGGTGCAGGCCCTCATAGCGCGGATCGCCCTGCAGCACGCCCAGAGAGGTCTCGTTGTGCGCCTTGACCCACGCCATGGCGCGGTCGCCCTCGACCTCCTCCAGCCAGATGTAGGGGTCGGTCGCGTCGCTGGCGGCGAAGCCCGGAGCCGTCGAGGCGGCGCTTGCGGAAACGGTGGCTTGGGCCATGGCGACGGGTGCGGCTCCGGCGGCGAGAAGAAGGGCGGCGACGGACGCCAGCGAGCGGATGGTCATTATGTGTCCCCCAACGGACGAGTGTTTTCGCGCGGCACCTTGGCGAGGGCGAGGGCGAGGGGCAAGCGTCTGTAATCTTACGGGCTTGTAATCTTTCGCCGCAGGGCGAGACTCAATCGCCGTCGTCGGGGATGCACAGGATCTGGCCGCAGGCCTTGCAGTGAACGGCGTCGGGATCGTGCTTCTGAAGCCCGCAGGTGGGGCAGGGGAATTTGACCTTGTGCGGCCGGATCAGGGTCTGGGCCAGGCGGATGAACAGGGTGATGCCCACCAGCATGACGACGATGGAGATGACCCGCCCCCAGTTGCCCGGCAGGGTGATGTCCCCAAAGCCCGTCGTCGTCAGGGTGGCGACGGTGAAATAGAGGGCGTCCAGATAGCCGTTGATGTGCTCGGCCTTGCCCCTGAAATAGGCGTAGACGAAGCCGGTCACGACGAAGACGAAGGTGACCAGGGCGGTCAGGGCCCGTGTGACCTCCTCGACCCGCGTGTCGTCGAAGCGGCGGCCGATGGTGCGCCAGAACAGGTCGCTGTTCAGCAGGCTCCAGAACCGCAGCAACCGCAGGAAGCCCAGATTGGCCAGCCAGGCCGGGAACAACAGGGTCGCCAGGACGAACAGATCGACCCAGACGATCGGCCGCTTCAGCCAGGACCGGATGTCGGAATAGGCGTAGGCCCGCGCCGCCAGGTCCAGCCCAAGAACGGCGGCGATCAGATAGTCCAAGACATAGAAGGCCCAGCCCGCCTCCTTCAGGATCGGCGTGGCCAGGAAGAAGCCGATGATGGCCAGGTCGATGACGATGACCATCAGGCGGAACTTCACCGCCGCCGGCTGGGAGCCGTGGTAGAGGTAGCGCAGGCGCGCCCTCAGCCGCAGCCCGTCGGATTTGGCGGTTTGGCTCTGGTCAGACGTCATCGCCGCCACCGATACATGAACCGGCGAAAAATCCTATATGAAGGCGATCATGAGCCAGCCCGCCCGACCCTACATCCGCATGAACGGTGCCGGAAACGCCTTCATCGTCGTCCAGGCCTTCGAAGAACCCTTCCACCCGACCGCGGATCAGGTGCGCGCCCTGGCCGATCCGGCGGCGGGTCTGGGCGGTTTCGACCAGTTGATCGGCGTCGAGCCGTCCGAGACGGCCGACGCCTTCATGCGGGTCTGGAACGCCGACGGCTCCATGGTCGAGACCTGCGGCAACGCCCTGCGCTGCGTCGGCTGGCTGCTGCTGCAGGCGACCGACAAGGAAGAGGTGGTCATCGACACCCTGGGCGGACCGACCACGGCGCGCCGGGCGGCGGGCCGCGTCGGATCGGGCGACCCCGAAGGATCGACGGCCGCGACCCATCAAGTCACCGTGGACATGGGCGCGCCGCGCCTCGACTGGTCCCAGGTGCCGCTGTCGGAAGACATGGACACGCGCGGCATCGAGCTTCAGATCGGACCGATCGACGCCCCCGTGCTGCACACGCCGGGCGCGGTGTCGATGGGCAATCCCCACGTCGTCTTCTTCACCGACCGGCTGGACGACGCCTTCGTGCGCGGCTCCGGCTCCCTGGTCGAGCACCACCCCCTGTTCCCCGAGGGGGTCAACGTCGGCTTCGCTGACGTGCGGGCCCGCGATCACATTCGGTTGCGGGTGTGGGAGCGCGGAGCGGGCCTGACTTTGGCCTGCGGCACCGGCGCCTGCGCGGCCCTGGTCGCCTCGGCGCGGCGCGGTCTGACCGACCGAAAGGCCGCCGTGACGGTCGACGGCGGCGAACTGACCATCGACTGGGACGAGGCGTCCGGCCACGTTTTCATGACCGGCCCGGTCGAGATCGAAGGGACGGGCTTCCTACCCGCCGCGTGACGGAGAAACCACGCAATCGGCCTTGACCCAGCGTCAGCGGTTGTCCCCGTCCATCCCACGATCTAGGAACGAAATGCGCCTGCCCCTTCCCGAGATCGAAATGCCCGAATTGACCGATAAACAGACCTTCTCCGACGACGACGCTCTGGAGTTCCACAGCGATCCGACGCCGGGCAAGATCTCCATGGCCCCGACTAAGCCGATGGCGACCCAGCGCGACCTGTCGCTGGCCTATTCGCCGGGCGTGGCCGTGCCGGTCCTGGCCATCGCCGCCGATGCGGACAAGGCCTATGACTACACCGCCAAGGGGAACATGGTCGCCGTCATCTCGAACGGCACCGCCATCCTGGGCCTGGGCAACCTGGGCCACATGGCGTCCAAGCCGGTGATGGAAGGCAAGTCGGTCCTGTTCAAACGCTTCGCCGACGTCGACAGCTTCGACGTCGAGGTGAAGACCACCGACCCGGATGAGTTCGTCACCGTGGTCAAGAACATCGGCGACACCTGGGGCGGCATCAACCTGGAGGACATCAAGTCCCCCGAATGCTTCGAGATCGAGGCCCAGCTGCAGGATCTGCTGGACATCCCCGTCTTCCACGACGACCAGCACGGCACCGC